>CAZQZX010000161.1:0-15962 GCA_964597885.1 uncultured Planctomycetota bacterium
TGGAGCTCGCGGGCGTCGTCGAACTCGTAGGTGACGCGGATCTCCTTGGTGGCCGCATCGAGGAACTCGACGGCCCCCGAGAACTCGCCCGCGAGTGACGCGAGCGCCATGCGCCTGCGGCAGTCCTGCAGACGCTGCTCGACGTGCCGGAGCTCCTCGCCTCGCAACGACGACTTGTGCGGCTGTCGGCTGAGCTCCTCGTACCGACTCCGCGCTTCGCGCCACTGCATGGAATCGAATCGCCGATCGGCCGCCACGAGGAGCGCCGCCGCGCTCATCTGGCGACGCTCGCGAATCTCGCGCAGGTCCTCCCGGGACTCTCGCACGAGACGTTCGAAGACCGGAGCACCCGTGGCGATCCCGCGCGCTTCGGACTCGGCGAGACCCAGCCCGAATCCTTTCTCGGCCTGCCCCACGAGCGACTCCCGCCGCTCGAGCGACGATTCCCCGAAGCTCTCGCCGAGCAGGAACCACCCGACGTCCAACCACGCCTCGTGGGGCTCGCGATCCGGGCTTCCGCGTCCGAGCGCCTCATCGCGGGCCAGGTCGAAGAGGCTGCGCTCCACCGCGTCGCCGCCTCCCGTATATCGAAAGCGAACGACGTCGCCGTCGACGGCCAGGAGCGTCTTGCGGTTTCGATCGTCGAAGCCCAGCTTCAGGCTCTCACCGACCTGCGCGCGCAGACTGTCGCCGACACGATCGAAGAGGCGCTCCACTGCCGCCACCCCCGCTCGTAGGCCGTCGTGCGCCTGCGCGTACTCGGTGGCGAGGGGCCCCTTCTCCCGCTGCGTCTCGAACGACGCGCGCGATCGCTCGAGCTCGCGATTCAGCTCGCCGTACCGCCGCTCGGCCAGCCCCGTACGCAGGGTGTCGAGAGTGCGCTCGAACTCCCGGTCGAGAGCCGCTTGCACCGCGTCGCGACGACTCTCGAGGTACTTCCCGGCTCGCGCCAGCTCCGCCCTCGACTCCCCTCCCGCATCGGCGAGGGCCGCGCTCATTCTCTCGGCACGCACGAAGGCTTCCTCCGCCGCGACGATCCGACCCGAATCCGCAAGGGATTCGCTCTCCTCGATGGACTGTCGCAGCTCCGCTTCGAGCACGTCCGAAACGGCGCGGCGCTCGCTTTCGATCCGCGCGCGTACCGTCTCGCGATCCGCTTCGCCGAGCAGGTCCGCACTCGCCGCGGCTTCCTCCTCGAGACTGGAAAGGGCCGCCACGTATGCGGAGGCCTCCTCCGCGATCGGCGTGCCGCCAAGAGACGTTGCCTTGGCGACCAGCCCGTCTCGAACGACGCCGGAGATCTGGATCTCGATTCCCTTTTGGGCCGCCGCATGCTCTCGCGCAACCAGATCCCCGAAAGGCTCGGGAAGCGCGGAAGCGCTGCGGTCGAACTCGCGCGCGAAGTCTTCGGCCCAGCTCGCACGGAACCCGTCGGCGGCCTCGCGTAGCTGACCGCGCAGGACGAGGCCCTGGGCGCGCCCCGCCAGCCGCCCGAACAGCCGCGCCACCTCGTCACCGATCCGGTTCTCGAGCCGCCTCACCCGCTCACGAGCGAGGGTCGCCTCCCCGCTGTCCGGGTACGCGTTCGCGACCTGACGATACGCATCGCGGGCGTCGAACAGCTTCGAGGGGGCCAGCGACGCGATCGGGTAATCGTCTTCGATCCGCCAGAGAAGCTCCTGCGCGGCGCTCGGTCGGGCCTGCGGACGCGACGCCCCGGAGTCTCCCTCGTCCGGATCGGAGCGGAGCGCGGCGAGCCCGAACCAGCCGAGCGCACCGACCACAACGAGCACGACCATCAGCCCGGCCGCGCGCGACGAGCCTGCACCCGCGAGATCGACCGACTCCTCGGGCACCGGATCGATCTCCTCACCCGCAAGCACCGCGTCGATGTCGGCGAGCAGCGCGTTGGCATCGGGGTAACGCCGATCCGGATCTTTCACCATCATCTTGTCGACGAGCGTGCAGAACTCGGGAGACAGATCCGGATTGAGATCCTCGGGCGGCACGTAGTTCTCGAAGAGGACCTGCGAGATGACGGAGGCAAGCGAGTCGCCTTGATACGGCGGCACGCCCGTGACCATGTGATAGAGCGTGGCGCCGAGCGAGTACACGTCGGAGCGGGCGTCCGCGAGCTTGGGCGACTTGGCCTGTTCGGGGGCGATGTACTGCGGCGTACCGAGCGTGGCGCCGGATCGCGTGAGTGTCGACTCGCGCGGTCCCTTGGCGAGCCCGAGGTCCGTGACCTTCGGAACGCCGTCCGACGTGAAGAGGATGTTCGCCGGCTTCACGTCGCGATGGACGATCCCGTTCTCGTGCGCGTGTCCGAGCGCGGCCGCGATCTTCCGCGTGACGCGGAGCGCCTCGCCGGGCGCGAGCCGACGCCGCATGAGCACATCGCGCAGGTTGCCGCCGTCCACGTACTCCATCACGAAGTAGCAGTAGTCGGCCGCGACCCCGACATCGATTCCCTTGACGATGTTGGGGTGGTCGAGCTCGCCGACGATGCGAGCTTCCTGGAGCAGGCGACGGGCGTTGCGGCGATCGTGCCCCGCGGGCAGCCGCACGACCTTGAGCGCCACGGTCCGGCCGCCCATCGAGAGCTGCTTCGCCTCGTACACGGCGCCCATCCCGCCCCGGCCGATCCGTCGGATCATCTCGTAGCCGGGGATCGGGCCGCCCTGCATGACCCTCGACGCCAGCCGCTCGAGCTCGGAGATCTGCGCCCTCGTGAGGAGACCGCGGCTCTGGAAGATCTCCTTCAGGGTCAGCTTGTCGTCGGCCTCGAGCGCCTTGAGCCCTTCGGCGATCGCCTCGGGCGGAAGGAGGTTGTGGCGTGCGACTACCTTGGCGAAGACCTGGTCTTCTTCGCGGATCATGGACTCGTCGACTCCCGTCGCTGCGGGGCCGCACCGGACGCGGTTCCCGCCAGGGACCCTATCGGATTCCCAGCGCCTTCTCCTTCCATTCTTCTTCGAGCTCGATCACTCTCATATCGTAGATCTCCTCGAAGGCCCGGCGCTGGATATCTCGCTTTTCTCGTGGAGTCAGCGAGCTCTCGTATCGAGGCAGCTTCATGCGGATCTCCCGGATGAAGCTCTCGAACGTGTCCACGTCCTTCTGGATGAGGTAGTAGACGAAGCTCCAGCACTTCGCGACGTCGAGCGAATCGAGCTCGGCCGCCTCCCGGATCAGCAGGTCGTGCATGGGCGTGTCCTTGCCCTCCCCCGCAGCATCCTTGAGCCGCGAGATCCACTCGCCGTGGAGGATCCAGCCCCGACTCGAGTCGAAGCGTTTGGAGAGGTCCGGCTTGTTCTTCTGGTAGCGGCTGCGCGCGCTCGTGCCGGGGCTGCCGAGGTAGTACGTGGTGCAATCGCCGCGCACCTCGACCTCGAGCCACACCGCGATCCCCTCCTCGTACCACGCCGGGAGGTAGTTGAAGTTGTTGTAGAAGCGGTTGGCGAAGATCCGGCCGAGCTTGTTGACGGCGCTGTTCACGAGGTGCCGATCGTCGCGCGCCGCGAGATAGTCCGCGACGAGGGGCGGGTCGAAGTGGTACGTGCCGACCGCTTCCCGCGCGACCTTCGTCCAGGCGGCCGACATCTCCTTCTCTTTGGCGAAGTAGTCGAGGAACTGCTGGAACTTCCGCCGGTCGCGAAGCCCGATGACCGGGAGGAGCCGGTGCTTGAGGATGTCGCTCCCGAGACCGAACGTCTCGTGGAAGACCTCGTGCGCCTTCTCGAGATCGCGCGCCATCTCTTTGACGTGCTCTTTCCCGAGAACGCTTCGCACGCTGAAGTGCTCCGTGTCGAGAAGGCTCAGCTCGATGCCGAGCTCGTCTTCGAGGCGCTCGACTTCCGCGCGCGCGGCGATCGTGTCGCGGTGCACCCACTCGCCGTCTTCATCCTGCACGAAGCCCGTGAGGTCGCGCACTTCTTCGGGCGTCATCCAGCGGCCGTTGTGCCGCACCATGCCCTTGTCGAGCGCGTCCTTGTCTTCTTTGGAGATCCACTCGCCCTCATGGAGGACCAGCCCCTGCGCCCGCTTCTCGGCGACGAGCTTTCGCTGTTCGAGCTCGGCCTTGCGCTCGGGCGTCATCCATTCGCCGTCGTACTTGACGTTGCCGAGCTCGGTCTGGGACTTCGCGTGATCGATGTCGACGGTGATGGCCCTCGCCAGCAGCTCGTTGTACTGCGTGACCATGCGGCTCTTCTTGCACCACATGGCGAGCTCGTAGATCGCATCGGGATCCGTGCCGTCGAGCGCGGCGAGCCTCTTCTCGTACTGGTCGGCGACGCTCTCGGTCTTCTCGATGCGCTTGACGTCGGCCTTCGCGACCCGCTGGATCCCGAACCGCGTCTTGACGAGATACTTCCCGCCCTCTTCGCCGGTGACGGTCCCCTTGACCTTGCCACCGTTCTTCAGGTGAAGGATGTCCGCTCGCCCCATCGCGCACATCACGCCGATCAGCGCGAGCGTCAGAACGAGTCGCAGACCCCTCTGCGGCTTTCTTGCCATACGGCCGTCTCCGCCCCGGCCGTTACCCCTGTCACGAAATCCCATACTTTTCGAGCTTCCTCTGCAACGTGAAACGGCTGATCCCGAGCGCCTCCGCTGCGCGGGTCTTGTTGTTCTCGTAGTGGTCGAGCGCCTTGAGGATCTCGAGGCGCTCCACCTCCTCGACCAGTCGATTCAGGTGACGCACCGGCCCGCCGCCCGAGACGGCGAACTGTTCCCGCCCGTGCCGGATGTGACTCGACACGAGATCGAGATGGATCCCGTCCTCGGCCAGCGCGACGAGGCGGCGAACCTCGTTCTCGATCTCGCGGACGTTGCCCGGCCACGCGTAATCGAGGAAACGCTCCATGACGTTCGCGGGGAGATCGAAGCGCGTCTTTCCCTCTTCCTCGCATGCACGGTCGAGGAAGTGCTTCACGAGAAGGGGAATGTCGTCGCGACGATCCTTGAGGGCGGGCAGCTCCACGGTGATGACCTGCAATCGGAAGTAGAGGTCCTCGCGGAACTCCCCCGCGGCGACCATCTCCTTGAGATCGCGATTGCTCGCCGAGATGAGCCGGACGTCGATCGGGATCGTATCCTTGCCGCCGACCCGACGCACCTCGCGCTCCTGCAGCACGCGCAACAGCTTCTTCTGCATCTCGGGGCTCATGTCGCTGACCTCGTCGAGGAACAGCGTGCCCCCCTGCGCGACCTCGAACAGCCCCTTGCGATCCTTGGCGGCTCCCGTGAAGGCGCCCTTCTCGTAGCCGAACAGCTCGCTCTCGAGCAGCGTCTCCGAGACGGCCCCGCAGTTCTCGCTCACGAACGGCGCGTCCCGTCGAGGACCGTTGTAATGGATGGCCTTGGCGACGAGCTCCTTGCCGGTTCCGGACGCGCCGAGCACGAGCACCGGCACTTCCGAATCGGTCACGCGGTCGAGCAGGCGGAACACTTCGCGCATCGGGCGCGAGCTTCCGATGATGTTCGCATAGTCGTACTTGACGCGCAGGTCGCGCTGCGACGAGCGAAGGCGCTCGCGCACGGCCGTCAGCTCCACGGACTGCGTGTCGACCTTGGCCTCGAGCGCTCCGTTCAATTCCTCGACGACCGACTTCGAGTCGCGCAGCTCCTGGACGAGCTTCGCGTTCTCGAGCGCGATACCGGCCTGGTCGGCCAGCGTCTCGAGCAGCCTCAGATCGTCGTCACCGAACACGCCCTTGTGCATCCGGTTGTCGAGGTACACGGTGCCGAGGATCTTGTCCTTCACGAGAAACGGCACGCACACGAGCGATCGCAGGCCCAGCGTGTCGACGCTGTGGTGGGAGGCGAAGCGCTCGTCTTCCTTCGCGTTGAGCGTCAGGATCGGGCGTCCCGTCTCGAGAACCTGCTCCGCCACCGATCGGCTGATCGAGAACTCGGGGTGCTCGAGGCTCTCCCGATCGAAGTTGCGCGCGACATGAAAACGCAGCTTGCCGTCTTCCCTCACGATCAGGAAGCCGCGCTCGGCGTCGGTGAGCTCGATCGCCGAATCGAGGATGATCTCGAGCAGCCGCTCGATCTCGAGCTCGGAATTCACGGCGCGCGTGATGCGCTGGAGCTGGAGAAGGTTCGAGCGTTCTCGCATGAGGCGCTCGAGATCCGGCCCCTCGCGCTCGTCCTCGGGAACCGTCGTCTGGGTTTCCGGGGCCTCCACGCTGCGATCGGGATCGCGGTCGAAATAGATCCGCACCGACCCCACCTCGATGAGATCACCCTGCTCGAGGATGCGTGAGGTCACGGGGGAACCGTTCACGAAGGTTCCGTTCTGGCTGCCCAGATCGCTGATCCGCACGCGGTCGCCCTCGCGCTCGAAGCGACAGTGTCGCCGCGACGATCGCAGATCGTGGATGACGACGGCATTCTGGGCGGACCGACCGACCGTGATCGGCTCGTCCGGAATGTCGAACTTGCGGACCTCGGAGTTTTCGCGGAGGTATAGACTCGTCACGGAGCCCCCGATTTTCTTCGTGTATGCTGCACGCTCTCGCGGCATTATAAACCGCATCTTACCGTGACGCCACGGTTTCCGCGCACCGCCGCCCTCACGAAGGGTGGGGCCCCGCGCGCGTGCGAGCTATACTCGTGCCTCGCTCGGTGCCCGATCGAACTTCTCGGACGAGGACACACCTACGTGATAAAGACCCATCGGATTCGAAGATGCCAGCTGGTCGTCGCGATCGCTCTCACTTGCCTCCTCGCGGCGTGCGGATCGAACGGAGTCGGCGGCGGCGGCTCGAACGCCAATCTCGCGGCCGTGTCCGGATATCAGGATCTCACCGATCGCGTGGTGGCCACGGCCCTGCGCGACGGGATGGCGTACGAGAAGCTGACGGAGCTCCTCGAGGTCGCGCCGCAGCGGCTCGCCGGATCCGAGGGTTCCGCGAGAGCCGTCGAATGGGGTCGACGCGTCATGGAGGCGGACGGCCTCGAGAACGTGCGCCTCGAGCCCGTCCTCGTTCCGCACTGGGAACGGGGCTCGGTCGAACGACTGACTCTGGTAGAGCCGACCGAGCTCGGCATCGACGGATTCCCGGTCGTCGCGCTCGGTGGAAGCATCGGCACGGGTGAGGACGGCATCTCCGGTCGCGTCATCGAAGTCCAGTCGTTCGAGGAGCTGAAGGAGCGGGCCGACGAGGCGGTCGGCGCGATCGTCTTCTTCAACCGCCCGATGGATCCGACCGAGACGTACACGTTCCGCGCGTACTCGGGAGCCGTCAACCAGCGCAGTCGCGGCGCGATCGAAGCCGCGAAGGTCGGCGCGGTCGCCGCGCTCGTCCGGTCGATGACGACACGCATCGACGACGCGCCGCACACCGGCGCCATGCGCTACGACGAAGAGGTCACGCGCATCCCCTCGGCCGCGATCAGCACGCGAGGCGCAAATCGGCTGTCGGAGCTCCTGGCCGATCGCGGGCGAGTCGTCCTACGGCTCGAGCTGAGCTGCCGGACCCTCCCCGACGCGACGTCGCACAACGTCGTCGGCGAGCTGGTCGGGAGCGAGCTCCCGGAGGAAATCGTGGTGATCGGCGGGCACCTCGACGCGTGGGGAGTCGGTGACGGCGCCCACGACGACGGAGCCGGCTGCGTCCACGCCCTCGAGGCGGTCCGACTCCTCAAGCAGGTCGGGTTCACGCCGCGCCGAACGATCCGCGTCATCCTCTACATGAACGAGGAGAACGGCGTCCGGGGCGGGACCGGCTACTACGATCGATATCGCGACGTCATGGCCGACCACGTGTTCGGGCTCGAATCCGACCGCGGCGGTTTCGTGCCCCGCGGATTCTCGACCGATGCGAACCCAGGGGCCCTACGCGTCCTTCGCGCCGTCGGCGATCTTCTCGAGCCAATCGCCGCCGGCACCGGAAAGGTCATCACCGGCGGGAGCGGCGTGGACATCGGACCGATGCGCGCGAGCGGAGTCCCTCTGATGGGCCTCGTACCGGATTCGCAGCGCTACTTCGACGTCCACCACTCGGCGAACGACACGATCGAGTCCGTGCACGAACGCGAGCTCGAGCTGGGGGCGGCCTGCGTCGCCGTCATGGCCGGAGTCGTCGCCGACCTTCCGGAACGGCTACCCCGAAACGCACCGCCGGCGCCCTAGCCGAAGGCGCCTTCGTCAGGAAAGCCCGCAGGAACGCCCCACGTCCGATCAGAGGCCGAACCGGCGAATCTTCACGGGCTCGGTCTCTTTCCCCTCGACGTAGAGCTCGTTGCCCGCCGTGAAGGTCTTCTGACCGGTCGTGCGCTCGTGCCGGAACACGCCGAGCACGCCTTCGCCGCCGTCGATGCTGATCCACCCCGTCTCGAAGCGCTCGGGGTCGGGACCGTTGATGAGCTCGACGATCGAGGCGAGGTCGCTGAGCGGACCGCGCAGGAAGCACTGGAAGCCGGTACCTCGGGAGAAGATCGTCTGGCTGTCATCGAAGATGCGCATGGCGATCGGCGTCGACTGATCGGTCTCGACCGACATCAGCGTCAGCTCGTTCTCGATCCGCTTCTCGCCTTCCTTGAAGTACAGCGGGATCAGCACCTTGTCCGGGAAGCGCGGGTACTCGACACCGTCGAAGTCGGCGAAGCCGTTCGTGTTCTCGTCCGTCACGCAGCGCAGGATGGTCTGGCAGGCGATCGTACGGTTGCAATCGGCCTCGACGAGCGACTGGAAGGTGTACGGCGTGTACGACCAGGCGAAGTCCGTATCCGCCTCGACGATGATGGCGCTGCCGATGAGGTGGTTGAACGTGATCGGCTCGAGAAAGCCCGGATCGAGCGCTTCGACCCAGAGCCAGCCCTGCTGATGCTCGGGGTTGTGGATCGCGGTATCGACGGTGATCGTGTCGCCGGGAGTCAGACACTCGTACCGGTCGAACTCGAGGCACTCCTCGTCCGTCGGATCGTGGTTGATGTACGTGAAGTGAGCGCAGATGTCTCCTTCGACGTAGCGACCGAGGCACGAGAAGCCACTCGCGTTCGTGTTCGTCACGGTGATGTACGTCCCGTGATTCTCGTTCGCGTCGAACAGCGGGAAGATCAGCAGGCTTCCCGGAATGGCATGGATGTTGGCCTCGGTCTCGTCGAGCGCGAGAGCCGGGGTGGCGACCGCAATCGCGGCGAGCACGACGGCAGCCATACGGATGGACCGCATCGTCAAACCTCCTTCAATCCCTGACGCGTCCTCGTGGCTCGGCGCTTCGACGGGTCGAAACGTCTCGCGGGAGGCGCGCGCTATCTCTTGCTCCGCGCTCGTCGAGGAATCGGCACCTTGCGGCGGACTCCCCTTTCGCGAATGAGCCCGACGCCCATCCGCGGATATCCCCGATCGCGGTCGGGCAGGAGACCTTCTGAACCCCCTGCCTCGTGAGCCGGCCATTGTAGGAGGTAAACCCAGAGTTCTCAACGATTTCCCGGAACTTTCTGGAGAGCCGGCAAGGGGCCTCCCGGCGAACCCCGAGGGCACGACGGCCGTACGAGGCCGTTCCCCCTCGCGGGCTAGGGATGCCAGTGGATCTCCTTGCGCATCCCCTTCTCTCGGGCGAGGCTCCCGCCCGCGTGGTCGAGAAAGGCGAGCGAGGCCGTCGAACCCGACGATCGAGGGGCCTCGAGCGGTTGGAGCGGGCGGCGCAAGTCCCTGCGGTCCTGCACGAAGCGCCCCAGATCGCCCAGATCGAGATGGAGCGTCTCGAGGAGGCCGGACGCCGCCTCGTCGCAGGCGCGCACCGCCCCTCGCAGGGCCGTCCGGATCCGCTCGGCCCCCTCACTCCGCGCGGGATCCTCCCCCGCCACGAGCGTGGCCCGGACCGTCCCCGGCTCGGCCGAGAGCCGCGGCGTCGACTCGGGGTCGAGCACGATGCGGAGATCCGCCGGCCAGAGCGAGCCATCCGGCGCGTAGACCCCAGGAAACAGCTCCCGGTACGGCTGGAGCCGCTGGCGAAGCCAACGCCGGGCCAGCCAGTCGAAGCGATCCGCGGTGCGCAGGACCCACTCGGCGGCCTCCCCGGGCTGCACCTCCACGCCCTCGGCCTCCAGGAAACGCACCAGCGCGGCCCCGCCCGGACCGGCGACCCGCGGGAACCAGCGCCCCTCCAGCCGGACCCGGGGACGCGCCCGCGAGTAGTCGACCTCGACGTGCTCCTGCAGCCGCTCGGCCGCCGCGCGAAGCGGGCCGAGGAAGTCCTCCCGAGACCGCTCGAAGCCGACGCGAGCGATCGTGGTCGCGTCTCCCATCCGCGTGAAGCGCGCGAGGCCCCGACTCACGAGGGACGCGGGCACGTCGACCGGCCGAGCCGCGGCCAGAGCCGCCGCGAGCGTGTCCTCCGCTTCCCGGATCGCCGCATCGGTCGCTCCCGGCTCGAGCTCGTAGGGGCGAACGCGACAGGCGACTTCCGTCAGGAGGTCCGCGAGGATCAGCGCGTGGAACAGCTCGACGCGGAGCGCGGACGCGAGCTCGTAGTCATCTCCGCGCCCTGCCGGAAAGAACGCGAATCGCGCGTCGGCGTGCCCCGCCGCTTCGAGCTCGTGGCGCATCGGCACCTCGATCTCGCTGCGCGGCCCGGCCGGCGAAAGGTTCGGCGCGAAGAGCCCCACGTCGGCGGCGCGAAGCCCGGCCCGTTCGAGGTGCCGCGCGAAGTCCCGCGCCAGGGATCGCACCGACACCGCTCCGTCGCCGGCCGCCGCCGGGCTCGTCCCGGCTTGCTGCGCTCCCGAGGCGCCGAGCTCCGACGTCGCGAATCCATGCCGCTCGAGAACCACGCAGCACAGCCGCCGATGGAACCCCTCGACGCCGCCGATGATGAGCGTCGACGGAGGCGTCAGCCCCCCGTCCGTCGGGCTCACGATCCGACCTGGCACTCGGCCCAATGTTCGAGCAATCCGCGGAAGTGCTCGACGAAGGATTCCCGCTCGTCTTCGGGGAACATGGCGTGGACGGTCCGCACGATCAGGTCATCGAACGACGAGCTCGTGAAGTACTCGTGGGCTCGCGTGTCGAAGTCCTTGAGATGCGTGTCGCAGAAATCCCGGAAGCGCTCTTCCTCGAAGTACTCGGCCGAGATCTTCGAGTACTCTTCGAGCTTCTCGTCATACGAGAGATCTTCCCGATCTCCGATCTCGAAGTAGCGACGCTTGTCCATGTCGATCGACATCGTTCGATTCGTCGCCACGCAGAACACGGTCCACTTGACGAGCGACGAGAGCGCCCACGGGAAGTAGAAGTGGAGGCTCGTCAGCGCCACGTCGGGGACGGCGTTCGCGTAGTCGATCGGATAGACGACCCCGTCGCGAACGAGCGTCTCGCAGGAGTTGAACTCCCAGCGGAAGAAGCTGTTGATGAGGCGCGCGATACGAACGACCTCGGCGCCCGTTTCCTCGCTGAGGAAACCGTGCTCGACGTCGTATCGCTCGTGCATCGGCTTCTCGGGCCGATACTTCATGACCATCGTCTGCGGACCGATGGAGAGGCTGCGCGCGAAGACGTCGAAATTCTCGACCGACTTCTGGAGGTGCATCATCCGGCGCTCGGACTCGTCGTACGCCTTCTCCAGAGCCTCGCGATCCCCGACCCGCGTCACGCCGACCCACGCCCCGCCGTCGTACGGCTTGATGTAGTGCGGATACCCGCCCATCGAGTCCGCGATCTCGTCGAGATCGAACAGCCGGTTGTAGCGCTTCGCGGTCTCTTCGTACTTCTCGTGATCGGGTCCGGTCTTCGGGGGCAGAAGCCACGTCTCCGGAACCTTCAGTCCGAGCCGGATCATCCCGCAAAACGCGGTGTGCTTCTCCATCGACTGGAACGTGAAGGGATTGTTGAGAAGGTAGACCTCGTCCATGATGGCCACCTTCTTGAGCCACTCGCGCGGGTGCGGGTACCAGTACGAGATGCGATCGATCACCGCGTGGCACGAAGGCCGCGATCGAAGATCGAAGGGCTCGATCAAGAGCCGCTCGGTGTCGAAGCTCTGCACTTCACCGCCGAGCCGGATGTCGGGCACGGCGTCCTGGACGAGGGCCTCGAAGACCTCTGGCCAGTCATTCTCGGTTCCCAGCAGAAGACCGATCGTTCGCTTGGACACGTCTCACTCCCGGCGTTGACTGCGTTTCGGATGCGCCCCGGATTCTCCCAAAGCACCTCCACTCGTGCCACGCTTTTCGGCGCGTGGAATCAGACCGGCGCGCGCTTGCTCGACTCGGCCGGCGGCACCGTGTTGCCCCCCGCCGCCTCGCCCCCGATCGCCTCGGCCGCACGGGGTCCCGGCAGCAGCGATGCGAGCTCCCGGCCGACCGAATCGCGCCACGCGATCCAGTTGTGGGCATCCCGGTTCTCGTTGAGCGTCGCGTCCATGTGGAGCGCCACCAGGGATTCCTTCATCGCGCGGTTGTTCACGAGGTTCTCCTCGGCGAGACCGCACGTCATGCGGATCGGAATGCGCGGGGCCGAGGCGCGGCCGGCCCCCACGGAACGCACGAAGCGGCAGATGCGCCCGAAGTGCGCGAACGCAGAGACCATCTCGTCGGTCTCGCGCTGGAAGAAGCTCCCCGACTGGAGAACGAGCCCGCCGAAGAATCCCGGATGCCCGAAGTGCGCCTGCAGGAGCGCCAGTCCCCCGAGGCTCGCACCGACGCCGATCCTCCGGGCCGGGTTCCTCGGGATGCGGACGTAGCTCGCGAGCGCTCGCGGGAGCACCGAGGCCAGCCATGCTGAAGTCCTAGGGCTCGCGGAGTACTCGCGGAATCGATCGACGTTCGGCGGGACGAACACGGCGTGGCACGGCTCGATCCACCCGAGGCGCACGAGCGACGCCAGCGCTCCCTGCATGCCGGCGAAGCGAAGGTAGTCGCCCCCGTCGAGGAACACGAGGATCGGCAGCGCATCGCCGGCGCCGTGGCCCACGGGGTGCCAGATGCGCGCCGTACGGACCCGACCGCGTCGACCGGGGATCGGAGCCTCGCGGATCGTTCCGCGCGGGCATTCCCCCGCCCCTTTCTCGCTCTCGGCCGAGGCTGCTTCTTCGTCGCCGTCGGCTGCCGGCGAGCTCGCGGCGCCGTGCCCCGGCTCGTTCGAAACGTAGGCCGGAAGGCGATAGCCCGGCCCCACCGCCTCGGACTTCGGCCCGAACGGCGAATCGACGCGACGCTCGTTCGCCTCGTCGAGCCGCCAGTGCAGGTGCCCGTGCTCGTCGATCACCTGGAAGCTGTACTCGAGCCGATCGACCTCGTGCGTCGGAAAACGAAGCGTGAAGGCCCCCCCGGGCTCGCGCGTCATCGGGACGGTACGACCCGGGCGAGCCACATCGGTGAAGAGGCGGACCTCCTTGGCCGATCCCGATTCCTCCGGGCAGGCGAACCAGAACCCGTCGCCCGATCCCACGGGAAGGTCCGCTCGCTCGAAGAACGTACGGGAGGCCTCGGGCGTCGCCAGGTCGGCCGCCTTCCAGGGCGGCGATACCGGGCGTGCATCGACACACGTATAGGGATTACCCACCGGGGTGCTGGAACTCACGGTGCTCAGATACTCCGCCTCGGTCCGGCTCGCTAGCCGACCCGCTTGCCCTCGATCGAGTGATACGACACGCGCCGCGGCCGGATCTCCCCCGTATCGGGACAGTAGATGTTGCACGTCTCGATGGGACGGGAATAGAGATGGAGCGAGACCCCGAGCGCGTCCTGCGTGGGGCGAATGACGTGAAGCGCGATGTCGTCGTTGATGTACCCCACCGCGCCCGTCTCGTAGGAGTGCACGGCGCTCGGCGCGAGCGGTCCCGAGTGATCGGCGGCCGGCGTCTGGTAGTGCGTCTCCTCGATCGTTCCCTCGAGGATCGCCATCCAGCAGTGCTGCCCGGCATGGTTGTGGATCGGGCTCGCCTGCCCGGCCTGCCAGCAGATCACGATCAGCTCGAAGAGATCGTTCACCTCGACGAGATTCCTCGCGTAGAAGCCGTCGTCGAAGATGCGATACATCTTCCAGTCGTCGTTCTTCGCGATGTAGGCCCCCAGTAGCTCGGGAACACCCGGGCCCGTCGGGTCCTTCTCGAGATCCGCGTAGATGTCCTTGCAGAGCGTTCGAATCGCCGTCATTCTTGCACCTCGACCGAAGCCGGAGCCTCGAGCGTCACGCGCCCGCGAGCTCCTCCGTCTGGTTTGTCCTTGCCCTCTTCCGAGCCCACGAGCTGCGCCAGCGCCTCGACGACCGTGTCGATCGTCTCCTCGGTGGTCCCGCTTCCGAGGCTGAATCGAAGGGTCGAGCGCGTGCGCTCCTCCGACAAGCCCATCGCCGTCAACACATGGGAGGGCTTGGCGCCCGTCGCGGCCGCTCCCGCGGCCACGCAGATCCCGTGCTCGGCCAGCCCCGCCTGCAGATCCGAGCCTCGATGGCCGGGAAAGGCCATCGACAGCGTGTTCGGCAGGCACGGGCCCGTGCCGTTTCGCAACGCCCCCGGGATCACGTCGAGGATCCCGGCCTCCAGTCGGTCCCGCAGCCGGGCGAGCTTGCCCGGATCCGGGATCGTTCCGTCGGCCAGCAGCTCGAAGGCCCGAGCGAACGCGAGGACGCCGGTGGTGTTCTCGGTACCGCTGCGCCTTCCGTCCTGCTGACCGCATCCGAAGATCAGCGGCTCGAGCTCCACACCCTCGCGGATGTAGAGAACGCCGGTGCCTTTGGGCGCGTACATCTTGTGACTCGACAGCGACAGCAGGTCGCAGCCGATCTCGTTCACGTCGATGGGAATCTTGCCGAGGGCGGAGACGGCGTCGCAGTGGAACAGCACGCCCCGCTCGCGACACAGCTCCGCGATCTCCCGGACGGGCTGCAGCGTGCCGGTCTCGTTGTTCGCCACCATCACGGAGACGAGGCGCGTCTCCTCGCGAAACGCCGCCTCGACCGACTCGACCGTGACCGCTCCCGATTCGCCGACCGGAAGGTACGTCACGTCGATTCCCGCCCCTTCCATCCATTCGGCCGTGCGGCGAACCGACCAGTGCTCGATCGGCGTCGTGATGAGGTGTCGCTTCCCCGCGCCGCCGTCCCGAGCGAGCAGCACCCCGCGGAGCGCCCAGTTGTTCGACTCGGTTCCGCCCGAGGTGCAGCCGATCTCTTCCGGCTTGGCCCCGATCCCGGCCGCGATCGTCGCCTTCGCCCGGTCGATCGCGGCACGCGCCCCACACCCCAAGGGATGCCCCGCCGACGCGTTCCCGTAGGACGTCTCGGTGAAGGATGCCAGAACGGCAGCCGCCACCTCGGGATGGACGGGCGTCGAACCGTTGTAGTCGAGATAGAGGTCCATGAGTGGGCACACGCGTGACGAGAGGGAACGCCAAGAACGGCCGGGGGTTCCGAATCCCGGGATTCTACTCCGGGACGATCCGCGGAGTCAAACGCTCCGTTGCCGTAAAACCCCTGTTTGCTATGCTCGCGGTCGGGCCTGTCGCCCGCGTCGGATCGCCGTTTCACGACCCCATCCGCCTTCGCTGCGCGACCGCCCTGTCGGCTCGCTTTAGCACGAGGGAGACGCGCCCTGAAGATCGACGTTCACACCCATATCCTGCCCGAGACCTGGCCCGATCTGCGCGAGCGCTACGGCTACGGCGGCTTCGTCCGCCTCGAGCACCACAAGCCCTGCTGCGCGCGCATGATGATCGACGACCGCTTCTTCCGCGAGATCGAGGACAACTGCTGGAGCCCGCAGCGGCGCATGGAAGACTGCGATCGCCACGGCGTCGACGTCCAGGTTCTCTCGACCGTCCCGGTGATGTTCAGCTACTGGGCGAAGCCGCAGGATGCCCTCGATCTGTCGCGGATCCTGAACGACCACATCGCCGGCCTGCAGGCGCGGTATCCGTCACGGTTCGTCAGTCTCGGGACCGTTCCGCTGCAGGCGCCCGACCTCGCCATCCGCGCGCTCGCACGATGCGTGCGCGAGCTGGGCCTGCCC
>CAZQZX010000162.1:0-15930 GCA_964597885.1 uncultured Planctomycetota bacterium
GGCAAGCTCCGCGGCGAAGGCGGCGGCAAGGGCAAGGGCAAGGGCACGGTGATCACGCATCAGCGGATCAGCGGTATCCTCGGCATTCCCATTCCGGATGGCGAGATCCGCAACGAGTGCGGCGGCGGCACCGGCATCGTCGGTCCGTTCGGCGACCTGTGGTCGCTCGACAACGATGACCAGCTTCCCGCGGCGCGCGTCGACCTGCAGGGACAGGTCGTCGAGTGCACCGATGTCGGCGGCCAGGGCAGCGCGTCGGCGATCGACCCGACGACCGGGCACCTCTGGTGGGTCACGTCGCCGGTCGCGTTCGGACCGGGGCAGGCGACCGAGGTCGACACGGCCGGGAACGTCGTCCGCGTGCTTGACCTTCTCGGCACGGCTCGCGACATCGCGATCGATTCAGACGGAGATCTCTGGATCGCCGTGACTACCGCCGATCCGTTCCCGGCTCCACAGACGGGCGGCCTCGTCGAGCGATGGGCGAAGGATGGGCAGGGCGGCTACGAGCGCGTCAGCACGATCGACTTCGGCGATCCGTGGTTGGTCTCGATCGGTCCAGAGGGACAGGTCTGGGTCGGCGATCGGCCGAACGAGACGCTGAACCGCATCGACCCGAACGGCGGGAACCCGATCGCGGGATCGCCGCCGGGCATCGTCGACCTGGTCGTCGATCTCGGACCGGGCGGCTCGACCAACTCGGTCGGCGACGGCACCGGCTTCGGGGTCCTCTCGGGCACGTCGAACCAGGGAACGTGGACGGTGACGTTCGACAGCGAGCAGCCGAACACCCCGTGGGGCACGGGAACGTGGGGCGCGATCGTCCCGAAGGGCACGTCGGTCACCGCGAAGGTGCGCGCCGCGAACGATCCGTCGGATCTCGCGAGCCAGCCGTTCGTCACGATCCAGAACGCCATTCCATTCACGGGCGTCGAGGGTCAGCACATCGAGATCCAGGTGACGCTCTCGCGGGACTTCGGCGTCGGCGAGCGACCGATCCTCGACTTCTTCGAGATCGAGGCGGCCGAGTGCCACATGCTGATCGCCGAAGACACCGGCGAGGACATCTTCCGCTTCGGCGACAACTCGCACGCGTTCCAGACGCGGCTTCGCAACATCTACAAGTCGTACGCGGTCCTCATGGAGGCGCTGCCGACGATGACGCTCAACCTGCCCGAGCCGGAAGGCGTGGTTGCGGGTGCGAGCAAGGGCGGCGTCGACGGCGAGAAGCCGTGGCGAACCTTCTACGTCCAGATCGTCATGTGGAACCCGCGCGTCTACCCGGGCAACCCCGAGCAGTCGACGCCCGGCATGAAGGTGCAGGTCTTCGCCGACGGGACGGTGCGCACGTCGCAGTACGGCGACCCCGACGGCGACATGAGCCTGGCCCTCGAAGTACGCCGCGTGAGCGATGGCCTCATCGAGATGACGGTACCCTTCGTCGTGGGTCCGAGGTAAGGGCCGGCGTCCGAACGACCGCAAGACGAAACCCCAGCGGGCCCGCGAGTCTCACTCGCGGGCCCGTTTTCTGTTTGGGTGTTCGAGCCTCCTTCGGTACGGCTCAGCGACTGCTCGGCGATTGAATCAACGAGTTCAGCCGGCTCTGGCTGCCGCCCGGCTTCGAAGCTCCCTCGCACTCGTCCGGAATCCGGTTGTTGTTGCCGTCACCGAGGTCGCCCCGCAGCATGTCGACGATGTCGGGGATTCCGTTGGCATTGCAGTCGCCGATCGTCTCGACGATGCAGTCCGAAGGCTGTGCCGTGCCGCTGGGAACAGCGCCAATGTCGGTCATTGTGTCGCTCGCCGCTCCTTCACCGGGAGATCCGGGCGCGAGCGCAAAGGCGGCAAAGGCGTCTGCCAGGGATCCGTTGAAGTCGCAAGTCTCGGGCGCGTCCACGAACACCGGATCCTGGCCCAGGATGTTGTTCGACCCGGGATTCAACACGGTCGGCGTGAAGAAGCTTCCATCCGGGTCGTCTCCGTCCGCCGCGAGGTTGTAGTCGACGATGTTTCCGCTCGGGAACGGTACGTCGAAGAAGAGCTCCCAGCCCGTTCCTCTGTCCAGGATGTTGTCGTACAGCCGTGGACTTCCGAAGCCGGGCAGCTCGAAGTGAATGCTCCCGGACTGATCCAACGGCGCAACGCGGACTCCCTCCTCGATCTCTCCTCCGGCTCCCGTGTTGCGATAGATGGTGTTGCGAGCGAATCGCGGGCTCATGTCGCGGAGGAAGAGGCCACCCGCGTAGTAGGGCGGCTCGGGGTCGGCGTCGTCGCCGGCATTCTGAAACGCCCTGTTGCAGAACACGAGGTTGCGCTCGAAGATGACGCGGTTCTTCTTGCGGAACGCGATCGCGCCGCCGAACTGTGCCTGGTTGTCATGGAACGCGTTGCCGCAGATGTCGAGCAGATTGAGGTTCAGCTCTTCGACGTACAACCCGCCCCCCATCGAGCTTGTGGATGTCCCGAAATTCGAACGGACCAGATTGTTGGCGAACCGGTGCGTCTTGACGTCGAGATCGAGGAAGATCCCCGCGCCGTTCCCTTCGACCTCGTTCCCCCAGACCGTGTTCCGGATGAGATCGCCCTCGGAGAGCCCCGTCCAGTAGATGCCGCCGCCGTGTGGCGCGGCGATGTTCGATCCGACGAGGGTGTCGATCAGCGCGAAGTCGGTGCCCGTATCGACGAGATGTAGCCCGCCCCCCGGTCCCGTGGACGCATTGCCCGAGATCGAGAGGTCGACGTACGCGCCGCCGGACTCGCGAACGAGCAGGCCGCCGCCGTCTCCGAGCGTCAGGTTCGTGTTGACGCGGCAGCCCACGACGAGCGGATGCGAGTCGCCGAGCACCGTGATGCCGCCGCCGCGTGTCTCGTCCGCGACGTTGTTGTCGACGACGCAGTTCAAGATCACGGGATCCACGCCGCCACGAATATCGATACCCGTGTTCCCGAGGATCACGTTCACGGCCTCGATGCAGATGCCCGGTCCGTGGCCGTCAAGCGAGAGCACGGGATCGGCCGGAGGCGTGAGACCGTCCGACTCGCCCACGATCAGCGTGGCCCCCGGATCGGAGAGATCGCCGCCGCGTACGGTCAGGCCCCACTTCTCGGGACCGATGCGAAGCGGACCGGCGTGGAAGTCGCCGAGCGACGACTGCAGGATGAGGCATGTCCCCGGCGGAGCGGCGTCGATGGCGGCCTGCACATCCACGCCGAACGAGATGTCCTGGTGGGCCACGTCGTACTGGAAAGTCGTACTGTCGACCTCGTTCTCGTTACAGTCGTTTCCGAAGAACACGTTGACCGAGAAGCTCGTCCCGGGTGCGCAGCCGCAGCCGGGCGGGAACGGAGGCACGACGACCTCCAGTTGCCCGGCGCTCGAGTTGAAGGTGACGTCGGCGGGATCAACCTCGACTTCGTGGAAGGTGTTCTCGAAGCGCACGTACATTCCGGTCGAGAAGCCCGTACCCTCGATCACGATGGTTGTCCCACCGGTGGTCGGTGCGCTCGCCGGGCTCCACGCGCCGGTGATCGTGATCATCGGCTCGACGCAGGTGTCGGGAATACCGTCGCGGTTGCAGTCTTCGACCATGCCACTCGCGATGTCACACTCGTCGGGCTTCATGTTCGCATTGCAATCGAAGCTCGTGCCGTTCGCAATGTCGCAGGAGTCGGGGATGCCGTTCCCGTTGCAGTCGTCGTCGCACTCGTCGGGCGTTCCGTTAGTGTCGCAATCGAGGGAGAACCCCGATTCGATATCGCAGCTGTCGGCTACGCCGTTCCCGTTGCAGTCCTGCGCCTCGCCCGATGCGATGTCGCACTCGTCGGGCTTTCCGTTAGTGTCGCAATCGAGGGAGAATCCCGACGCGATGTCGCAGCTGTCCGGCACGCCGTTCCCGTTGCAGTCCTTCGTCGGGTCGGACGCGATGTCGCACTCATCGGGGATGCCGTTTCCGTCGCAGTCGAGGGACGATCCGGATGTGATATCGCACGAGTCGAGACGGCCGTTCTGGTTGCAGTCGTCACCGCCCTCGCACTCGTCGGGCGTGCCGTTCCCGTTGCAGTCGGGAGTTGCGCCGTTATCCGTTTCGCACGAATCGAGAACTCCGTTCGCGTTGCAGTCAAGGCTCGGCATTGCCGAAATGTCGCACTCGTCCGGAGCCCCGTTGTCGTTGCAGTCGAGCGAGGTCCCGTCGCGAAGATCGCAGTCGTCGGCGACATCGTTGCCGTTGCAATCCGCCTCGCAATTGTCGGGGATTCCGTTGCCGTTGCAGTCATTGTTCTCGAGTTCGCAAGCGTCAGGCGTGCCGTCGCCGTTGCAGTCTTCCTCGGGCGGCGGGGTGCCCTCGCAGATGTCGGGAATGTGGTTTCCGTCGCAGTCGGCTTCCGAGCCGTCTCCGATCACCTCGGCGTCCGGGATGTTCCCGTCGTTGCAGAACGGGCGGGCTTCGAACGCGCCCATGTCGACGGACGTGGAACCAGAAGGGAACTCTTCGATGCGCATCAGAACGTCGCGATCGATCGGCACCGGGAGCAGGGTGCTGCCGTCGTAGTCGACGTCGGCGAGGTCGTCGGGGATGAGCGCGTCGTCTCCGGCGCTGAAGCATGGGGAACCGGTCAGCAGGCGCGTATCGTCGTCGATCGTGCCGAGTACATCGTCGGGGCCGTCCGTATCCACGAACAGGGGATCGGAGTCGACGTTGTCGTTGCCGTCACCCGTTGCGATGCCATTTACGCAGCTATGAAGAATGACGGCTGTTCCCGTGTCCTCGTGGACCTGCGCCGTAGTGTCGATCCCTCCCGAATCGCTGTTGTTCCAGAGGATGCTGTTGTCGATAGCGAGGCTCGCAGTCGCGGTCACAAAGACGCCGCCACCGCTCCCCATCGGTGCTGTGTTACCTGCGAAAGTGCACTGAGCCACGCGAGGCGACCCCGAGTCGAACGCGACGGCGCCGCCGTTGGCGTCACTAGAGGAGTTGCCGACGAAGTCGCAGTTGTAGAGGTATGGGCGACGTCCCGAGATGGCGCCGCCATTCTGCGTTGCCTCGTTGCCGAAGAATGAACAGTTGCCGATGGGGTAGACCGCACTTGTGAAGCCCGAGAGGTATGCCGCACCACCTTGGCCTCCAGCTACGTTTCTATCGAAGACGCAGCCCGCGAGCACGGACTCGATCTGGGCGCCGCCCCCGTCGAGTCCGGCGGTATTCTCTTGGAAGACCGTGTCGCGTACATAGCCGTTGACTCCGTTCCCGATGCGAGCGCCACCGGCGTTCGCGTTGGCTTGGTTCTCCTCGAATCGGCACTCGACGATCTCGTGGGTGTTGCGGATGTACGCGGCCCCCGCGTCACCGATGGCGGTGTTCTGGTGGAACGTGCATCGCTCGAGCCGGATCGTCCCGTTCGTACCCGTTTCGAGGGCGCCGGCCCGGCCGCCGGCCGAGTTCAGCTCGAACAGGCAGTCGACGAAGGGGAACAGGTTGCCTGAACCGGGCGTCCAGTGGAACGCGCCGCCGTCCCCGGCGGATGCGTTCTGGCGGAAGGCGCAGCGCGTGACCTGCATCGTTGGATTGCTTCCGCTGAGACGGATTGCTCCCCCGATCCCGCTTGTCGCTTCATTCTGGACGAACGTGCAGTCGGTGAGTCGATACGACCCGGCATTGCTATTCCATATGGCTCCGCCTATGCCGGCTCGATTTCGTTCGAACGTCGTGTGTTCCGCGGTCAGGCCGGGAGTGCTGCTTGGGGCCGGCCCGATGGCACCTCCGCTCATCGCGGACGCGTTGTCGCTCAGCGTGCAATACCGGAGCATGATGTTGCCGTTGCCGGATTGATAGATCGCGCCGCCGTTGCCCACCGCGGTATTGAGAGAAAGGGTCGTCGAGTCGAGCGTCGTGCCGGCTCCGCACCGAATAGCGCCGCCGCCTGAGGCGAAAGCCTTGTTAGAACGCAGCTCGCAACCGAAGGCCGTGAACGAAATGTTGGATGCAATGGCGCCGCCCTCGCCTGCCTGGTTCGAGATGAACGTGCTGCCACGTATCGTGCCGCTTGAGGAGCTGATCCAGATCGCCCCTCCTTTCGCGTCCGACACGAGGGCCGTCTGGTTGCTCGTAAAGCGGCATCCGACGATCGTGCTCAGGTTGCTCGTCCAGAACAGGCCACCGCCGTCGTCCTCGGCGGTGTTGCGATCGAAGTCGCAGTCCGTGTATCGACTGCCGCCGTAGGCGCCACCGCCGTCTTGGGCCGAATTGGCCGTGAAGCTCGTTTGCACGACATCGACCTGCGACGTCGTGTAGAGGCCTCCCCCGGACTGTACCGCGAGGTTCTCATCGAGCGTACAGCCCGACATGCTCGACTCACCGCTGAATCGGATGCCTCCGCCGCGCGTTTCGGCCGTGTTGGAGACGATGTCGACCGAGGTTACCGTGGACGCCGCGAGGACGAAGAGGCCGCCACCCTCGCTGGTCGCAGCGTTCGAGTGGACCGTGCCGCGCGAGATGCTTCCGCTCATGTAGACGGCGCCGCCGCGGCTCGCGGCATTGGACGTCCACTGCGTGTCTTGGACGTATCCAGGGTTCAGGAAGGCGCCGCCGCCGCTACTGCCCGATGTGTTCTCGGTGACGAGGCCTCCGAGCAGCGTGCAGGCTCCCGGCTGTCCGTCGGAGTAGATGCCGCCCCCGGAGCCGTTGGTCGTGTTCCCGCGAACGATCGGGGCTACCAGACGAAGCGGTCCGCCGTCCGAGGAGAGGCCGCCGCCGTTCGAGTTGGCGCTGTTCGATTCGAACACGCCGCTGAGAATTTCGACGAGGTCGGCTTGATCGCACCGCATCCCTCCGCCGCGACCGCCCGCGGCGTTGGCGATCCAGACACAGTCCTCGAACGTCGGGCTGCTCGAGGACGTGATCCAGACCCCGCCGCCATCGCCGTCGGCCATGTTGGCGGTGAACGTGCAGTTCGCCACGATCACGCGCGACAGGGCGAGAATCTGCATACCTGCGCCGTCGTCGTCGGCGCCGACGCCGTCGGCGGATCCGTCGCGGATGACGAACCCGTCCAGCCGCGTGAGGGCCGAGACGCCGTTGGCCGTGACGACGTGGAAGCTCCGTAGTCCCGAGCCGAGATCTCCGCTCAGCTCGGTCAGGTCGAAGAGCTCGGCCCGTTCGGCGAGCGTCGACTCGAACCCGGCGAACCCTCCGTAGACCGCGACACCGTCGGGGAGATCGAACGTGGCCCCGCGGCTGCCGGGGACCTGGCTCGCGCCCTGGTCCGGGCGGTACGTGCCGACGGCGACCCAGACCTCATCGCCAGGCTCGGCGGCGTCGAGCGCGTCCTGGAGCGTGTCGAACGCATATACCCATGTGGATCCGTCACCGCCGGGCGCAGCCTGCGAGTCGACGCGAAGGATCTCGGCGTGTGCCGGAAGGGGGAGGGCGAGGAGAAGGACAGCACTGCACGCGATTCGGAGCGTGGCTCGGCGGCAGAAGGGCATCGATGGATCCTCCATTCAGGTTCATCTCTCAGGGGGAGGGCGAGAGGTGCCGCCGTGACAAGCTCGTCGAGAAAATGTGCCTCAGGTTTGTGGTTGCCGCGATCCGATAACCGCTCGATCTCAGGAGGTCTCATGGATCCGAATGACATTCGGGGGCCAGAGACGTCCGCGGCGGTCGCGGATCGTTCTCGTGCCGGGCTCCCCCGATCGTGGTCGGCGTGTCTTGCGTATGCCGCGATCGCAATCCTGTTGGTTGTCGTCGGTGGTCGCCTTGCGCGGGCCGACGTCGATCTGTCGCTGCAGCCCGATGTCGTGCGTGCGAACACCGGCGAGGTCGTCCGGCTGAGCCTCATCGCGACGGCTTCGAGCGGTGTCGATGAGTCCATAGCTGCGATGGACGTGATCCTTCAGTGGGATCCGTCGGTGCTCGAGCTCATCGGGAAGATCGACGACGGCAGCTACTCGTGGCTCGTCTCGGGCTTCCTCGACGATTCCGGGCTCGACGGGTTGAACGACACGTTCGAGGACGGCGATGCGCTCTACACGGCGCTCGCCCAGTTCGCTCCGGATCCCCCCGCTTACGCAACGCAAACCGGTCTCGTCGTCACGACGTTCGAGTTTCGCGCCCTCGCGCCCGGCATGACGGCTGTCGAGGCGATGGCAAGCGCCGGCGCGCGCACGCGAACGGTCGTCTACGACGGATTCGTTCCGGGCCTCGAGGTGACGGGATCCCTGCTCGGTGCCGACGCGAGTGTCGTCCTCGGCTGCGTGCCGGGTACCGTGAACGCCGCGGCGGGACCGATCGCGAACGTGCTGTTCGTGAACGGCTCGGCGGGCGACGGTGCGGGACGCGTCGCGGTCCGAGAGGGCGAGGCGCTCTGGGCCGTCATCTTGCAGCCGCCCGCTCGACTCAAAGGCAAGTGGGTCGTGACGGCGAACGAAGGACATCCCTCGGCCTCGACCGAGCTTCTGCTTCCGGCCAACGTCGGCGCCTTCTGCTTCCCGCTCCTGCTCTCGGATGGCGCCACGTCGGCGGCCGTCTGGAACGGCATCGGCAAGGAGAGGAAGGTCGGCGCCGGTCGCTACTTCGACGGGACGCCGATCCCTCGCCTGGGCCGCGCTTCGATCGTGTTCCTCGAGCTGTGGAACGGCGACCCGGTGTACCTGCCGCTCGGAACGAGGTTGACGCTCCAGGGCGTCATCTTCGACGGCGCCTCGCTCGGGTCGAAACCGGCGAGCGCCACCAACGCGATCCTGCTCGAGATCGAATGACCCGTTCTCTCCATCCCATGAAACGACCCCTCAACGAGGATATCGGTTCCATGCGTTCACCGCTGACTCATCGTACGTGGAGCAACTTCGGGCTCCTCCTTCTGGCCGTGCTCACGCTGACGCTTCCATCGTTCGCCGCGACCGTGAAGTGGGTCGATGCCGCGAGCGGGAACGACGCGAACGACGGCAACACCGAAGCGACCGCGTACGCGACCCTGCAGCGCGCGATCGACGAGTCCGAGAGCGGCACCGGCCCTTCGGATCGTTCGTTCATCCACGTGAAGGACGGCGCCTACGAGACGCTCGGCCTCCAGAACCTGGGCGGCTTCGAGACCGTGCTTCTGATCGCCGATCTCGACTGGCTGACCATCCGCGCGGCGGACGGGCATGAGCCGGTGGTTCGCCCCACGGGAACCGGCCGCATCGTCGGGATCTCGATCGACGCGTGCGAGCATCTCGTCCTCGAGAACATCGACGTCGACCAGACGACCACGCTCTTCGACTGCTGCCACGTGCGCAAGTCCGAAGACCTCACGATCCGCGGGGGAGTCTTCGAGGCCGGCGAGGACGGCATCGACTTCGAAGACGGGATGGACGGCATCCGCCTCGAGGGCTGCGTCTTCAAGAACATCCTCTCGGGCCTCGACGACGAGGCGCTCGAGCTGAAGGACGGTTCGTTCGACAACCTCACGATCGAGGGATGCCGCTTCGAGAACAACAAGCGGCACGTGCGCGTCGGTCCGGCGCGGCCCGGCGCCACGTTCACCAACATCACGATCCGCAGGAACCTCTTCCTCGGGACGTCGGCGACCGCGGGCATCCGCCTGGTCGATGTCACGGATGCCCTGGTCGAGAACAACGTGATCGCGTACTCGGCGCAGCAGGGGCTCTATATCGACGGCGCGACGGCGAGCGCCACCATCCGGCACAACACGTTCTTCCGCAACGGCGAAGAGCAGCTGCGCACGAAGCTCGACTCGGCGGCACTCGTGGTCGAGAACAACGTCTTCTACTCGAACGGCGTGTCGGCGGCGATCTCGGCGCCCACTGCGGGGCCGCTCCCGGGTGAGAACCACAACCTGACCTTCGACGAAGGCTCGGCGACCGAGGGATCCGAAGTGGCCGTGACGTCGTTCGGGCCGAGCTCGCTACCCGGGGTCGATCCTGGCCTCGTGGATACGCAGGCCGGCACGCTCGACCTTCGTACCGGCACGGGAAGTCCGGCGCGGGCGGCGGGCATCGAACGTGGCGTCACCGACGATCTGCTCGGGAATGCGCGGCCGCATCCGGCGCTCACGCCTCCCGACCTCGGTGCCTACGAGACCACGCCGACGCAGTGCCGCACCGAGATCGAGGAGCTCGTGCTGGCCTCGGTCGAGCCTTCGACGTTCGAGTCCTCGGACGCGGTCGATCGCCGCGGGCTCGTGATCGTCCATTACAACAGCGGAACCGATCTGCAGAGCGCCGGCGCCGAGGATGTGGCCTTCTACGAGATCCTCGGAGCGCAGCTCGCGACGAGCGGGAGCCTCGACGAGCCGTGGACGCACGCGTTGCACGCCGTCGTCATGGCGCCCACCGCCGATGGCTCGAACCTGCCGCCGGATCTGCGCACGGTCGACTCCGAGTCGAGCGACTTCGGTGAGCCGCCCTTCGGGGATGTCGGCGCGCTGTGGACGCTCGATCGTCATGACGGCGCCAACGCGCCCGGCGATCTCGTCGGCGCGCGCTTCCATACGCTGGAGTACGGCGACGTCTGCGAATGGACGACGACGCTCCCGCAGGCGGGCCCGACGATTCTCGACGCGGTGCTTCGCGTATCCGACGGCATCGTGCACGAGCCGTTCGATCCCGAGGTCGATATCTCGAGTGGGACCTTCCTCGCGAGCGGCGATCCGGCCCCCGGGGTGCGTCCGGCGCGGGAGTTCCGCGTGCTGCGCATGGACCTCGACGCGATCGGCTCCTCGAACGACGGGACCCTGATGACGGGCACGGCCGATCCGGGCTTCGTCGGCGTTTGGCGCGTGGCGAGCTGCGGCGTCGCCATGCTCGGACCGGTCGGCGTCGATGTGCTGACGGCGCGCGTGACGTCGCCGCGATGGATCAACTCGAGCCTCGCGCCGTTCGTGACCGTCGAGGTCTCGATGGGCGAGCTCTCCAGGCCGGTGTCGGGGTACCAGGCCTGGCTCGATGTCCCGGGCGGGCTCTCGTTCGTGTCGGGTACGTACACCGACGCGCCGTTCGGCCTTCCGCTCGTGCAGCCGATCGAGATGGTGGGGTCGGAAGTGGCGCTCGCCGCCGGGGTGGACTTCGCCGGGGGAGAGAGCGCGACGCTCGAGAACGCGTTGCTCGCGACGCTGCAGTTCGACGCATCCGGACTCCCGACGGGAACCTCGATCCGGATCACGATCGATCCGGATCACGTGCCCCCGACGCGCTTCACCGACGAGAGCGGCCAGGCCCTCGATCCGACGCTCGGGGACCCGGGCGAGATCCGGGTCGACAACGACGCGCCCGTCATCGTGCTTCCGGACGACGTCTTCGTGACGCCGGTGCCGGGTGAGTGCGAGGTGACGCTCGACCCGGGCGTGGCGACGGTGACCGATACGCTCGATCCGCATCCGAGGCTCTCGGGGGCCCGCGACGACGGCATGGCGCTGACCGATCCGTATCCCGCGGGTGTGACGACCGTCACCTGGACGGCGGTCGATCGGGCGTGCAACGTCGCGATCGCGAACCAGATCGTGACCGTGCGCGAGGTGAATGACCTCGAGGCGACGGTCGAGCTTGCGCCGACGATCGCGAGCGCCGAGCTCACTCGCTGCATCACCCTCGAGGCGTGGCCCGAGGGCTGCGACAAGCCCGTCGTGATCGAGCAGGATGTGACGTTCGTCGACGGGGTGGGAAGCCTGACCGTCGAGCTCCCGTGCGGCTCGTACGAGTGCGTGACCGTGCGCGATCGTAAGCACACGCTCGGGCGAGCCGTCTCGGGCGTCGACATCGCGGTGGACGAGGATCGCTACGTCGTCGACTTCACGGCCGATGCCGAGACGGATCGTTCGCTGGTCGGCGGCAACCTCAACGACGACGCGTTCATCGACATCCTGGACTTCGGGATCTTCGTCGCGAACTTCGGCGAGGATCTCGGTGACGGCAGCTCGCTGTGCGGCGAGAAGGGCTCGCATCCAGACGTGAACGGCGACGGCCTCGTGACGACGGCGGACTTCACGTTCGTCATCGTGAACTTCTTCCGCACTTCCGACGAGACCTGCTGCACCTCGGGAGCGACCGCCGATCGTCCGCGCAAGCGCATCCGCGTCTCGGAGCTGATCCGCCGTGGCATGAACGAAGCCGCGATCGGCGACCTCAACCGCGACGGCTGGCTCGACCGCACCGACGTGAAAGCGTTCCTCGACGGCGTTCGTCCGCCGTCCCGCAAGGGCCTCGGCCGCTAGTCCGGGGGAAGGGGCGGCGGCGTCTTCCGCGCGCGAAGCTGCAGGCGACGGATCCACCAGGCGAGGAAGAGGAACCACAGCGCGGCGAGGGCGGGCGTGATGAGCGTGCGCTGGCTGTCGGGTAGCAGGTAGGCCACCTGTGGATCGTCGGGATCGTACGTCGCGGAGAACGTATCGCCGACCGGGAAGCGGGCCAGGAACCCTTCCAGCATGTTCCGCGTCGGGTAGCTCGCTCCCGCGAGGCCCGCGTAGATCCCGTCGTTCTCGTAGCGGCGCCCCTCGACCTCGTACTCGTAGCGGATCACCGGTCGATACTTGCCGAGCTTTCGGCCCTCCTCGTACCCGTGGCTCAGAATCGTCGCTTCGGCTTCCGGCCAGCTCGACATCCGCCTCTGCTCGAGCCAGGTCTTGGGAAGGATGAACAGCAGCATCATCGCCGCGAACGCGAGCAGGAGCCAGATGAAGAACGTTCGCAATCGGTCGCGCGTGGCGTCTTTCATGATCGCTCCTCGAGAGGTCGCTTTACGGGGATGCCGGTCCGGCGGGGGTACGTGTCGGGCGTGGCGCCCGCCTTCTCGACGACGATCATCGTGGCGTCGTCGCGGATGCCGGGCAGCCTTGCCTCGCACCTCGCGGGCGAACCTCCGAGGACCCGGACGGCGTAGGTCGCCGCGTCGAGCTCTTCGTCCGATCGCGCGCCCTTCATGGCGAGCGCCGCGCCGCCGGGTCGCACGAACGGCATCATCAGCTCGAGCAGCACGGGAAGGGCGGCCACGGCTCGCGCCGTCGCGACATCGTAGGCTTCGCGATGGGCGGGATCGCGTCCGAGCTCTTCGGCCCGACCGCGAAGAACGCGCACGTTGTCGAGGCCGAGCTCCCGCGCGGCGTGCTCGCAGAAATCGGCTTTCTTGCCGGTGGCCTCGAGCAGCGTGACCTCGATCTCGGGCCGCGCGATCGCGATCGGAATCCCGGGGAGGCCGCCGCCGGTGCCGACGTCGATCAGCGTGTGCGGAGTCCCGAGGAAGGGCAGCACCGACAGACTGTCGAGGGCGTGACGCTCCCACGCGGTTGCGGCGTCGCGGACGGCGGTCAGGTTCGTGCGTCGATTGGCGTCGAGGAGCAGCGCGAGATAGCGGCCGATCGCTTGCACGGTGGAAGGCTCGAGGGCGACTCCGATTCGTTCGCAAGAAGCGGCGAATCCGTCGGGCGGCGTGGCAGGGCTCTCGATCTCGCGGGAATCGTTCATGACGACGCAGACGATATCATGAGGCGTCGGGCGTTCGGTGGCGGAGCCGCAGGACGCGGATCCGCTTGGGCTCGCCTTCCATCGACTCGCCATCTTCCTCGTCGATCGTCAGGACGAGGCCGACCTTCTCGAAAGCCGCGCCCGCGTCATCGGCGATCGGACGAAACGAATCGCCGATCCACGCCTCGCCGCCCGGGGCGAGATGTGCGGCCACGAAGGCGGCGACGGGCTCGTGGTTGCGCCGTTCGTACAGCAGATCGGATCCGAGGACGAGATCGAACGGCGGCTCGAGTCGCGTCGTGCGCCAGTCGACCACCGACGTCTCGAGGTTCACGTCGTGCCGCCTCGCGTTCTCGGCCGCGAAGGCGACGGCGTCCTCGTCGTAATCGCTCGCGACGACCGCGTAGCCGTGGCGCGCGGCGACGATCCCGCACAGCCCGAGCCCGCAGCCGATCTCGAGGAGACGCCGGCCGTCGCCCGGTTCCGAACGCGCGATGCGCTGTGCGAGCAGCCGCGCGGTTGGCCACAGGTCGGCCCAGTACGGCATGTACTCGTCTTCCTCGAAGCGCGACTGAACGTCGGGGGAGTCGAGTAACTCATCGCTGGAGGCCGGCGCGAGAAGCCGGTAGGCGTCACCCGCAACCGTCACGTCGAGCGTCCGCGTGGCGAATCCGCGGAAGTGCGTCCCCTTGTCGCTCATCGGCGTCTTCCGAAGTCGGGCTCGGCCTCGCGGCGTTCGGTCACGGCCTCCTCGAGCTGCGCCTCGATCGTCGGGTCGCTCCGGAACGGCGCGAAAGCGTCCACCGCGGCGAGCGCGTCTGCCGTCGTTCCCTCCCGGATGATCCCGAGGAGGAACGCGAGCGACTCGTCGCTTCGATGGAGCGCGATGGAAGCGAGCGTATCGCGACGCAGGTCGTACCGGGTCTCATTGCGCCACCACGAGAGCAGGATCTCGAGCGCCTTCGCTCCGCGCGACTCGGCGAACGCGAGCGCGGTCATCTCCACGACCTCGGGATCGTCGTCGTGGAGGAATCGGCGCACGAACGGAAGGCCCTCGTCTTCCTCGAGCGCGAGAATCGAACCGACGCATTCGCCGAGGACGCGCGGATCGGGATCGCCGAGGACCGCCTTGTAGCGCAGGAGCGGAATGGCGTCGAGGCGGCCCGCGGACCCGAGGGCGCGCGCCGCCGCGGTGCGGACGTCCTCGTGGAGGTCGACCAGGATCTCGGCGAGTGCAATGGTCACGCCATCCCAGGAACAGCGCGCGAGAGCCTCGGCCGATACCGCCCGGAGCGAGACGGCGCTGTCCTCGGGCTCGCCGTATCCGCCCTCGAGCTGGACATGCGTCGCGCCGGCGAGGAACAGCTCGGCGTCGTCGTACTCGAAGGCTACGAGGGCACGGGCGATGGCGATCTTGGCGCCACATCCGACGTCGTCGGCATCGAAGAACCGTCCGAAGGCTTCGGCCAGCGGTTCGACGAGCTCGCGAAGCTCTCGTTCCTCGGCGAGCCGTGCCGCAGCGGCCACCGCGTGCGACGACGGATGCTCGACGATCGGCCGGAGCTGCTCGACGAGCTCGGCTGCCGCGCCGTCTTCCTTGCGGAGCCGGCGAATCGTGGCGAGGACGTCTTCGAGCTTCGGTGCTCGCGGGCTCATGCCGGAGACTCTCCGGCGAGGAATCGCGGCAGCCAGTTGTCGAGACACTCTTCGATGAGCTCGCGGCAGTCGATGAACGTCGCGAGGTCCTGCCCGACCGGGTCCTCGATCTCGGTGTAGAGGTCGGTGACGTCGGCGTGACGCCAGAGCTCGACGATGCGCGAACGGCAGGACGGATCGACCTCGAGCACTCCGTCCACGTGATGCGGCGACATCACGAGGATCGCGTCCGCGTCGGAGACGACTCGCGGATACACTCCCTGCGATCGGTGCTCGCGAAAGTCGATCCCGATCTTCGCGAGGGCGGTGATCGCGTGAGGGTCGGCGGGGCGTCCCTCGATGCGCAGCGTCCCCGCGGACTCGACGTGGACGTCGGTCGCTCCATGATCGGTCAGATCGCGCCGGGCGATAGCATCGGCCATGGGAGAGCGGCAGATATTTCCGCTGCAAACGAAGACGATCTTGCGTTCCATGGGGCACAGGGTACCGAATGAGCGCGCCGGCGAGAATCGTGCGTCCGGCCGCCGATGGAACTTCCCGGGGGGCGGGGATAGAATGAGCGCTGGACCACGCGAGGCGGTCCCACGCACCCGAGGAATCGAACACCATGATGGGCGAGATCGAAATGCTGCTCGACGCCGTGGCCAAAGGCGACGTCGAGATCATCGAAACGGCTCTCGCCGAGAATCCGGAGTTCGTTCGGCTGAAGGGTGGGTATCTGGGCTGGACGCTGCTGCACGAGGCGGCGCATCGCGGCCAGATCGCGATCGCCGAGCTCCTGATCGATCGCGGCGCGCCGGTCCACGAGCGCGACAAGGGCG
>CAZQZX010000163.1:0-15898 GCA_964597885.1 uncultured Planctomycetota bacterium
CCGAGGCTCGCGAGCGTCGGAAGCAGCGGACCCGACGAGCGCGGCGACCGGTCGTCGGCGTGAAGATCGACGACATCGACCGAAGCCGGCTCGCGACCCGAGCCGAGGATCACCGGCGGGAATGCGAGACACGCGTCGTGATCGATCGGCGTGAGGATGGTGTCGAGATGCATGTACGCTCGGCGCTTCGGGACCTCGACCACGACGAGCCATCGTGGACCGTCGTCCCTCTTGGCGAACGCGTTCGCGAACCCATCGATCGCGGCCTGGTTCGTGCGCTCCGAACGACCGATCGCGACGATCTCGCGCGAGAGCACGAGCACGTCGCCGCCCTCGAGCCGCGCCTCCCCAGACGCGTCCTTCGCGACGTCGAACAGGACCGGTACGTCCCGCAGCTCGGGATGGAACCGTGCGATCGTGCGCATCAGCTCGGCTTCCCGCTGACGGGCCTTCGCCGCCATCCTCGGCAGCAGGATCCCGTCGTGGAGCGCGACGAACGGGTCGCGCTGGAAGCACCAGTTCGGTAGCGGCGCCAGCGAGAAAAGTTCTTCCGGAGCGAACGCCTCTTCCGCCGATTCCGAGCGCACGCCCTGGACGAGATCCGCGGCCAGCTCGCCCACCGACGCCGCGCCGAATCGGCGATGCAGATCCGCCGGGACGCCGGCATCCCCGTCGAGCACCTGGTCCCGCGCCCCCGGTTCGGCGAGCGCGGTCTCGAGCCATTGACGCGCCTCGACGACCTCGACCTCGAAGAGCTGGAGGACACGACGGAACATCGCGTGCTCTTCTCGCGCCCTCTCGCCGTAGAGGATGTCGTCGAAGAGGAGCTCCTCCATCATCTCGGGCACCATGCGGTCCACTTCCGCTTCCGGCTCGTGGACCAGAACCCTTCGCAGCCGCCCGATCTCGGATGTGACTCGCACCATCGTTTTCGACTCGATTCTGTGCCCCGTTCGGGGCGAGAAGCGCTCCCTGGACATCGCAAGCGGGCATTGTAGACGGGGGACTCTCGCCGTCAAGCCGCCCCGACCGCCGCCGGCGAGCCAGGTCCGCGAATTCGGCCCCCAATGGCACGATACTCGCTGTCGGCGAACTCTCTCATGGCGACGCTGCAACCGTCCGAAAATCAAGGTCGGGGACCGGCCTCGCCCTCCCCGTTCGAGTCCCGTCGGATTTGCTACAACTCCGAAGTTGTACCTCGAAGTTACCCCGTCGCACCCACGCCGGCGTGCCACCTTCAAGATGCGCTTCTTCCGGACGCCTCGAAGCGGCATACGCGTGGACAAGCTCGTTCGAATCCATGAAGTTCACCTACAACGGCAACGGAAACGGAAACGGCGCGGCCACCTCGGGCGAAAGCTCCGAGGCCGTCGATGCGCTCGAGGTCTACCTTCGAGACATCTCGCGCATTCCCGCTCTGACGCCCGCGGAGGAAGCGGAGCTCGGCGAGCGAGTCGGATCGCGACGGCGTAAGTTGCGGCAGACGGTCTTCGCGACGAAGGAGGCGCTCCCCGCCCTCCAGAAAGTCCTGCGTGAGGTGTGCGACAACCCCGGCTCGCTCGACCAGCGCATCCGGGTCCCGAGCGGCACGGCGCGAAAGGAAGTCGTCGCCGCGCTCGCCGATCAGCTCCGCGAGGTCGACTCCGCGATCGAAGGCGGTGGCGCCCCGCGAGATGCCGTCGCCGACGCCCTCGCCGAGGTCGAGTTCCACATGTCGTGGTTCCGCCCCGTGCTCGAGAACGTTCTCGGAACGACCAACGGCGCTTCCTGCCGGATCCGCGAGGCGCTCGCGCTCTACCAGGAAGCCGCACGCGAGCTCGGATCGCGCCATCTCGGTCTGGTCGTGCAGATCGCCAAGCGCACCCAGGCCCGCGGGCTCCCGGTTTCGGATCTCGTGCAGGAAGGGAATACCGGACTGCTCCTCGCCGTGGATCGCTACTCTCCCGAGGTCGGTTCGTTCGCGGACTACGCCAAGGCGCCGATCCAGGAAGCCATCCGCAAGTACATCAACGATCAGTCGCGGCTGTTCCGCATCCCCGCCGCGCTGCTGAAGGCGATCAAGAAGCTCACGCGGTTCCGCCTCGACTACCAGGACGAGCACGGTCGCGCGCCGACGCTGGAAGAAGAGACGCGCGAGCTGCGCATGACCGGCGACGAGATCGGGCTGATCGATCGGCTCGACCGCGCACCGGTCTCGATCGACGAGCCGCTCGACGGCGAAGAGATGAACTTCGTCGGCGACCTCCTGGAAGACACCAAGCTCGTCTCACCGCTCAACGACCTCGAGCGCGGCCTCCTGCAGCGCCGCATCGACGAGATGCTCCAGTCGCTTTCGGTCCGGGAGCGCCACGTCCTGCGCCTGCGATTCGGGCTCTGCGAGACGCGTCCGCACACGGTGAACGAGATCGCCGAGAAGCTGCGCGTGTCAGCGGGACGCGTCAAGAAGCTCCAGACGAACGCGCTGCGCAAGCTGCGGGAGTCGGACAACCTCGCCGAGCTCGAGGCGTTCCTCGAAGGAATCGAGTTCACGGCGTAGAGCGGCTTCACCCGCGCGCCGATCGCCCCCTCTACCGGCCGCGGAGGCTCCGCCAGTCGCCGAGCCGTTCCTCGGCGCCGATCCGCGCGAGGTGCTCGCGGTCGAAGAGCGTGTCCTCGTCGTCGTCTTCCGGGTCCCGGACCCGCTCGTGATCGAGAGCGTTCGCGGCGTGGACCGCGGTGATCGCCGAGAAGTCGGTTCGCGCCGCTCGCGACGGGTAGTGGTGGTGCTGCACGGCGGCGACCATCTCGTCGCTGAGCCCCCACAGTCCCACCAGGTAGGCCCCGATGTCGGCGTGCGTCGCCCCGAAGACGATCGACTCGGCTTCGGTCATCGAGATGCCGCTCTCCCGCGCGAGGTCGATCGCGTGGATGTAACCCTGCGGCAGGTTCGCGGCGAGCACGAGCTTGCCCACGTCGTGAAGAACGCCGGCCAGGAATGCCTCCTCGATCAGGTCCTTGTCGTCGGGCCGCTCGGAGCACGCGATACGCCGCGCCAGCGCCGCGACGTACATGCTGTGATCCCAGAGCTCGCCGACGGTGAGCATCGCCAGCTGCATCTTGTCGAACTGGGCGAAGACCTTCGCCGACAGTACGAGCGCCTTCAGCATGTCGAGCCCGAGGTAGACCGACGCGCGCACCGGATCGGAGATCTTCACGCGAGCCCCGAAGGCGACCGAGTTCACGAGCTGCAGCACCTTCGTCGCCATGCTGACGTCGTTGGCGATCGTCCGCGCAATGCGAGCGATCGAGGGCTCGTCGGAGCGGAGCTCGCGGACGATGTCCGTGTACAGCGAGGGCAGGCTCGGGAGCGTCGTCATCCGCGACACGAGGGAGCGAAGCCCCGGATCATCGAGTAGGTCGCGCACGCGCACGGCGCGATCGAGCGTCGTGCCGAGCTCATCGCTCTCGCAGTTCTCGCGGAGGAACTGGTGGGCGGGCCCGACCGTCGACAGGAATCGGTCGAGGTCCTCGGGATCGCTGATCAGGATGCGCACCGTCTCCGGGAAGCGCGCCATCACCTTCTCGAGCAGCTCCCCGCCCGTCATGTCGGAGATGCCGAATCCGGACGCGACCACCTCGCAGGAGCCGGTCTCGAGCAGCTGAAGGACCTTCTCGCCGCTCGCGACGAACTCCGCCTCCCACTCGCCTCCGGAAAGCTCGCGCAGAGCCTTCTCGAAGTGGTCGAGGACATCGGTCTTCTGATGAGCAACGAGGATCTTGCGAGCCACCGCGGTCTTCTCCAGTCCATGGATTCCCGACATGGACTATCGACCGACCGCCCCGCCCCGCTGAAGATCGGGGGACGACAACCGACTGCAGTGCACTTCTCGCGCCGCGGGGGCGCCGCGGACGCTAGAAGCGGACCCGGAAGCCCGCGTGAAACGTGACGTCGGCCGAGACGTCCGACACGAGATCCTCGGAGAGACCGAGCTCCAGATCCATACGATCCGAGAAGCGGTATCGCCCGCCGAACCAGATCAGCACCTGATCCTGATCGGCATTGTCGTCGTCGAGGCGACGCAGGACGGATCGCTCCCACTCGACCTGACCGAGCGCCGAGAGCTTCTCGGTGATCCCGAGCTCGACGCCGCCGGCGAACGAGTCCACCGCCGGGTAGTCGAGGTTCGCTCGCTCCGCGCGGTCGGGTCGGTGCAGCCACGATCGTCCGCCCCACGCGAACACCGTGTAGCCCGGGCCGGCCCACTGGCCCAGCGCTCCGAGGTTCCAGTCGAGCCCGCCGGTGCCGAAGCCGTCGTCGTCGTCGCCGGTCGGAAACTCGACGCCGCCGCGGACACCGAACGAGAAGCCCTCGCCCTCCGCGACGAACGGGAACCAGCTCAGGAACACCGGGATGTCGCCGACGTGGAGGCCGTCTTCCTCCAGGCGGTACGCGTCGACCACCGCCCCGTCGCGGCGAACGCGCGTGGCGCCGACGTCGAACTCGTGGCGCGGGAAGTCGTCGCGACTGTTCTGCGGAAGACCGAACGCATCGTGCCAGCCTTCGATGAAGGCGTCGAGGAATCCGCTCGTCGGATGAAGAATCGGGATGCCGATCTCGAGGTCGAAGCCCGGCAGGATTCCGACCCGTGCGCCGAGCTCGGTACGAAACAGCTCACCGTCGGTGTTCAGCTCGTCTCGACCGCGGCCGGGGCGCAGCCACAAACTCGTGTAATCGAGCGCGACCGTCGCATCCACGTTCCCGACCGGTACGGGCCGGGCCTCGCGCGCGGGCGCATGGATCGCCGTGAGCTGTGCGGGATGCTGATTGCGGGCGGCCAAAGGTGCACTTCGCTGGATGGGCGTCGAGATGCAGCCGAGCAGCGCGATGACGAGAAGCGCGGCCGCTCCTCCACGCAGGACTAGAGATTTCACGAGGCGATTTCTTCCTTCGGTAGGATTGCCGGACTCAGGGGGTCGGTGGTTCGGGAGGCGGTGTCTTCGGTGCCGGAGAAGAGCTCGGAACCGCCGGCCGAGCATGCCGCACGACGCGGTCGATCACCGCGTACTCGTCGCGTCCGAGCCTCGCCACGGGGCGCAAGCGCTCGGCATCGACGCGACCGTCTTCGGCGAGCACACCCGGCGCCGCGTGCATCCGTCGCACACGACCGAACAGGAGGTCGACCGCTCCTTCGCCGAGGTCGATCGTGCGCTCGAGCTCGCACTCGAGGTGGATCGGACTCTCACCGATGCGGGGCGGCTTCACGCTCTCGGACTCGACAGCGGTGAGACCCAGCTCTGAGAACTCGTCGACATCGGGTGGGTACTCGGCGCTCGATTGCACCATCACGGGAGCGCTCCCCTCGCCGACGATGTTCACCACGAACTCCCCCGTGTCGCGCGCGTTGCGTGACGTGTCCTTGGGGCTCCCGTCGCGCTGCCGCGCCACCGCCACGACGAGCAGGTACGGCTTCGCGCAGACGGCGTTGAACCACGAGAACGGCGCGGCATTGCGCACGCCCGACGGCGAGATCGTCGAGATCCAGCCGATCGGCCTCGGGACGACCGCCGTCAGGAAGAGCGGATACCCCTCCCGGCGGGGCATCGCGTCGAGATCAAAGCTCGTGTAGGCCACGATGTCACGATAGCGCACTCCCCGTCCGTTTCAAGACCCGGGCCCGAAATCCGGCGCCGCGACCGCTCGGGCGGTCATGGTAGGATGGCCGCCCGAAGAGGATCTCTCGTTCGCTCACGCCCACCATCCTGGAGGTCTCGATGGACTTCGTGCTGACCGCCCTGCTCGTGATGTCGCTCCTCGGGTCGATCGCGCTCGCCGCCGGCGAGACGACGGAGACCGAGTTCCCGGGCCCGGGGACCCGCCTCACCGACGCGCAGGTCCAGGCCTTCGCGGAGCTCGCGCTCGAGGGCCTCTTCCGCGAGTATCCGAACAAGCCGGGGAACGTCGTGAGCGGTCCCGAAGACGTGCTGAGCCCCAAGGCGATGCACCCCGCGTTCTACGGTTGCTTCGACTGGCACTCGTCGGTGCACGGCCACTGGATGCTCGTACGCCTGCTGAAGCTCTACCCGGATTGCAAGGTCGGCGCTCGCATCCGCGAAAGCCTCGCGCGCAACCTGACCCGCGAGAAGCTCGACGCGGAGGCCGCGTACTTCGAGCCGAAGGAGAACAAGTCGTTCGAGCGCACCTACGGATGGGCGTGGCTGCTCCGGCTCGCGGCCGAGCTCAGGACGTGGGACGACGCCGACGGCAAGCGATGGGCCGAGAACCTCACGAAGCTCGAGGCCGAGATCGTGTCGCTCACGAAGGGGTTCCTGCCGCGGCTCACCTGGCCGATCCGCACCGGTCAACATCCCGACACGGGCTTCGCGCTGTCGCAGTTCCTCGACTACGCACGCACCGTCGGCGATCGTGAGCTCGAGTCGCTCGTGGTCGCTCGCGCCCGCGACTTCTACCTCGCCGATCGCGACTATCCCGTCAGCTTCGAGCCGTCCGGATTCGACTTCTTCTCGACCGGGCTCAACGAGGCGGATCTGATGCGGCGCGTGCTCGAGCCGAAGGAGTTCTCGAAGTGGCTCGACGGCTTCTTCCCGACGCTGCGTTCGGGAACGCTCGGCAATCTCCTGACGCCGGTCGTCGTGAGTGACGTCACCGACGGCAAGCTCGTGCACCTCGCCGGTCTCGACCTGGTCCGGGCGTGGACGCTGCACGGCATCGCGAGCGCGCTTCCCGAAGACGACCCGCGACTCCCCACCCTACGCAAGGCCGTGATCGAGCACTGCAAGGTGGGACTGCCGTACGTCTTCAGCGGCGACTACGCGGGCGAGCACTGGCTGGCTTCGTTCGCGGTCTACGTCGTCACCGAAGTTGGCTGCGACGACTAGGCGAACGGAGAAGCACGCGCCGAGCTCGAGCGGACACTCGAACCCGGCGCGTGTGGATGAAGGGTTGCAGCTCCGCCTTCGGCTACCGGCCGGTATTCGCAGGCTTCCGGTCGGTCGGCCCCGAAGCGCCGGGTCCGGTATCACCAGGCCCGCTATCGGACGCTTCCACGTACCCGAGCTCACGCAGCCGATGCAGGATCCCGTCGCTGAGCTGCACGGATCGCGCACGTGAACGCGAAGGCTGAAGTCGATCCAGCTGGTCCAGGATCAACTGCCGCTCTTTCTCCATGCGATCGAGGCGATCGCGCAGCTGATGCACCTCGTCCTGGAGCGCACGGATCTCGGTGCGCGATGAGCTTCCGCTGTCGCGAGGCGTACGGTCGGTTCGTCCGGCTTGCGGCATTCGAGGAACGATGAGCTCCTGCCCGACGGACAGACATACGATCCCATGGGACATCCTGTTCACATCCGCGAGGAACCCCGGATCACATCGGAAGCGACGGGCGATGCCCGTCAGCGTGTCGCCCCTCCTCACCACGTAGCGTTCCCAGTCTTCCGCAGAGGCGAGCGCACCACGCCAAGTCTTGTACATGTCTCCCGAGCCCTCACCGCGCAACCGGTACCCGAGCACGGCGCGCCAGTAGTCCGCGGAGGGTTCCGCTGGATCCCGGGGGGCCGCGTCGCCGCGAGCCGCCGACGACTGTCGGCTCAGCACGCGAATCGCCTGGCGAACCGATTCGGAACCGGCCTCGTCCCCCATCCTGGCCAGGGCTCCGGCCGCTTGTTGCAGGGATCGAATCAGGAAGTCCTCGGACTCGGGAGGCGTATCGTTCAGCAGCGCGTCCGCCATGCCGACGGTGTCGCCATAGAGCGTGGCCGGCGCATCCTCGTTCGCGGAACCCGCAAGGTACAGCGACCGGCGCACGTCGGCCTTGCCCGCGGCCGCGTTGTCTCCGCGAAACGTCATCGCGTCCGCCTTCTCGGGCGGCGCGTCCAGCCGGCGCTGTCCGTAATGGAGATAGTCCGCCTTCTCGGGCGGCGTCTCGTCCGCGTAGGCCGCTCGGGTCGCGTACTCTTCGACGGCGCCCGTCTCGCACTCGGGCGGGAGCGGTGGCGCGTCCGCGATCGTACGTTCCTGCGCCGACGTCGGTGCGAACCACGTCGGGAACACGGCGAGCAGCGCGAACGCCACGCCGCCGAGCAGGAAGCGCCCGCCGCTGGAAAGGCGAGCCGCCTGGTCTTCTCTCATGATCATCACGAGTCTCCTCTTCATCTGGTGGACGGACCGGACACCGCAAGCCGGCGGGGGCGGTGTCGCGAGTCCCTTCGAAACAAAACGAAGCGTCTCCAGGAGAGCATTGGCATAATCGCGTGCGCTTCCGGGCAGCACGCGGATCACCCAGGCATCACAGCAGTGTTCTTCAGCCGATCGCAGCTCGCGGCGGGCCCACCACAGCACGGGATGCCACCAGTACACGCACGTCGCCAGCAGCTCGACGTAGCGCACCCAGTGATCGCGCCGATGGACGTGGGCCAGCTCATGGACGAGCAACGTATCGCGCTCGGATTCCGGCAGGCGTTCGACGAGCGCGCTCGGCATCAGGATCCGAAGGCTGCCGAACAGCGACCACAGCATCGGGGGTACGCGACCGGATACCAGCTCGACGGACGGGCAACGCCGCACACCGACCTTTCCGGCGAGCGCATTCGTTCGCCGCACGAGAGCGGGGCGAGCGGGCTCGGTGTGTCGCACGAACTTGCGAAACCGAAGGGTCCGGTACGCCGCAACGGCGAGAATCCAGGCGGCGCCGATCGACAGCAGCAGAACCGCGGCCGCGATCGGAGAGCGCGTCGTCAAGGCGACGTCCGCTTCGACCAGGGGCTCCGCGAGCGCGGGTCTCTCGGTCGCCACCCGCCGCGGAACGTCAACAGGACCGCCCTGCCACGCCGACTCGTTCAACTCGAGTGCGGCGAGCGCTTCCCAGACCCGCGGGTCGATCGGCACGAGGGCCGAATCGTCCGCCGGAGAATCGTCGGTATCGAATCCCGCGTCGACGACGGCGGGCTCGACCGCGATCGGGAGCACCGGGACTCGTACGAGCGGCGGCGTGACGAGCTTCAGCAGCACCAGCAGCCAGAGGACGTGCAGCACGGCCGGGCGTCGTACGAAGAGCGAAAGGATCGCGACCACGAACGCCAGCAGGGTCGCGACGATCGCGTTGCTCACGATCACCTCGACCAGCGTGCCCAGCCATACGGGGCTCATGAACGGCCCCCCTTCTTCTCGCGATCGAGCCGCTCGACCAGATCGCGGAGCTCGTCGATCTCGTCAGCACGCAGCTTCGTCGAGCGAGCCAGGTGCGTGAGGAGCGGAGCGAGCGAACCCTCGCAGAGCTTGTCGGACAGCTTGCGCAGCTCGTGACCGATGATCTGGTCGCGATCGACGCTCGCGGAAAACACGTGCGCACGCGACCGGGTCGCCCGTTTCACGCAGCGCTTCGCCTCGAGCCTTTCGAGGAGCTTCTGCACGGTCGCGTAGGACGAGGTGCCCCCTTCCGGGTAGAGCCGATCCGTGAGCTCACGAATCGTCGAAGGGCCATCGTCCCAGAGGGACTGCAGGACCGACAGCTCGGCATCGGTGACGTCCCGAGGAACCCGTGTCATCTCACCTCCCTCACTAAGACAGTGCGTCTGACTTCATTCGAAAGTAAGACATCCCGTCTGAGAAGTCCAGCCGGAACTCGAGAAAATGTCCGCGAAGCTTCGTCGGGGCGAGCGCGGTACAGGAGATACGGCGGGGCGGCCGGGGCGGCTACGCGTCGCCGAGAGCGCGAAGGTACTCGCGATCGAACGCGGCGATCATGCTCTCGAGATTGCTGTACGGGCCCGGCTCGTACGCGCGCGACCCGATGCCCTGCTGCGAGAGCGTGCAGACCTCCCAGTCCTGCCGGTTCGTCATGTCCCAGAAGTCGATCGCCCCCGACGGATCGAATCCGGGAGCGGCGGCGGCTTCGCGATCGAAGAGCCAGTCGCAGGTGATGGTGCTCGCGAGCGGTCCGCGCCGCTGGATGCGATGCACGAGTGCGTAGTCCGGCATCAGGCTGAGGAAGCACGTCGGGAACACGACGTAGTAATGAACCGTCAGCCTCCCTTCGGAAGACGTCTCGGCGCCCGGGAGAAGCGGCGCGCACGCGCTGCCGTCCATCGTCATGCTCTTCGAGCCCTCGGCCAGGTACATCGGTCCGCCGAGAACCGGGCCGGCCTCGAGGTCGTTGTCGGAATCCCGGTAAGGGGTGAGCCGGTTCAAGACCGGATGCAGCGTCGGGCAGTGATAGCACTCCGAGTAGTTCTGGAAGACGAGCTTCCAGTTGACGTCGACCTCGTACTCGGTGCGATGGACGGGGACGAGCTGCTCGAGCGGCCAGTCCGAGAGGCTCGCCGCGAGGCCCGGCAAGGCCTCGGCGAGGGGCTGCGGCTCCGGTGCGAAGCTCACGAAGACGAGACCGTTCCACACCTCGCACGCGACCGACTGTAGCGGCAGCTCCGACGCGTCGAAGCCCTCGACGTCGCTCATGTTCGGCGCGCTGACGAGAGCGCCCGTCAGATCGTACGTCCACGAGTGGTACGGGCAGACGAGGTTCTTGCGAATCTTCCCCCCGGACTCCTTGCACAGACGCGTGCCGCGATGCCGGCAGACGTTGTGGAAGGCGCGGATGCGACCGTCTCGATCGCGGAGCACGATCAGATTCTCTCGCTCGACGTCCGCGACGAAGTAGTCGCCAGGCTCGGCGAGGTTCGTGGTGAGTCCGGCGAGATGCCAGGCCGAATCGAAGATCCGGGTGGTCTCGCGCTCGAACACTTCCTGGGAGAGGTAGTACTCGGCGGGGAGCGTGTGCGCCCCGCGGCTGCTTCGTTGAGGCCGCGTCGTCATGGAGCGCAGCTTACCACCCCGGAGGGGCGGCCGTCCCTCGTCGACCCGCGTGGCCGGCCGACTCGAAGGTTCTCTAGGAAAGGACGGGAGAGGCGATCAGCGCGAGCGCCGCGAACAGCGCGCAGCTCATCAGGGTCCTTCGGAGCGTCTTCATATGTATGTCCTCCTCGGATCCGCTTGTCGCGGTTTCCGTCTCCCTACCTCTTGCAACTGCCGCTCCGGGAGAACGGCCGCTCGGGGATGTCGGCGTAAGCCACCGTTCAAACGCCGCTTGCGAAGAGAACGACCCTGCGCCGGGAACGTGGGGCTCGCCCCCGTGTGGATCCTGCGCGACGCGGCGTCGACGGCGCGCGACATCCGGCCGGGGCCGCTTCGACTTTGGTATCATCGGCCCGCCGACGACCGACCCCGCCCGGGAGGCCCTTGATGTCCGATCCCGTCGACCCCGACTCTCCTTCACCGCCCCTCGATTCCACTGCGAGCCTGCCCGAGGACCGAAGCGCGGAGCTCACGGGAGGAAAGCGCATCGGCGACTTCCGCATCGAGCGGGAGCTCGGCCGCGGAGGCATGGGGATCGTGTACCTGGCCGAGCAGCTCTCGCTCGGTCGGCTCGTCGCGCTGAAGGTCCTGCCGATGCACCTCACCGTCGGCTCGAGACAGGTCCAGCGCTTCTCCCGGGAAGCCGAGATCGTCGCGAAGCTGGCCCATCCGAACATCGTCCCCATCTACACCGTCGACCACGACGGCGACACGCACTTCTTCGCGATGGAGTACGTCGAGGCGCCGACGCTCGCCCGTCGCATCGACGAGCTGAAGCGCGAGCACGAGCGCAGCGGCTCGTCCGCGGTCAAGGTGACGCTCGGCATCGAAGGAGCCCGCAGCTGGGCCGAAGAGGCGGCGCGTCTCGTCTTGCCCATCGCCGAGGCGCTCGAGCATGCACACGCGCACGGGGTCATCCACCGCGATATCAAGCCGCAGAACATCCTGATCGAGCGAGACGGCAAGCCGCGGGTCCTCGACTTCGGCCTCGCGAAGGAAGTCGGCACCGAGAGCGTCTCCGTTCAGGGCGACATCACGGGAACGTTCCGGTACATGAGCCCCGAGCAGGCGCTCGCCAAGCGGGTGAAGATCGATCATCGTACCGACGTCTTCTCGCTCGGTGTCGTCCTGTACGAGCTCCTGTCGCTCCGGCACCCGTTCCAGGGCGAGACGTCACAGCAGATCCTGTACTCGATCAGCTTCACCGAGCCGCGCCCGCTCCGCAAGGTCAACTCGCGCGTGCCGCGGGAGCTCGAGACGATCTGCCACAAGGCGCTCGAGAAGAATCCGAATCGCCGGTACGACACGGCCGCCGAGATGGCCGCCGATCTCCGTCGCTTCCTCGCCTACGAGCCGATTCGCGCTAAGCCCGCCGGGCCGCTGCTGCGCGCCTCGAAATGGATCCGACGCAATCCCTGGCCCGTCTCGGCGATCGCGGCGGTGATCGTGGTCGTCGTGGCCGCCTTCGCGCTCTGGGTCAAGGCGCGTTCCGACGCGCGCGCGGCTCTCCTCGAGAACGCGCGGGCCGAGCTGGCCGAGGGAGACCGCATTCGCGAGGAGTACGACGAGCTCGGAACGAAGATCGCGGCGCTCCGCGAGGAGATCGAGCGCGAGAGCGCCGTCCTCGAAGGGCACGAGTCGAGCGAGGTGAAGCTCCCGATCTGGGAGAAGGAAGAAGCGGCGCGCGCGCTCGAGGCCGATCGTGATCGTCGGCTCGACGAGGTCGTTCGACAGTATCAGGGAGGCCTCGCCATCCTCGGTGAAGACTCCGAAGCCTCGGACCGGCTCGCCGGGTTCTACCTCGAGCGGTATCTCGAAGCCGAGAGCGCGGGAGACCGCACGGCGATGCGCGCGCTCCGTGAAGGCGTCGAGCGATTCGATGGGTCCGGCGAGCTGCTCGCCCGCATCGCGTCGCCAACGGGCCTCCTCAACCTCGAGACGAATCCCGCCGGCGCGGAAGTCTACGTGTTCCGCTACGTCGAGCGGTATCGACGTCTCTGGCCGTGCCCGTTCGACGTGGCGCGAGGAGCGGTAGCCACGTTGCCGACGGCGGAGCGAGCCGCGACGATCCCGCTCAGCGAGACGCTACACGTCTCCCCCGCCGCGGGCGCCTCGCTCGCGACCACCGCCGCGAATCGCCTGGGCGCGACGCCGCTCCGGGAGGTCGCACTGCCGCCCGGATCGTATCTGCTGATCCTTCGCCGTGAGGGCTACGTCGACGCGCGCTACCCCGTGCTCATCGAAAGCGACAAGGCCTCAGGCCCGCGCGCTCCGATCCCGCTCTACCTTCCCGATGTCCATCCGGATCCGGAACGTTGGGCGTATGTTCCCGAGGGGACGTCGATCGTGGGCGGCGACCCGGCCGCCTACGGATCGCGGCCGCGGCGTCAGGTCCACGTCCCGGGCTTCTTCATCATGCGACGCGAGGTGACGAACGAGGAGTACGTGCGCTTCCTCAATCAGCGTTCGCACTTCGAGGGCGACGACCGAGCCGAGTGGTTCCGCTACGCGCCCCGCCTCCATCGGCGCGAAGGCCTGCAGAGGGGAACCCCGACGTTCTGGACGTTCAACGAGAAGCGTCGTCGCTTCTCGCGGCTCATGCACGTCCCCCCGAACGGATCCGTCCCTGGGATCTCCTGGGAAGCGGCGGCGGCGTATGCGGCCTGGCGCAACCGCGAGGCCGAGCAGCTCGGGGAACGCTTCGAGTACGCGCTCCCGACGGAGGATGAATGGGAGCGTGCGGCCCGCGGCGCCGACGGAAGGGCCTTCCCCTGGGGCAACGGCTTCGACTGGACGTTCGCGCTCGGGGTCCGCTCGGTGCCGCTCGACACCGTGAACTCGCTGTCCCCGGTGAGCCTGTACCCCGCCGACGAGTCGCCGTTCGGCGTCCTCGACCTCGCCGGCTGCCTGCGCGAGCACTGCTCCGATCTCGCCCTCGACGCCCGCTGGCCCGATCGCCACGCCATCCACGGGGGCTCGCTCACGGTCACGAGCGCGCGGCAGATGCGGAGCGCCACCCGATCGAGCGCCGACCCCGGCGAGCCGAACGGCAATTTCGGCTTCCGGCTCATCTGCCGCGAGAAGGCCCGGTAGCCCACCTCGCTCCCGCGGATTCCCGTTGACCGCTCTCCGGCCCTCCCTTAGATTGGGAGTCGACCCAAGGAGACGGAGAGCCATGAAAACCACGCGCCCCCGACCGTATCGCGCCCTTCTCGTGTGCGCCGCCTTCGTCGTCCTCTCGGCGGCAACGGCCCGCGCCAGCGAGAACGCGGCGATTCGCCTCTTCGACTCGCCGATCAAGAGCGATCCTGTCTATCGGATCGGTGAGACGGTCGCGTGCACGTTGCCGCTCCCGGGCACGGCCGCCCTCTTCGGCGTCGACGAGATCATCCCCACTGCGCCGGTGCAGTTCATCACGAACGAGCTCTTCCCACCGTTCCGCGTCTTCCAGGTCGACGACACGTGCACGCTGCAGTTCAGCTGGAGCACGGCCTTCCCGGGCGCCACTTGCACCGGAATCGCGGTCGAGCAGAATCCCGTGACCTACTGGGGAATCGATCCGGCGGCCCAGATCGCCTTCGAGTTCAACCTCGGAACCGGCATCCCGACCGGAGCCAATGTTCCCCTGCCACCCACGCCGTCGGCCGGACCGGCCGTGATCGACAGCAACATCCCCGGCCGCATCTTCTCGTATCAGGACATCCTGCAGGATCAGATCCTCAGCATCGACCTGAATGGCGGCGGCGCGTTCGTCTGCTCGTTCGCGAATGCCGACAACACCGGGACCGGCGCCTTCGGCAACGGCATCGGCGACGCGGTCGATCCCCCCACCTGCTTCGGAACGACCCTCGTCCACTCCTCCGGCAGGATCGACGAGCTGCAGACGGTCCGGGTGGGCCAGTACGACTGCACCGGCAACATCTGCCCCGACACGTGGGCGATCGGATTCTTCTCGACGTTCATCAACGGGATCGAGGAGTTCGCGCCGGTCGGCCCTGCGGCCGGTCTCGGCAATCCGTGCCTGGCCATCATCGACAACGTGACGTCGACGTTCGCGATCCTCTGCCAGCCGACCGGCATCGCCGACTGCCAGGAGATCGATCCGGGCACGGCTCTGTTGTGGGTGAACGGCACGCAGGGCGGAATCGACTTCGCCCTTCCCATCGACGTCAACTCCACGCTCGCCACCGCCATGCAGAGCCCGCTCATCTCGAACGGGAAGTACGTCTTCCAGCTGCATGCCGGCACGCCGGACAAGAGCTCGGTCACCCCGCTGTTCGATCTCGGAGATACGTGCTTCGACTTCCTCTCCGGAAGCGCCACGGTGGTCGCCAACAACGTGGGGAAGACGAATCTCGTCGGAAACTCGAGCTACTTCGGAACGCCCTCGCCGGATCCGGCCAAGGCCCCCGCGTTCATCGGCGCGCTCACGCAGGCCGTGATCGACCAGGTCAACTTCCCCACCGGCAGCAAGTGGACCGGCCAGTCGATCGTCGTGAACGGGTCGGCTTCGAGCGGCCTCGGCGGCTCGAAAACGAACGCGCTCGTCTTCTGCTACGAGTAACGCGCGGTTGAGCTTCGGGGACACCCTCCCCGAAACGACCCCCGACGGGCGTCGATGTCGAAGCAGATCGACATCGGACGTCGACGTTGCTTCGGAAAATCGACATCCGGCGACGTGCAGAGCCCCCTCCCAACAGCCTTCCCACGATCGTTTCGGCCGCTAAACCCCAACCGCAGAAGGACATCCCGATCGAGACCGGAAAAACTTTCCGGGCGCGGAATGCCACTTGCCTTAGGTTCACGCGGCGCAAAAGCGCCATCGGAATAATGTGCTCTCTTTCGTGGGTGGGGACCTTGCTGGGCCTCACCAGGTTTGAACCCAATAGGAGGATCATCCCATGATGAAGAAAGTCGCTTTGGCGCTGATTGCTGCCATGCTTCTTTCGGCGACGGCCATGGCCCAGCCGGCCCACTTGCAGCCGGGTAGTGCCCTGGTTTACCCGCTGTTCGATTCGGCCCCCGGCAACGGGACCGTGATCTGCGTCACCA
>CAZQZX010000164.1:0-3570 GCA_964597885.1 uncultured Planctomycetota bacterium
CATCGCTGCCGATCGCCAGCGGCAGGTGCAAATCCGCCCTATCACAACTGGCCGTCCGGCAGGCGTTCGATCGACAGATTGACGAAGCGAAGGACGCCGTCGAGCGGATTGTTGAGCTCGTGGGCGACACCGGCCGCGAGGCGACCGATGACGGCGAGCTTCTCCGACGTGGCAAGCTTCTGCTTGAGCTCTTCGTTGTGGCGGCAGATCTTCTGGTGCTTCAACGCCTTCTCGATGACGAGCCGCATTTCTTCGAGTCGGAAGGGCTTCGTCACGACGTCGTACGCGCCGATCTTCACGAGCTCGACCGTTTCCTTGATCGAGCCCTGGCCGGTCATGACGACGACGACCGTGTCGGGCGCGTGCTGCTGGATGTGCCGCACGAGGTCACTTCCGTCCCCATCGGGAAGCTTGAGGTCGGTCACCACGACCTGGTAGGAGCCGTCCTCGAGCGAAGCGATCGCGTCGGCGGCGGTTCCCGCGGTATCGACGAGCGCGGGGGTATCCGGAAGGATCTCCGAGAAGAAGCCGCGGATGAGGCGATCGTCGTCGACGACCAGGATTCGTACCGGTTCTTGCATGCGTTCGGTCCCCTCGGGGCCGTGGGAATTGTTGAGTCTCCGCAACATCGGAAGGCGTCTCCGCGAGCGGAGGATTCCTTCCGTGCAGCAGGGGTATCGGAAGGGCGCGGCGACGCGCTTGAGGAGATTTTCCGTTGTCGGTGTCGGCTAATTATGGTTGTTATGCGGTCTTACGAGCCCGGTGAGCGGCGCCCGCATCCGCTTCCCTCACGCGAGGGGGCACGCGCCGTCGGTTCGGGCTGCTTTTTGCATCGGCCCGACTTGTCGAATCCGCACAACATCCTCCGGTCGAGACTTCCGGTGCTCGCGGTCTTCCTTCTTCTCGGTCTTTCGACCGGATCGGTGTCGGCACAGGAGGAGGCATCCGGGCGATCCGCGAAGGAGGCGCCGGCGAAGCGGCCGGACGCGTTCGCGATCGAGTTCTCGGTGCGCGAGGATACGGGCGTCAGCCGACGCGACGAGCCGGTGGCGATCGGGCTTCCGGTTCCGCTGTGGGTCGCGGTGTCCGAGGCGGAGCGATTTCGGCTGGTCGATGCGGGGGGGCGCAACGTCCCGGCGCAGTTCAGCGTGCTATCCCGTTGGGACGGTAGAACGACCGACGCGCGCCTGCCGATCCGATGGATCCTCGTCGAGTTCCTCGCGAGCGTTCCCGCCTCGAAGACGCTGAAGCTCCGGGCCGTCGTCACCCCCGAGCCCGTGGACACTCCCGCCGCGATCACGGTGCACGAGCCCGAGAACGAGCCGTACTTGGTCGTGGATACCGGGGCGGCGCGGTTCCACATCTCCCGCGACCGGATCGATCTGTTCCGCGAGGTCCTCATCGATCGCGAAGCCAAAGGGCAAGCGTCGACGTCGGTGGCCCGAGCGGCCGGTGGCGTCCGCATCCTTCCCGGCAGCAGTCCGCCGTACTTCAGCCAGGAGGGGCCGGCCCCGCGGGTGTCGGTGGTTCGCTCCGGGCCGCGGGTCGTGGAGGTCCGCGTCGAGGGGCGGCTCGCGTCGAAGACGCACAACCGCGCATTCGACGGCCAGCTCGACCATCTTCTGCGCGCGCTGCGCCACGTGTTCCACGCCGGCGTCGCGCGCGCGCGCGTCGGGGTCGCGATCGAGAATCCCGAGCGGGCCCGAGCCTTCGACGCGCATCGCGGCGGTGCGGCTTCCTTCCACCGCTTCGACGACCTCGCGGTGAGGCTGGCGATCCCTCCGTCACCCCGCTACGAGGTGGCGTTCGGTCGCGACGAAGGAGTGCGAGGCCGCCTGACCCGCCCCGGGCGCGCGCCGAAGGTGCGCATCGAGAAGAGCGAGCGCATCACTCTCTACCAGGATTCGAGCGGCGGCGAGAACTGGGCCCCTCCGAAGAAGAACCCGGGCGCGCATTGGAAGACCTCGTTCCGCGGGTACCGCTATCTCACGGGGGCGGCGGCGGACGGCGCGCGCTCCGAGCTCGAAGCTCCTCCCGAGGGTTATCGCTCTCCCGGATGGGCTCGGGTTCGCGGCGAGGATTCGGATGTGTGGGTCGGGCTCGAGGACTTCTGGGAGAACTACCCGAAGGCGATTCGCGTGTCGGCGCGCGGCATCCTGGAGATCGCGCTGCTGCCGGGCGAGTGGCAGGTGCCGCACGAGTTCCGCGGCGGGCTGCGCAAGACGCACGAGCTGTTGTTCGACTTCGCGCCCGGGCGGACGAAGGAGGCGACTGCGGGGCTCGCGGCCTGGCTCCGGGAGCCGCTCTCGCTTTTCACCGGTGCGCGTGCGTATCGCGACAGCTTTGCGGGTGGCTTCATCTCGGCGGAGGATCGCGGTCGCTTCGCGAGCTATGAGAAGGAAGCCGGTGCGGTCATCCGCTATCAGGGCACCGATCCGAACCGGCAGGGAGACCTCTTCCGCGAGCGCGAGGATCGCGACCTGTTCGGCTGGATGAACTACGGGGACCACACCCGCGGCGGCGGCAAGGAGCAGCGGTACTTCGGCAACAACGAGCTCGATCTGTCGCTGTGCATGTTCCTCCAGTACTTCCGCCGGGACGCGCACGAGGTGGAGTTCTATCGGCTCGGGCAGGCCATGGTTCGTCACCTGATCGATGTCGACACGTACCACACCGATCGCGATCTGTTCTGGGCGAATCACGGGATCCGGAAGCACGACGCGTCGGGGATCATCGACCATGGAAACGCACCGTACCCGAGTCACTTCTGGATCGGAGGGCTGCGCGCGTACTACCAGCACACCGGCGACACTCGTGCGCGCGAGGCGCTGATCTCGATCGGTCGGTGGCTCGGCGCGCTCGAGCAAGACCCGAACGGCGCGCCCGGAAAGCTCTCGTACGCGGGCGAGGTGCGCAGTCGCGGGTGGACGCTCGGGGCCATGGTCGAGCTGTACGAGGTGCTCGGGGATCCTCGCTATCTCCGCTTCGCGCGACGGGTGATCGAACCGATGGTGCGGGCCGCCGTCGATGCGCGTGGCTTCGTGATCAACAGCAAGCGCCAGGTGAACCCCTGGCAGATGGGCTATATCACCGAGTCGCTCGGTCGTTATCTGTGGGTGCTGTACCGGCGCGGGGAGACGGACGAGGCCGCGCTCGAGGTGCTCGTGCGGATGCTCGAGTACCTGCGAAAGGAAGCCTGGCAGCCCCAGACCGGATCGATGGCCTACACGCTCGACCCGATCGGCAAATCAGTCGTGCATCCGGGACCGAACCTGTCGCGCATCCAGGCGGACGGTTTCCTGTTCGGCTTCCTGCTGACCGGCAAGGGCGCGTACCTCGAGATGGCGCGTCGATGTTTCCACTCGCAGGACGCGACGGGGTATCCGTACTACTACTCGACGACCCTCGGAACGCCGGCGAAGAATGCGGGCTTCCGGCTGCGGTTCGGTCAGGCGACGATGGCGTTCGCGCAGCTCCGCGAGGAGGGCGGCGCCCATGGCGTGCGCCTGGCGCGTGTGCAGCGGCTGAAGAAGCGCGGGCCGCACGTGCTGCTTCATGCGAACCGACCGG
>CAZQZX010000164.1:3580-15739 GCA_964597885.1 uncultured Planctomycetota bacterium
AAGGAGTCTTCGAGCTGCGAAGCTCGCGCGAGGGGGCGCCGCGCCGCTTCGTCGAGACGCTCTCGTTTCCAGGCCCGCGGTACCAGCCCCTGCGCGTCGAACCTGCCGACCCCCGTCGCTTCGAAGTCCTGTTCCGGTCCGGGGAGCGCCGACTGGGACGCCTGCGCGTGACGAAGCCCGGTCGCCCGGCCGAGGACGCCGAAGGGGGGAAGGAATCGAAGCCGGGCGCCGACGTGCCGCCCTCGGACCCGAAGTCGGAGGCGAAGGGGGCCGAGAGCTCGGGCGGCGCGGACGTCGGCGATCGAAAGGGCGGTCGGGACGGCGCGAAACGCTAGACGAACTCGATGCGCGCCTTGCCCGCCTTCTTCGCCTTGCGAAGGGCCCGGTTCGCCAGCGCGATGAGCTCGCCGGGATCCTGGGTGTCGTCCGGGTAGGTCGCCGTGCCGCCGCTCAGCGTGAGGCGGCCTCCGGGTTGCGCCTTCCCGTGCTGGAAGCGTTCGCGTTCGACAGCGCGCAGGAGGCGTTCGGCAAACGGCGGGAGCTCGCCGTCCGGACCGACGGCCGCTTTCGGGGTCTCGGGCAGGAGCACCGCGAACTCCTCGCCTCCCCAGCGAGTGACGACGTCGACCTGGCGGAACGTCCGATCGAGGACACGGCCCACGCGACGCAGGACGTCGTCGCCGGCGAGATATCCGTGGCGATCGTTGTAGAGCTTGAAGTCGTCGATATCGAGGAGGACCAGGGTGAGGGCGTGCCGGTATCGCTGGGCGCGTCGGATCTCGCGGTCGAACTGCAGATCGAACGAGCGACGATTGTAGAGCTCCGTCAGCGGATCGACGAGCGCGAGTCGTTCCTTTTCCTCGAGGTCCATGGCGTTGCGGATGTATCCGGAGACGGCACCGACCAGCTCGGTGAGCCGCCGCGAGTCGATCTCTTCGAACGACTCGCCGTTCATCGCGCGCACGACATGGATCACGCCGAAGACCTTGCCACCGAAGAGCAGCGGAACCGACAGGTACGGACCGGCGAGCTCGGCGCGCGCCGGTCGCGGTACGGCGTCGGTCTCGGGGACGCCGTCCGGCCCGGACTGCGGCCGGCGCTGGCGAACGACGTTGCCGGCGATGCCGCCACCGGCGGGGCGGACCATCTCCTCGAGCAGCGAGGCGCCAGGTCCGATCGCCTTGTGCACACGGAGCTCGCGTCCGCGCTCGTCCAGGAACTGGATCGACCCTCGCGTGGCCCCGAGCAGCAGGACGGCTCGCTCGAGGAGGAGACGCAGGATCTCGTCGAGGTTGCCCAGGCGATTGGCCATCGCGTGCGACCAGGCGATCTCGTCCTCGAGCATCCGGATGCGGTCCTGCGCGGCGCCGCTCACCGACGACTCGTCCGAAGACGGCGGCTCGGGATCGCTCGCCGACGGGGGCGCGGCCGGTGCCGGCGTGGGTGCCGCGGATGCGCCGGGCGATTCCACACGCCCGCCGAGGATGCGACCGAGCTCCCGGTGGATGAACGGCTTGTCGACGACCTCGTACTTCCCGAGAAGCTCCGAACGCTCCCGGGGCGGCTTCTTGCCCTGCGGAAGAAGGAGCACGACCGGGATATCGGCGCGGATGGCATCGAGCGCACGCAAGAAGCGCTCGGTGCGAGGAGACAGGTCGGGCGCGTTGACGATCAGTCGATGCGGGGCCTCGCGTCGCACCTCGATAAGCCCGGCGAAGGGGTCCTGAAACGTCCGTAGCGGCAACCTCGACGCACCGAGCAGATCGAGCCCGAGGGTATCGAGCTCGTCCGCCAGATCGATCAGGTAGGCCGCCGGTCGTTTCATGGGGCTCGCTGGATGTTGCGGGCTTCGGGGTCGGGGATCTCGAGGAACGCCTCGACGACGTCGGGCCGGAACTGCGTTCCCTTGTGACGACGAATCTCGTCGCGCGCTTCCGAGGTCGGAAGGGCGCCGCGATACGCGCGACCGCACGTCATCGCGTCGTAGGCGTCGGCCAGCGAGACGATCGAGGCGAGCAGCGGAATCTCCTCGCCGGCGAGGCGGTCCGGGTAGCCTCGTCCGTCCCATCGTTCGTGATGGTGCCGCACGATCGGCTTCACCTCTTCGAGCGAGCGCAGGCGCCGGAGCAAGCGCGTCCCGATCTCGGGGTGCAGCGTGATGGCCTGGAACTCGTCGTCCGTCAGCGATCCCGGCTTCTGCAGGATACGCTCCGGAACGCCGATCTTTCCGATATCGTGAAGGTGGCCGCCGTAGTAGATCTTGCGCCGCTCTTCACCCGAGAGGCCGAGTACCTCCGCGATCCGGAGCGCGTGCTGCGTGACGCGAGAGGAGTGCCCTCGGATGAAGGGGTCCTTGGCTTCGAGGCTGTCCACGAGGGCGCGCGTCGTCCCGAGCTGATGCTCACGGGTCGACTCCGCGAGTCGGTGATTCGCGATGGCTCCGGCGAGCGCCGTGCACACGGATCGCGCGAGCTCTTCCTCCTCGAACGTGAAGCTGCCGCCGGCGACGCGATCCGCGAGATTGAGCACGCCGAGAAGTCGATCGTCGGCCATCAGCGGAAGCGACAGGAACGAACGCGTTGCGTAGGAGTCCTTGCGACGCCACTCGAAGCGCGATTCGGAGTCGATGTCGTCGACGCGCAAGATCGTCCGCGTGCGTGCGACGAACCCGACGACGCCTTCATCGAGCGGCAGGCGGACGCCGTCGCGGACGTCGGCATGCGCTCCGTAGGCGGCCCGCACGACGAGCGAACGGGGCTCGCCCGCAGGCTCGGCGATAACGATCGTCCCGCGACGCACCCGGAAGTCGTCGCAGATACGGCGCAACGAATCCCCGAGGTAGTCGGACAGGTCGTAGACCGTCGCTCCGCCGGTGTGGATGCGGTCGACGAGACGGATCACGTCGGAGCGCAGCGCGAGCTTCTGCTCGACGGAACGCAGCCGTTGATCGGTATCCTCGATCTGCCGTTTGAGTCTCTGCGCGACGGCTTCCCGGCTCTCGCCGGCCGTCGTGATCTGCACGCGCTCTTTCCAGTCCGCTTCGACCTGCCGGCGCTCGCGGGAGCCGAGAGCCCGATCGACGGTCTCCTGGAGCTGTTCGATGCGGAAGGGCTTCTTGAGGTAGTCGCTCACGCCGAGACGCAGCGCTTCGATCGCCGTCTCGGTGGAGGCGTACCCGGTCACGATGACCGACGCCACGTCCGGGTGTGTGTCGCGGAGATGTCGGACGAGGTCGAGCCCGTCGCGCTCCGGCATCCTCAGATCCGTGAGCACGAGGTCGAACGTGTCGGCCTGCAGAGCCTCGACGGCTTCCGGCACGGAGCACGCGCGGTCGATGACGAAGCCGCGGTCTTCGAGCAAGGTTCCGACGAGATCCCGGATCTTGTCCTCATCGTCGACGACGAGGATCCGGGCACCCGAGGCATGGGAGCCTTCGTCTGGTCTACCCACTTCGTTTTCCTCCCCACCCGCTTCCTGGAACTCCCACTCGTGGACTCCGTTCGCCCCAACGGATACCGATCTCCACGTGTGAGTCAAGATAACCTACTCCCTGGAGGGCGCTTCGGAAAGCCCCCCGATTGCCGGAAAGCGCAGCTCGAAGGCGGCGCCCGGCTCGTCGCGGTCGGTGACCAGGCGGATCGCGCCGCCGTGCGCCAGCATGATCCCCCGGCAGGCGGCCAGTCCGAGGCCGGTCGTGCTCGCGCCGGTGAAGCCCGAGAAGAAGGGCAGGAACAGGCGCTCGCGGTGCTCTTCGGCCACGCCGGGGCCGTCGTCCGCGAGGAAGACGATCGCGTTCCCCTCGTCGTCGACGCGCGTCTCGATCGCGAGCGAACCTTTGCCTTCGACGGCCTGCACGGCGTTGCGGAACAGCTGCGAGAAGAGGGTCTGGATCGATTCGCGGTCGCCCCGGACCTGCGGCAGCCCCGCGAGCAGGGTCAGCGAAGGGTCGACCTTCTCGAGCCAGCCTTCGGCCTTCCCCTCGCCGATGACCGCGCGGATCTCCTCGTTGAGGTCGATCGGTTCGAGCTCGAGCGAGGGCTGCCGGGCGAAGGCCTGCAGGTTGTCGACGACGCGCTGGATGCGGCGGGTCTCCTCGAGGATCGAGCGGAGCCGCGTGCCGCGTGGATCGCCCTCAGGGGTCTCGCCGAGGAGGATCTCGACCCACCCGCAGATGACGGTCAGGGGATTGTTGATCTCGTGCGCCACCCCGCCCGCAAAGCTCTCGAGGGCTTCCGGCGTGGCATCGGTCTGCTCGGGGGCGTCCTCCTCGGGAGCCGTCGAGCCGGGGGCCGGCTCCGTCGTGGGCCCCGTCGTGGGCTCCGGGGCGGGCTCGACCTCGGCCCGTTCGAGCAGGGCGACGAGCTCCGAGAGGTAGAACGGCTCGAGCACGTAGGCGTCCGCACCCATGCGCAGCGCGGTCACCGCTCGGTCGCGATGAAGCGGCGTGAAACCGACGATGATCCGGCAGACCGGATCGATCCGTCTGAGGGTGGCGACCAGCTCGAGCTCCTCGTCGTCGAGGTCGTCGAGGTGGACGAACACGCCGGTGGGGCGGGCGTCGTCGAAGCGCACGGCGGCGTCGTACGGGTTCTCCGCGAAGAGAACCTCGTATCCACGCTTCTCGAGCGCGGCAACGATCAGCTCCGCGTTGGGCGGGCTGCCCGCGATCAGAACGGACTTACGAGTCATCGAGCGCCTTCGGGGCGGGGACGGCAGAACGCAAAGAAAACGGTAAGAGGCACCCGATTCAGGTCACCCCGAGGCCCGGGGGCAGCGGACGGGGAGACATAGCGGCGGCACGGCGCAGGGCCCTCCAGACGGAGCGGTCCCGGGCGATGGCCGAGAGTCGTTGCGATACCCCCTGTTCCGGTTGCGTTTCCCGAGGAACAAGACTAATCTTGTCGCTTCCGGGTCGAATGTCAAGGGTTTTCGACTCCGGGAAATCTCCAGAACTTCTTCAGAATCACCACTTTCCGATCCGAAAGCGTCTTCGCGACCCGCCCCTCGCCACTCATTTTGGCCGGTGATTGCGGCGGGCGATCTCGTCGTGTACCATTGGCGATGGGATATGTTTGCAAGTCTATGTGATGACGCCGCTTAAGGTCTCGCTTCCGTGACTGAGAACCCCCGGGTCTCGATCGTCGTGCCTTTCTTCAACGAGGAGGAGAGCATTCCTCCGCTCGTGCAGGCGGTCCGTGATGCCCTCGACCCCGTGGGCATCACCTTCGAGCTGGTCGCCGTCGATGACGGGAGCTCGGATCGAACGCACGAGGTGCTCGCCGCCGAGCACGAGAAGGATCCGCGCGTCCGGGTGCTGAAGCTGAGGCGGAACTACGGCCAGACGCCGGCGATGGCGGCGGGCTTCGACCACTGCCGAGGCGACGTCGTGGTCACGATGGACGGCGATCTGCAGAACGACCCGGCCGACATCCCGATGATGCTCTCGAAGCTCGAAGAGGGCTTCGAGTTCGTCTGCGGGTGGCGAAAGCAGCGGCAGGATCGATGGCTGTCGCGCAAGCTCCCGTCGCGCATCGCGAACTGGATCATCGGCCGGATCACGGGCGTCACCGTGCACGACTACGGGTGCTCGCTCAAGGCCTACAAGAGCTCGCTCGTGAAGGGCTTCCACATCTACTCGGACATGCACCGCTTCCTGCCGGCGCTCGCACGGCTGGCCGGGGCCCGCATCGCCGAGGTCGTGGTCCGACATCATCCGCGCCGATTCGGCGTGAGCAAGTACGGCATCTCGCGGACGGTGAAGGTCGTGCTCGACCTGCTGGCCGTGAAGATGATCCTCGGATTCTCCAACCGACCCGCTCACTGGTTCGGGGGCCTCGCGCTTCCGGCGCTGGCCCTTTCGGTCGGCGCGCTCTCGTGGGCGATCCAGGTCGATTCCAACTTCATACCGATCTCGATCCTTCTGTTCTTCCTCTCGTTCCACTTCTTCGCGCTCGGGCTCCTCGGAGAGCTCGTGATCCTGACCGGCGACCACCACGTCGGCGATCTGGCGCTGCGAGCGGAGGAAGATGCATGAGGCCGGAGCTCCAGAGATGACAACCGAAACACGCGAAGCACCGCAGCCGTCCGTTCCGACGAAGCGTCCGATGGTCTCCGTGGTCATCCCCGTCGACGGACCCGCCGAGGGTCTCGAGGATGTCGTGCGCGAGGTGCGCGGGCTCCTCAACCAGAACGGATTCGCGAACGAGTTCGTGCTCGTCGATGACGGCACTCCGAACCAGGGCGCGCTCAGCCGACTGAAGGAGACCTTCGACGAGGTCAAGGTCATCCGCTTCAACCAGGGATTCGGCGAATCGGTGGCCCTGACCGCCGGCTTCGAGAAGGCGCAAGGCGAGTACCTCCTGACGATGCCGCCGTACAAGCAGGTCGAGATCGAGGACGTTCTGAAGCTCCTCGACGGCCTCGAGCGCGGCTACGACTTCGTCGCGGGATGGCGCTACCCTCGCGTCGATCCGTTCCTGAATCGCGTGCAGTCTTCGGTGTTCAACTTCCTCGCCCGACGCTTCACGCGGGCGACGTTCCACGACCTGAACTGCAAGCTGCGAGCGATGCGTCGGCGCGTCGCGGAAGAGATCCAGATCTACGGGGATCTCTCGCGATTCCTGCCGATCCTCGCGGAGCGAAAGGGCTTCAAGATCGTCGAGGTCCAGCTGCGGCATCGAGCCGAGCAGGGCAAGGTCGGGTTCTTCGGCCTCGGAGCGTACCTGCGCCGGATGCTCGACCTCACGACGATGTTCTTCCTTCTGAAGTTCACCAAGAGGCCGCTGCGCTTCTTCGGTCTCGTCGCCTTCGCGTTCATGCTCGTCGGCGTCGCCATCTGCGCCTACCTCACGTACGAGAAGCTCGCGGGTGTGCAGGGGCTCTCGGGTCGTCCGCTGCTGATCCTCGGTGTGCTCATGATCGTGCTCGGCATGCAGACCATTTCCATCGGTCTGATCGGCGAGATGATCATCTTCACGCACGCCAAGACGATGAAGGAGTACGAGGTCGACGAGCTGCTCGAGTAGCCCGATCTCGACTCCGACAACGACTCTGATGACCGCACCCGAACAGCGAGAGCGTTCCATGGACGAAGGGCGTCCGGCCCCGCGGGGATTCCCGTGGCACCGGGTCGTTCTGTTCGCGCTGCTCGCGATTTGCGCCGGCACCCGCTTCTGGGGGATCGGCCACGACCTGCCGCACTCCTACTATCCCGACGAGTTCCACTTCGTGAAGCGATCGGTGGCGTTCGGGAGCAAGGATCTGAACCCGCACTGGTTCCACAAGCCGGCGTTCTTCATGTACGTGCTCTTTTTCGAGTACGGACTCCTTTACTGCTTCGAGTACATCACCGGCGCCGTGCGAGGCGTCAACGATTTCGCCAACCGCTTCGTCGCGGATCCGAGCTCCTTCCTCATGCTCGGTCGCGTGACGTCGGCGCTCTTTGGCATGGGCGGCGTGTACCTCGCGTACCGTGTCGGGAGCCTGGCGGCGAGCCGGTGGGTGGGGATTGGCGCGGCCGCCTTCCTGACCGCGACCTTTGCGCACAACGTGAGCTCGATGGAGGTGAAGGCTGACCTGGCCTGCACGTTCTTCTCGTTACTCTCGTTCTTCTTCCTCATGCGCCTGATGAAACGAGGGCGCTGGCGGGACGCGACGTTTGCGGGAATGGCGGCCGGTCTCGGGATGGCCACGAAGTACTACTCGGTGTTCCTGTTCGGACCGATGGTCGCGGCGACGCTCCTGAGCGCCGTGCTCGCGCCGCGGGGGATCGGACTCGCCGAGTTCCTGAAACGAGCGATCTCGCGTTACGCGATGCTCCTGTGGATGACCGTGCTCTTCTTCGTGTTCTTCTTTCTGGGCTCCCCGTACAACTACCTCGATCCCCAGTGGTACGACCTCAACCTCCGGCCGATGATCCAGAATCGGTTTGCGATGCTCGGGTCGGCGAAGGTCCTCGCGAAGATGTTCCACCTGCTTTTCGGCGGCGACTTCTCGCGCGGGAGCCTGGGGGTGACGGCGCTCGTGTTCGGCGCGGGGGCGGGTGGGTTCCTCATCCTGAGCACCGCGCTCGGCGTTGCCGTCCGACGGATCGGGCTCGGCGGCGCCCGCGGCCTCGGATACGCCTTCTCGGGGGCGTTCGTCGCGACTTCGGTGTTCCTCGCATTCGCGACGCCGCACTTCTCGACGCATCTCGAGGGCTACGTCACGACTCTGGTCGATACGCGAAGCGCGGGAGCGTTCCTCGCGGCCCTCGGGCTCGGCGGTCTTCTGTTCCTGATCCTCAGATCGGCGCCGACGGACGTGCTCGTCCTCTCGGCGATCTTCTCGTTCACGCTCATCGCCAACTTCTATCTGCATCAGGCGGCGGAGTCGCGGCATCTCCATTCGCTGTACCCGCTGCTCGGCGTGGCGGCGGCCTCGGGCTTCGCGTACTGCGTGCCTCGTGCGATCGCGCGGAAGTGGAAGGGCGCGGATCCGGGGCGGGCCGCCCGGGGCGTGAGCGCCGTCTTGTTCGCTGCGGCGCTGGTGCCGGGCATGATCGAGATCGTGCGATGGAACCGGATCCAGTCGCGGGACGACACCCGAACGCTGGCACTCCGGTGGATCGAATCCAACATCGCGGTGGATTCACGCATCCTGGTCGATAACGAGTGCGTCAAGCTGGCCCCGAACGAAGCGACAATCCAGAAGAAGATCGATGCGCTCGAGACGGCGCTGCAGGCGGACGAGACCGAGCGAGGGGCGTCGTTCGAAGGCGGTCACGAGCCGTTCCTCGTCCATCGAAGCACGCTGCACGTGAGCGAGATGCAGGTCGCGCGCGATCGGCGAATCCTCGGGATGCCGACTTTCGAGCTCACGATCCTCGAGCATCCGTGGTGGAGCCCGACGGAACGCCTCGACGGTGAGTACAACACCAAGCTCGATCGCGACATCGGGAACCCGATTGCCATCCGGCGTCCGGAGGCGATCGAGGTGTATCGCGACGGGTTGATCGAGTACATCGTTACCGAGTCCGCGCGCTACAACAAGGCGAAGAGCGAGCAGTGGCGGAAGGACTGGCCGAGCTTCGCGCGGTTCTACGAGGAGCTCGGTTCGGTCGAGCTCTTGAAGGAGATCCCGGCCGACCCTTCGGTGCGCCCGGGTCCCACGATTCGCATCTATACCCTCAAATGAGTCGGATCTCGAAGGAACTGAGACGCGGTACGCCGACGGGGCTCGGCCGTACGATTCGTCCGATGGTCGCGGAAGACGCGGCCCGCTGGGACGAGTACGTCGAGCGTCATCCCGAGGGGACCGTCTTCCATACGGCCGGCTGGAAGCGCGCCGTCGAGTCCAACTTTCCCTATCGCGCCGAGTACCTGCTCGCGGAGAGCGACGGACGCATCACGGGCGTACTCCCACTGTTCTGGATCAAGAATCCGCTGGTTCGCGGATACCTCGTCTCGGTGGCGATGGGCGTGCAAGGCGGGGTGCTTGCGGACGACGAGGCCACGGCATCGGAGCTCGCCGAGGCCGCGAGCGAGCGCGCGCGCGTGCTCGAAGCGAGCTACATCGCGTATCGCAACACGCAGGCCGCGCCGGGTGACCACCTCGTCACGGGCGGGAGCTACTCGTCGTTCGTGAAGGAGCTTCCCGAGGATCCCGAAGCGTGTCTGCCGGGGCTCCCGCGCAAGGCGCGTGCAGCCGCGCGCAAGGCGATCCGCGACTTCGGGCTCGAGGCGTCGGTAGCCGGGTCGGAGAGGCTCGACCTCTTCTTCGATCTCTTCGCGCGGAACAAGCGACACCTCGGCTCGCCGATCTATCCGCGAGCCTTCTTTGCGCAGCTGATGCAGGAGCTCCCCTCCGATCTGCTGTTCGTGCACGCGAACGATCGCATCGTCTCGGGCGTGCTGTCCTTCTACTACAAGGGCGACGTGATCCCGTACTACTCGGGGGCGGACGACCGGTTCGAGTCGATGCAGTTCAGCAACTTCATGTACCTGAAGCTGATGGAGGAGGGGGCGCGCCGCGGCCTCGATCGATTCGACTTCGGGCGTAGCCGCGACGGCAGCGGCTCGTTCAAGTTCAAGAAGAACCAGGGATTCGAGCCCGTCCCGCTGCACTACCAGTACGAGCTGGTCGTGGGAGACAGCATTCCGGACCTGTCGCCGGACAACTCCCGCTTCGGGATCGTGCAGGCGACGTGGAAGCGGCTGCCGCTTCCGCTCGTGAAGTGGCTCGGCCCGCGCTTGATCCGGTACTTCCCGTAGATCGCCGGTACTTCCCGTAGGGGCCCCGTACTTCCCGTACGGGGCCCGGTAGTTTCCGTAGGGGCAGCGGTTCCCGACTAGCGCGCTTCCTCGACCGCGTCGCTCCGGGAGAACAGCTCTTCCTCGATGATCTGACACAGGACGTGTCCGATCATGATGTGGTTCTCCTGGATTGCCGGCGTGCGATCGCTCGGAACCACGAGCGCGCAGTCGGCGAGCTCGGCGAGCGCGCCTCCCTTGCCGCCCGCCAGGCCGATCACCTTGGCGCCGGCCGCGCGAGCTTCGTGCACACCGGCGAGGACGTTGCCGGAGTTGCCGCTCGTGGAAATGGCGATGACGGCGTCGCCGGGCCGGGCGAGGGCGCGCACCTGCCGCGAGAAGACCGCGTCGAAGCCCATGTCGTTGGCGATTGCCGTGATCGAAGAGGCGCCGGTGGCGAGCGCGATGGCGGGCAGGGGATCGCGGTCGAAGAGGAAGCGACCGGACAGCTCGCCTTCGATGTGGATCGCGTCCGCCATGCTTCCGCCGTTGCCGAAGAGGAGCACCTTCCCGCCGCTGCGAAACGCCTGGACCAGGATTTCGGCGGCGTCCACGATGCGAGGACCGAGCTCCTCGAGCGTCTTGGCGGTCACGCTCAGATGGTGCCGGAAGTGGTCTTCGATGATGGCTTTTCGGTCGGTCACGTCTCCTCCCCCGACGCGGCGCGCTCGCGTGACGTCGATTGACAGTCGGAGCGCGAGAGTCTATACCCAGGTTTAGGTTTGTGTAAGGTAACAATTTGTGTCGACAGCGGTAAGTGCGGAGAACCCACGCTTGGACATCCTTCTCGCCGACGACGAGAAGACGATTCTCGTCCCGCTACGCGATGATCTCGCGGAGGCCGGTTTCACGGTCGACGCGGTCTCCGATGGGAAAGCGGCACTCGCGAAGATCGGCGAGAAGACGTACGACGCCGTCATCACCGACATCCGCATGCCGGACGTCGATGGCCTCACCCTGCTGAAGGCGATCAAGGAGCGATCGTCCGACACGGAAGTCCTGATCATCACGGGCCACGGCACCATCGAGACCGCGGTCGACGCGATGAAGATCGGGGCGTTCAACTACATCCTCAAGCCCTTCCTGAACGACAACATCGTGCTCGAGCTGCGCAAGATCGAGCAGCTGCAAGCGCTTCGCTCCGAGAACACGGAGCTGCGTCGTCAGGTCGAGAGCGCCAACGAGATCGAGAGCATCGTCGGCCGCAGCCCGCGGATGACGAAGGTCCTCGACATCGTCCGCACCGTCGCGACGAGCGACTCGAACATCCTGATCGAGGGCGAGAGCGGCACGGGCAAGGAGCGCATCTCCAAGGCGATCCACCAGCTCAGCAACCGCCAGGATCGGCCCCTCGTCGTGATCAGCTGCGCGGCGCTCCCGGCGAATCTGCTCGAAGACGAGCTGTTCGGACATGAGCGCGGAGCCTTCACCGACGCCAAGAAGCAGAAGATCGGCCGATTCGAGAAGGCGAATGCGGGAACGGTGTTCCTCGACGACATCGACGACATGGACCTGCACCTGCAGGTGAAGCTGCTACGCGTGCTCCAGGAGCGCGAGTTCGAGCGGCTCGGCGGGGAGGACACGATCCAGGTGGACGTGCGCGTCATCACCGCCACCAAGATCAGCCTCGAACAGGCGGTCGGCGAAGGGAAGTTCCGCGAGGACCTCTACTACCGTCTGAACGTGGTTCCGATCGAGCTTCCGCCGCTCCGCGACCGCGAGGGCGACGTGCCGTTGCTCGTGGCGCACTTCATCGAGAAGTACGCCAAGGGCCGCGACTTCCGCATCAAGCCGGAAGACCTCGAGGCGATGAGCCGCTACGCGTGGCCCGGGAACGTGCGCGAGCTCGAGAACGCCGTCGAGCGCGCCA
>CAZQZX010000165.1:0-15640 GCA_964597885.1 uncultured Planctomycetota bacterium
GTCCTGGCTGGTGCCGTTCGAGAGGTCGCACTCGTCGGGGATGCCGTTGCTGTTGCAGTCCTCGGAGAACCCGCTCGCGATGTCGCACTCATCGGGGATGCCGTTGCTGTTGCAGTCCTCGCTGAATCCGCTTGCGATGTCGCACTCGTCGGGGATGTTGTTGCTGTTGCAGTCCTGGCTCGTGCCGTTCTGGATGTCGATGGCATCGTCGATGCCGTTGTTGTTGCAATCGGTCAGCGAGTCGCACTCGAACACCCGTCCGATGACCGCGTCGATCGCGCCCTCGGAAATCGAGTTGTTCGGGTTGTCCGTGACGTTGAAGCGGACGCGCACCGTCGAGGTCGGCGTGACGTAGTCGCCGACGACGAAGCTGTCGGTCTGCCATCCGCCCGCGCCGCCGGTGTAGGTGATCGCGTTCGTCCAGGTCGAGCCGCCGTTGCTCGACACGTCGACGGTCATCGTGTCTTCGCCGGTGTTGTTGAAGTGCCAGTAGGCGAAGCTGATCGTTCCGTCACCGGTCGAGAAGTCCATGTTCGGCGAGATGAGGCGCGTCGGTCCGCCGTCGACGTCCGAGTTGCCCCCGACGTTGTCGGTCAGGAAGCACTGGCCGGAACCGTCGTAGTCGGTCAGGGGGTCGCCGCGATCGCCGAAGCCCGCGGGCGTGCCGCGCTCCCAGGCGCCGTCGGTGAGGCTGACGTTCTCGACCGTCCATCCCTGGTTGGTCTCGAAGTCGTCCGAGAAGACCGCGACCGCGCCGGTGATGACGTCAGCCGAGAAGCTCGAGGCCGGGGCGTTGGTCGGATCGGACTCGGTACCGCCCGCCGAGGAGTCGACGGTGAAGTAGTACTCGATCTGGTCGAAGCAGTTCGACGCGGGCAGCGTCGCTTCGTACTCGTTCGTCGCGGTCTCGGTCATCGCGACGGTCGTGAAGCCGCCGCCGTTGACCGCGTACGAGACGGTGCCGGTGCCCGAGATCGGCGACTCGATGCCGCCGTCCACGTGCACGCGGATCGTCGTGGGCAGGCCGGGCGCGAGCGCCGTCGGCAGGCCGTCCGGGTACGTGAAGAGGATCGGCGGAAGCGGCGGGCAGTCGATGTTGTGCACCGCGTACGCCGCGCAGATCTCCTGGTAATCCGGCGTTCCGTTGTTGAGGTTGCCGTCGTCATCGTTGAGCGTCAGCACCTCGATGGCCGTCGTCGGGTGGGCGGCGTCGTTGCCGATACCGCCGACCGTGATCATGGCCCAGTCGGTGAACAGCTGCTGCGCCATGGTGAGGCCGGGCGCCGATCCGTACTTGGTGCCGAAGTTCTGGCGGATGCGGTACCACGAGCCGCCGAGCACCATGCCGCAGGTGTGGATCGGGCTGCTGCACGGGTACTGGATGTTCGAGACCAGGGGTTCGCGGACGTGGTTGCCCGGGCCCTGGAAGTCGAGGCCGAGGATGGCGTCGTCGTACTGGAGCGACGAGCAGCAATCCGAGAAGCCTTCACCGAACGAGCCCTGCGCGAGCCCGAGGCGGTTGACCACGAAGTGCCCGTACTCGTGGGCGACGACCGACGAGTACGCGGTGTTCACGCAGCCGCCGGCTTCGTTGAAGAAGTTGATCGAGATGTTGGCCGAGCTGAAGAACGCGTTGCAGCTCGACGTGAGGTTCGTGTTGCAGGTGATCGACAGGTCGATCGGGGTGAACGCCGGCTGACGGTCCTTGAAGAAGTCGTGCGTGTACACGGTGTGGACGTAGGCGTTCACCTGCGCGGTGTTGAACTCGGTGGGCGAGCCGTTGAAGAAGAGGCTCGCCGGGCCGGGCGGCGTGACGTTGTCGGTCTCGACCGGGCGCGAGCCCTGATCGGTGAAGACCGACACCCACGGGCCGACGAGCTCGCCGCGCACCGTGACGTTGCTGCTGCCACCGTTGAGGATCGTGAAGTCGCCGTTCAGCGCCGTGATGGCACTGTTGCCGCCGACGATCTCGACGGTCTGCGTCGGCAGCGCCGTCGAGGTCGGCGGGTTGCTGCCGGTGTCGGGAGCCATGCCCGGCGTCGCGTTTCCGGAGGAGTTTCCGTCGACGTCGACATGGTGGACGTCGTCCCGCGTGAAGATGAGATCGCCCGTCGCCGCGTCGACGAAGAACGTGTACGCCTCGTGGCGCGACATGTCGTCGTTGTGCGCGGAGAACTTCCAGGTGCGAACCGGCTCTTCGAGGTTCACGTCGTCCTCGCGGTAGAAGACGACGAGCTTGGGGAGCGTCCAGTTGTCGAGGCTCTCGAACGACTCGGTCTGGCGCATCCGTTCGAGCGCGACCATGCCTTCGAGCTGCATGGGCGCGAAGCCGTTGACCGGCGGGTGCGCGAGCTTCGCTCCGACGTACACGACCTGGTACGGATAGCCGTTGCGCACGAGGATGCGGGCGAGCCCGCCCTCGACCGGCAGCCCGGCCATGCGCTGCTCGTACGCGAAGATCGTGAAGCGGCCGTCGGTGCCGACTTCATGCGAGCGCGTGAGCTCGAGGTTGAGGCCCGACACGCCGAGCGCGCCGCGATGCTCCCGCAGGAACGTCTCGGCGGCTTCTTCGGCCGTGTTGCCGCTCGACATCGGGCGGCCGTACAGCGCGTGGATTCGGGTACCCGCGCTCTCGACGCGGACGCCCGGGTATTCGTTCACGAGCCGCACCGTCGCGCCCGGAAGCCCGGCTTTCGGGTCCGGATTCTTGCGGAGCGCACTGCTGGTCAACAAGAAGGCGAGTATCAGATTGAGAACGACGAAGATCCGCATACGGATGCCCCTTTCGATGTCCTGCCCGGATGTCGTTGTCGCCGAGGGACCGCACGAGACCGCTTGGCTCGAGGCGGAGCCTGCCCGGCATTTGCTCAGTGTGAGGGTGCCGCAGGGGTGCCCTCGGATTCCCGATTGATCGGCCGGATCTTACCAGAAAGGCTGATTTTCGGGGAGGGGGCCGGCGGATTCAGCCGCGAGGGGCCATGCGCGCGAAATCGGCCCAGAACGCGGGCACGTCGAGGGCGAGGGCCGAGCAGTACTTGGAGCGGTACTCGTCGCCCTCGACCACAACGACCCGGTAGTCCCCATCGATCAGCTCCAGGAATTGGAACACCTGGTCTTCGGGGTCGACGATCCAGTATTCCGACACGCCCCCGCGCGCGTACTCGTCGAGCTTCTCGATGCGGTCGCGACGCCGCGATCCTGGGGAAAGCACCTCGACCACGATATCGGGAGCGCCGTGCGTTTCCTGCGGGCCGACGATCGACACGCGTTCCTCGGCAACGTAGTAGAGGTCGGGCTGCACGACTGTTTCGTCCGAGAGGACTACGTCGGCCGGACCGGCGAGTACCCGTCCGCCGTTGGCTCGTGCCGCGACCTGAAACGTCTCATGGAGCAGGCCTACGACCGTCTGGTGGCGATTCGAAGGCGCCGGAACCACGAGAAACCTTCCCGAAAGGAGTTCGCACCGTTCGTCGCCGTCGTAGCGACGATAGTCGTCGATGCGGTAGGGGCCGGCTTCCGTCCAGGGGGTGAATCGTTCGTGACGTATCATCGAGACATCCATACCCCGAGCATACCGGGCTTCCGCACCGCTGGAAAGGAGACGGTGGGCCGTGGCCAGGGTTACGCAGTCGACTACTTCCGGCGGTACGCGGTCTCGGTACGCAGGATCGCGCTCGTTCCGTCGGAGCTCTGCCGCCGCACCGTCGTCTCGACGACGTGCGGCGCCACGATGCGCGAGAGCCACTGCGTGCCCGCGCCCTCGAGCACGAGCGTCAGCGTCTTCGGATCCCACGAGCCCTCGGCGATGAGCGGGCGGGGCGAGAGCTCGTCGAACCGATAGGCGAGCACCTTGCCGCGATTCTCGTCGTAGCCGCGGACCATGTGGCGCAGAACGCGGCCCTCGACGGAGGAGTCGACCGTATCCCAACGGCCGCTCTGGAAGTGGTGGACCTCGACGGATTCCATCGGGGTCGGATCGCGCTCGAGCCGGGTGAGGACATCCCACGTGCCTTCGAACCAGGCCAGCGCATCGCGGGCGTTCGGCAGCGTGGGGAGCGTGCCGTCGTCGACCGCAATGTCATCGCCTGAGACATCGCTCAGATCATCGCCGCCCGTCGCTGCGGGGGGATTGTCCGGATACTCGAGATCGGGAAGCGGCGGGAAGTAGCGCTCCATCCGCTTCGAGAAGTCGGCGTCGAGCTTGGCGACTTCGCGTCGGAACGAATCGAAGTCGAAGGCCGGCTCCATCGAGAAGTAGGCGCAGGCGAAGTCCTGTTCCTTCCACATGGCCACGTTCGCCTTGCCGACCTTGAACGGGACCTGGCTTTCCATGCCGCGGACGACGGCGGCGAGCGCCTCGTCCTCGAACTTGAAGCCGAGCTGCATCGACGGACCGTCGAATCCGGTGCGGTACATCCTGAGGATCGCGGCCTGGTGGAGCCCGTATCGCTGGGCTTCGCGAATCGCTGCGGCGCTGACTCCGTAGCGTCCCGGGATGTTCAGCTCTTTGGGCGCGTCCACGCCGTAGAACATGTCGGCCGGACCGCCGACCTGCTTGCGGACCCGGCCGCGCGCCCCCTGGTTGAAGAGGCGCGTACGCCGGCAGCTCTGGTCGCCGTAGCAGCGCACGAGCACGTCCCACCCGTGGATCTCGAGGTGGTGAATCTCGAAGTACGCGAAGACCTTGTCGCGCTTCTTCTCGCCGTTGACGATCGCGACCGCCATGCCGTCGATCGACGCTTCGTTCACCCAGAGCGAGGCCTTGCCGGATTTCGTGAGCTCGGTGTCGATGACGCCGAGCTGCTTGAAGTCCTTCGTCTTGTAGCGCTTGATGCCTCGCTCGATGGCGTCGAGGCGCGGCTCCTTGCTGCTGCCCAGGAGCACGAGCGACAAGGCGAGCACAACCCACGGTCCGGTGGTGATGAGCTTCACGGCGATCCTCCTTCCGTAAGGTTCCCCAGATCCCCGCGACGGCTCGGCGGTTCGATCAGGTCGAGGACGCTTCGAAGATCGACTGGATCGAGCTGTCGAGCATCGCGTTGAACTCGTCGTCGGACTGCTGGAACGAGAGTCCTTCACTCAGGGCGCGCGAGAAGCTCGCGATCATCCCGTGGTTCAGGGAGAGGCGGCGGTTGGCCTCTTCGCGGTCGTAACCGCCCGAGAGCGCGACGATCTTCAAGCAGTTCGGGTGATCCTGACACTCCTTGTAGAAGTTTGCTTCCTCGGGGAGCGTCAGCTTGAACATGACGATCTCGTCGGACGAGAGCTTCGCGAGGTGCGCGAGCAGCTGGTCGCGAAGCATCGCTTCGGCCTCGGCCTTGTCGGGAGCGTTGATGTCGACTTCGGGCTCGAGGATCGGGATGAGTCCCGCGGCGATGATCTGCTTGCCGATCTCGAACTGCTGCGCGACGTTGGCCGCGATGCCGGCCGCGTTCGCCGACTTGATGACCGACCGCATCTTCGTGCCGAAGACGTTCTTCGACTTGGCCTCGGCGAGAAGCTCCGCGAGGTTGCCGATCGGCTTCATGACCTGCGTGCCGTCGACCTCGTCCGCGAGACCCTTGTCGACCTTGAGGAACGGAACGACGTTGCGATCCTCCCACAGGTACGCCGACGAGTTCTTGCCCTCGATGTCACGACCGAGCGTGTTCTCGAACAGGATCGCGCCGAGCACGCGCTTGCCGGTGAAGGCCGGGCTCGTGATGATGCGCGTGCGCATGGCGTGGACGGCGGCGAACATCTCGTCGTCGCCGTTGTAGCTGTCTTCCGAAACCCCGTAGAGCCGCAGTGCCTTGGGCGTGCTTCCACCACTCTGATCGAGCGCGGCGATGAATCCCTTCTCGGTCTTGACCTTGTTCAGCTGATCGTCGAACGTCGACATGGTGGCTCGCCTCTTCCTTCCTCTGGGAGGATTCGGGGTTGATGATCTCTGGAATCGTTCGCTTGAAGCGCGATTCTTCCTCTGAGGCCGAACGGTCTGCGGCAGACGGTTCGGGAGCCGCGTCCGGCTGCGGCTCGGGCGGGGATTATAGCAGGATGGCCGCGGAATGGCGAAAGCGAGGGGCGGCTGGGCTCTCTCAAGCCCAGCCGCGCCCGATGCTTAGAGTTTGACTACTGCGCGCTGCCCGCCGCTTCGGCCTTGGCGACGAGCTCGTCGATGGCCTTGTCGAGCGCGTCGCCGCGCAGGTTCTTGTGGCGGATGACGCCTTCGTGGTCGAGCACGAAGATCGTCGGCCACGAGCGCACGTTCCACGCGCTCGCGATGGCGCCGTTCGGCGGGCCGTCCCACCAGGAGCGCCACGTCAGGTTCTTCTCTTTCACGATCTTTCGGATCGAATCACGGTCTCCGTCGCTGTTGACGCCGAGGAGAGCAAACGGCTTGTTCGCCATACGCTTCACGAGCGACCGCTCGTGGGGGTACATGGCCCGGCAGGGGCCTCACCAATCGCCCCAGAAGTCGAGCATGACCACCTTGCCTCGGTAATCGCTCAGGTTGAAGGCGACGCCGTCGATGTCCTCGCCCGAAATCTCGGGCGCGGTCTTTCCGATACCGAGAACGCGCAGCTCGAAGAGCAGCTGATCGGCCGTCTCTCCGAACGTCCCGCGGGCGTGCGCCTTGTCGGCGTAGTCCTTCTTCACGAGGTCGAGCAGCCCCTCGGCTTCCTTGCGCGCCGCCGCGTCATCGAACGCGCGGATCTCGGCGAGCCCTTCGTCGCCGCCGAGGACGGCGTCGACCTGCAGGCGGAAGTCTCCATCGAGCTCGCCCTGCACCATGCCCTTGGCGTCGGCGGTCGCGAGGAGATTCTGCGCGAGGCTCAGACACGCGAGAGCGCGCGCGTCTTCGTGGGGAGACTTCTCGTGGATGCCGCGGAGCAAGCGCCCCTGCGGGATGCCGGGCGAACGCCCGAGCGAGCCGGCGAGATCGACCATCTCTTCGGCGTCCGCGAAATTCGCGAGCAGGAGGTCGACCGCTTCGTGGGCCGTGCTCCCGCCGTAGAGCGAGGCGACGATCCACGAGAGGCTCTCGCGCGCGCCGTCACTCTTCGGGTCCGCCTTGGCGATCAGGAGGAACTTCGCAGCCCAGTCGCTCGGACGGGGCATCTTCTCGCCCGCGATCTTGGCCTGGTCTTCGGGCTTGGCCTGGCGCAGCGCCATCATGGCGTCGGTCTGCGCTTTCGTGTACTCCTCGAGCAGGGCCTCGTACTGCGCGAGGGCGTCTTCTGGCGTCTCGTCCGCGAGCGCGCCGGGTGCGTACGCGAGGAAGACCCCCGCGAGTGCCACCCTGATCCATGTCTTCATGCAACGCCTCCGTTCTGTCGTCCCGGACCCGGGATCGAGGCTCCATCATACCTGATCCGGCGTGCCGATTGGAGGCGGGATGCGGGCGCGGCGGGGCGGCGTTCGGACGACGCTCGGTCGTCGTAGTCGTGCCCGTCATCGCTTCGTTCACACGAATCGATCCATCGGGCGAGATCCGCGGCGAGGCGCGCGACGACGTCCGGGCGATCGGACGCGAGGTCGGTTCGCTCACCGGGATCCTCGAGGAGATCGTAGAGCTCGAACGTGTCACCCTTGTCGGCGCTGTAGAGCTTGAAGCGATCGGTCACCCAGCTTCGCTGCGGGCCGGACCGAAAACCGATGCCCGATCCGCGGGTCGTCGTTTGTCCTTCGAGCAGCGGCAGCATCGACTGACCGTCGAGCGGACGACCGTCGGGGTACGCGATACCGAGGGCGTCGACGAGGGTCGGAAGGTAGTCGCTCGTGACGAGCGGTGCGGCGAGCTCCGAGCCGGGCTGCACGCGCCCCGGCCATTCGAGGATCGCCGGTACCCGGACTCCGCCCTCGTAGAGAGAGCGCTTGCGGCCGCGGAACGGACCGGCGCTTCCCGGCGCCTTGCCGGCCTTCCCCTCGGGGCCGTTGTCCGACGCGAACGCGATCAGCGTCTGCCCGGAGACGCCGAGCTCTCGAAGCCGTCGGCGGAGCCGACCGACCTGCTCGTCCAGCGCCGTGATGCAACCGAAGTAGTTCCGTGCGTACACGTCGAGGTCGGCGTAGGGCTTTCGGTGCTCGGGTCCGGCGACGACCGGGAGGTGCGGTGCATGAAGCCAGATCGCCGCGAAGAAGGGCTGGTCGCGCGAGACCGCGGACTCGATGAAGGGGATCGCGCGGTCGACGATCACGCGCGAGTCGTCGCCGCGGAGGTTCTCGCTGACGATCTCTCCCGTCTCATCCCAGTAGCGTGTCCCGTACTCGATCCCGACATCCGGATCCGATAGCGCATCCCAGGCGGTCTTGGGTGCGTTCGCCGGTTTGCGCATCGGGTCGCAGGTGGGCACCTTGGCTTCGGTGACGAACGCGCGATCGTAGCCGTGAAGCGATGGAGGCGAGAAGTGCTTGCGCCCTCGAGGACCTCCGCGATTCGAGTCGGGGATGTCGGTGGTCAACGTGCCGAGGTGCCACTTGCCGAAGTGCCCGGTCGTGTAGCCGGCTTCGCGCAGCAGCTCCGGCAGCGTGATCTCGTCTGCAGGCAGATGTCCGACGTTGGCCGAGTACACGCCGTACCGAAACGGATGTCGTCCCGTCAGGCACGAGCCGCGCGTGGGGCTGCAGACGGGCGCGGCCGCGTAGAAGCGGGTGAGCCGCGCGCCCGCCGCGGCCATGGCATCGAGATGGGGCGTATGCGCGGGCGAAGCCGGATCGAACGCGCGGAGGTCTCCCCATCCGAGATCGTCGCAGAGGATCAGGACGACGTTCGGGCGATCGACGGCGTCGGAACGTCTGTTCTCCGATGGGCCGACAGGGTGTTCGCGCGAATGCGTGCAGGCGGCCGCGACGAGCCAGGCGAGCAGCGTTGCGAGCCCCACGCGATTCACGCTTCGATAGCGGTGCTCGGGTCCCGAGCGAGGGTCGAGTCTCATGGTTGCGACAGTATACGCGAATCCCGACGCGGATCGAGTCGAACCGGGCATCGCACTGCCTTGATCCGATCGAGCGTTTGGATTACGCTCGCGAACGTCTGGTCATCTCTTGGACCTCGAGGCGGAAGATGTCGACGCGCAAAGGGATGGGGTTCTTGCTCGCGGCGCCGCTCGCGATCGCGGGGCTCGCGTGTGCCTTGATGTGGTGGTCGTCGCGGCGTCTGCCCGAGCTGTCGAGCTCGTCGGCGGACGAATCGCGCGTGTCTTCCGATGCGTCCTTCGACTCCGTCGTCGTGCCTCCATCTTACCCGACGCGTCCGGAGCCGGAGACCGACGCCGATGAACCGTACGATCCGCTCGTCGGCTTCGTCCCGGATGAAGGGCTGCCCGAGCCCGGCCCACCGGTTCGGGTCTTCGGCATCGTCTCCGGTTCGGAAGGCGCTCCGCCTCGCTCGCCGATCCTCGTCCAGCTCGCGCACGAGCTCGGGAGGCGAGCCGGCTGCTTCACGGATGCCGAAGGGGCGTACGAGTGCCTGGCGCCGTTTCCGGGGGAGTGGACGCTGAGCGTGTATCCCGTACGGGGCAACCATCGCGACTTCGAGGAGACGGTGCGATTCGCCGAAGGCGAGTCGGAGCGAAGGATCGACATCCGGCTCGAGGGTGACGAGCCGCTTCCTGATGTCGACGTCTACCTCGAGACCTCCGCGGGTGTCCCGCTGCTCGTCGCGATGGAGGGGGAGCGGATGCACCTCTCGATCCGTCTTCTCGTCTCCGAGGCGGAGCCGGGTGAGCGCATCCCGCGCATGGGGCTCACGACGAGCTCGCGATACGCCGACGACGGGACCGCGAGCGAGGACCGCCGGCTCGTCAACTACATCGGCATCCCGCGTGACCGATGGCTCGAGGGACTCTACCGACGATTCGAGGTGCTCGAGCCGGTGCCCCTGTGGGTCTCGGCCGTGCTCGGAGACCGGGTGTTGTCGCGGGCGCGCGCCGATGTCGGCTCGGATCGTGTCACGCTCGTCGTGGATCCGTCGACGATTCGCGCGATGCAGGCGAGCTACCGCTACCGGCTCGTCGATTCGCTGACGGGCGAGCCGATCGTAGCCGAGGAGCGCGGGGATGATCCGCTCCCGGACGGGAGTCGTCGGGTCGAGGCGAGGCCGGGCCGCAAGACCCTGCGCGTGAACATCGCGGGTTATGAGCCTCGCGAGCGCGTGTTCGAGCTGCAGCCGGGCGAGCATCTCGATCTCGGCGATTGGGCTCTCGATCCGGAAGTGCGCATCGCCGGGAGCTTCGTCGATCCTTCGGGCCGCGGAGCGTGGACCCAGTTCGCACTCGTGAACCTGGACCGGTTCGATCCCGCCGCGAGCCTCGAACGAAAGTCGATTTTCAACGTACCGAGCGGCGAGTTCGAAGCGCGCGGCGTCGGGCGCGGCCGATACGCGATCTTTCCCGTCTCCGAGCGCTTCGCCCGGGAGCCGACCATCGTCGACACGACGGCCGGTTCGGTGGAGGGGCTGCGGATCGACCTGGTCCCGGCCACGAAGGTGACGCTCGTCTCGGAAGTCCCCGAGCTCGAGGCGCCGCTCGTTCACATTCTCACGTCGGACGGCGTTCCTCTCCTGTCGCGCTTCTTCGCTCGAAGCTCGGCGCCGATCGAACTGTGCCTGGGGCCGGGGACCTATCGGCTCGTGCGGGTCGAGGAGGGACGGACCGCGACCGAGTCGTTCACGGTCGGAGCGGAGCCGAGCACCGTGCGGGTGGGAGGCTCTTGACCGGTCGGCGGCTCAGAGGCCGTGACCGATCCCGGCTTCGAAAGCCTTGCGGTAGGTGCGACTGAGGTTGGTCTCTCGACCCGATTGCAGGCGGATGAGGTGGTCACCCGAACCGAGCTTCTCGAGCTCCGAGATCGCGGCGATCCTCACGATCGTGGAGCGGTGGACCCGGACGAAGCGCTCCGGATCGAGGCGCGTCTCCAGCGCGGACACGCTCGCTCGAAGGAGATGGTCGGATCCGTCGAAGCCGTGGAGGTGGACGTAGTTGCCGGCGGCCTCGATGCAATCGATATGGTCGACGGGGATCAGGAGGATCCGATGTCCGGCGCGGACGACGAAGCGCTCGAGGCGGTCCGACTGCGAGCGGATCTCCCGGATCAATCCCTGGACGTCGTCCGATACCGCGGCGCCGACTTGCGCGGCCTCGCGCGCCCGCTGGAGCGATCGTTCGAAACGCTCGCGATCGAACGGCTTCAGCAGGTAATCGAGGGCATGGGCTTCAAATGCCCGGATCGCGTACTGCTCGTAGGCCGTGACGAAGATGAAGGCGGTCCGCGTTCTCTCGTCGATGCCTTCGAGGACTCCGAATCCGTCGAGCTCGGGCATCTGAATGTCCAAGAACACGATGTCGGGTTGATGCTCGCGGATGGCGGCCAAGGCGCTCGGACCGTCACCGGCCTCTGCGATGACGGTACAGTCGGCCTCCGTGGCGAGGAGATCCCGGATATCGTCCCGGCAAGCGGGCTCGTCGTCGACGATGAGGATGCGCAGAGGTTCCGTCACGCGAGGCGCCTCCTCGGGATCCGAACGTGCGTCTCGACGCCGCCAGCATCGGAGCGCCGCAGACGCAGCTCCTGTTCCTCCCCGTAGAGTAGACGAAGTCGCTCACGGGTGTTCCCGAGGCCGACTCGTTCTCGGGGCGACTCGGCGAGCCTGGCGTCGCCGTTGTCCGCGACCGAGATGCGCAGCCACTCGGCGTCGGCGATGCCCGAAATGTGGAGGCGCCCCTCGCCGGCCTTTCCCTCGATCCCATGGCGTATCGCGTTCTCGACCAGGGGCTGGAGAAGAAAGTGCGGGACGGCACAGTCGAGCGCGCTGTCGCCGACGTCGACCTCGACGCGCATCCGATCGCGGAATCGAATCCGTTCGATCTCGAGGAACTTCTCGAGCATCGCGAGCTCGTCACGTAGCGCGATCTCCTGCGGGCGCCCCGTCTCGAGGGAGGCACGGAGCACGTCCCCGAGCAGCGTGATGATGCGTCGCGACTCGTCGGGATCGCGCTTCGCGAACACCCCGATCGTGTGCAGCGTGTTGAAGAGGAAGTGCGGCTGAAGCTGATCTTGCAGCGCCGTGAGCCGCGATTCCGTCAGGCTCTCGCGAAGGCGCGTCGTCTCGAACTCGCGCTCGCGCAGTCGAAGGCTCTTGGCGATGCCGAGAAACACGAAGAAGCTCACGGAATAGACGAGCAGATCGAGGAGCCAGACGGACTCGATTGCGAAGAAAACCCATTGGTACCAGTGTCCGCCGGGCTCGCGTGGATCGAAACGGCCGGCGACGTAATGAATCGACCCTACGGCGATCTCGTGCGCGAGCAGGAAGAGGGCTCCGAACAGGAAAACGCGAAGCGCATCCCGTCGCCACGATCCGGCTTGAAGCCAGACGCTTCCGGCGAGGGCGAACAGGAGAGGCGTGAGCGGTGTGAAGGTCAGCCAGAATGCGGCCTGCCGACCCCAGTAGGCGGGATCGGTGATACCGCTCACGTCGGGATACGAGAGGTCGACCAGAAGACTGACCAACGTTCCGACCACGAGCCACAGCAAGAGGCTCCAGCTGTAGCTGCGAAGGTTTTGCGTACGGCGCTGCGCTGGCAAGATGGCTTCCACGAAGTTCGCTCCCGATCCGGATCCCTCGCCCATGCTAGCGCAAGCCTTCGCGTGGTTCTACCGGCGGGATACGAGCGAGCGGGTGCGGATCGTGGACGGCCGTCACTCGTGGCCGGAGGATGCGGCCCACACCATCGACGGTGCGGCTCGCCCCACAAGGCACGCCCCGAAAAAATCTGCCGCGTATGACTGGACGGTCCGGGTGAGATTCGATTTGTGATGGAGGAGGCAGCATGCACAGAGACGACGTCGGCAGACGAGGCTTTCTAGGCGCGGCACTCGGGAGCCTTCCGCTGCTCGTGATTCCCGGAGCGGCGACGGCCCGGGCGCCCCGCAGGCGCGAGCCACTCGATCCTGATCTGGTACTCGAGTTCGTGAGCGCGGCGCATACCGATCTCGACAAGACGAAGTCGATGGTCGAGAAGAGACCGGCGCTCGTGCTGGCTTCCTGGGACTGGGGAAGCGGCGACTGGGAGACCGGACTCGGCGGCGCGGCGCATTCGGGAAGCACGCGCATCGTGCGCTACCTTCTGGCGAATGGTGCGCGGATGGATCTGTTCGCCGCGGCGGTGATCGGCGAGGTCGCGATCGTCCGGGCGGTGCTCGAGGCGTTTCCGGGGCTTCTCGACGTCAAGGGACCCCACGGAATCCCGCTGTACGAGCATGCCAAGGCAGGGGGCCGTCCGGCCGAGCCCGTCGTGAAGTACCTCGAGACTCTCGGCGCGAAGGACCGGGAGGTGACCTACGTGGACCTTCCCGTTTCGGCATCGGAGCAGAAACGCTATCTCGGCATGTATGACGCCGACCTCAAGCCGGGTCTCACGTTCGAGGTCACGTTGAAGGACGGGCGCCTGCACGGACAGCCGAAGGGAAGCCCGAAGCTGGCGCTCTACTTCCAGGGCGGCGGCGTCTTCTGGGCACCGGATGCGGAAGCCAAGATCTCGTTCGGCCTCCAGAAGGACCGGGCCGAGACCGTCCGCCTCCAGCAGTTCGATCTGAACGTGACCGCGACCCGTCGCGAGCAATGAGCGCTGCGCCGCCAGGGCTCACCGAGGCCCCCGAATGCGCTCGCGGTCCCGCCGGTCGCCTGATGCCGGAAAGGAATAGATAGTAGCCGACGGATCGATGGCAATCGCGGCTGCAGGGAGGGGCGTTCCGGATGAAGATCGTGGCGGCGCCGAACGCATTCAAGGGAACGCTGACCGCGCGCGAGGCGGCTCAGGCGATGGAGGCGGGGATCCGACGGGTCCTTCCGGATGCCGACGTCGCTCTCGTGCCGGTGGCCGACGGCGGGGACGGTCTCGTCGAGGTCGCCCACCATGCGCGCGGCGGCGAGCTCCTCGAGTACACGGTGAGCGGGCCGCGTCGCGAGCCGGTGACGGCCGCGATTGCGCTTGTGCCCGAGGCCCGCAGCGTCGCGATCGAGATGGCGCTCGCGAGCGGGCTCGCGCTGCTCCCTGAAGATCGACGCGATCCGAGCGTCACCACCAGCTACGGGACCGGGGAGCTGATTGCCGCGGCGCTCGATCTCGGTGCCGAGCGAATCGAGATCGGGATCGGCGGGAGCGCCACGAACGACGGGGGCGTCGGCATCGCGAGCGCGCTCGGCGTCCGCTTCCTCGATCGGGAGGGCGCGTCGGTCGAGCCCGTCGGCGGAGCCTTGGCGTCGATCGCGTCGATCGATCCGTCCGGGCTCGATCCGCGAGCTCGAAAGGCGCGTCTCGAAGTCGTCTGCGATGTGGACAATCCGCTGCTCGGACCGCGGGGCGCGGCACGGGTGTTCGCGCCGCAGAAGGGCGCCAGCCCCGAGCAGGTCGAGACGCTGGAAGCGGGCCTCGCGAATCTGGCGGACGTGATCGAGCGAAGTCTCGGGGTGGACGTACGCAACCTTCCCGGTGGAGGGGCCGCGGGCGGCGCCGGCGCCGGGCTGCACGCGTTCCTCGGTGCCGAGCTCCGCAAGGGCATCGACGTCGTCCTGGATCTCGTCGGATTGCCGGAGAAGATCCGGGGCGCGGATCTCGTCTTGACCGGCGAGGGACGGCTCGACGAGCAGACCGCCTTTGACAAGGCGCCGGCTGGCGTCGGGAAGGCGGCGCGCGCGGCGGGGGTCCGATGCTACGCCATCGCGGGGATGGTGGACGGCGATGCCGAGGCCCTGCGCGCGTGCGGGATCGATCGCGTGTTCTCGCTGTGCTCGGATGCGGTCTCTCCCGAGGAGTCGATGACCCGAGCCGCTCATCACGTGGAGCGAACGACAGAAGAGGCGATGCACGAGTTCCTGCGAGAGACGACGGCGAGCTGAGGCACGGAATCGAGATGAGTCCCGATCACGGCATTTCGCGGATGATGGAGCATCTGGCCGACTTCGATGTCAGCGCCTCGCGCATCTCGAAGTGGTCGGTCGGGATGCACCTGCACCATTGCTGTCGCTCGACGATCGGGATCTGCAAGGCACTCGCCGCGTCCGAGGAGCCGGTTCCCCCTCGAGGCTTCAATCCGAAGCGCGAGGTCCTCTTGCGGACGGGCTGGATCCCACGAGGGAGAGCCAAGGCCCCCGACATCGCCATGCCGAGCGACGCGATCACGCGCGAAGAAGTCGAGGAGCTTCTTGCCAAAGCGCGCGAGCACCTGAGCGCCGCTACGGAGCTGCCGCCGACTCGATGGTTTCGTCACTTCATCCTCGGGGTGCTCGACCGCGACGACAGCCTGCGCTTCATCGACGTCCATAACCGTCATCATCTGAAGATCGTTGCGCGTATTCTAACCGCGCGCTAACGCATTCGTGTCGCGCTGCCGACCGCCCCGGTATCGGCGTGTTTCCGGTGCAGGCTAATGGATCTCCCGCCCCGCGCGTCCGTATTCTATGCTCACACGCTTCGTGCGGCGCGGCCGCGGTCGGGCTCAGGGCCCGAGTCGTGAACCAGGAGCCGAGTGGCACGAGACCCGAACCCAAGAAGGGACCACGACCATGAATCGCCCCCGCATCTACCTCGCCTTCGCTATCGTCTCGCTCGTGCTCTTGATGCTCTCCGCCTCGCTGCCGAGTGAAGCGCGCACGATG
>CAZQZX010000166.1:0-8579 GCA_964597885.1 uncultured Planctomycetota bacterium
CATGGGCCGTCCCTCCTCATGGGGTTGCGGCTGCGTCGCGGCTCAGGGCGGGGGCGTGGGCCCCCGCGCGTGGTCACTTCTTCGCGGGGGGCTTGGTGCCCGACGATGACACCGTCTGCGGCTGCTTGTCGCCGCCGGACCCTTCCTTCTTCGGGTGCTTGTCGCCGTCGCCACCGGCCGGCTTGGGCGTCGGCTTCTCGGTGGACCAGCCCTTCTTCTCGAACTCGGCCCGGCGGGTCTCATTGACCACCATCCGTTGGCCGTTCTCCGCGTACATCGTGATCGTGTTGAGCTTCATCGAGAGGAGCCTCCTCGTCGGTCGTTTGGGATTCGGAAGGCCCCGCGCCCAGCGGCGATCGCTGAGCACGGGACCACGATGACGAATCGGATGCCGCCGAATCAGGCCGCGGCGCGGATGCGCGTGGCGAGGTTCGGGTCGAGCGTCTTGACGCCGAAGAGCACGTCGAGGGCGACCTTCACGGTCGAGTTGTCCCCGTCGTAGTAGAGCCGCGAGCGCACCGAGAGCCCACTCTCCTGGTCCTGGGCGACGAAGACCTGCGCCCCGGCGATCCGCCGGATGAGTTCGGCGGGAAGCGCACCGAAGGCGACGGCGAAGGCGTTGCGATGGAACACGAGGTTCGCCGTGTGGTCGACCTGGTCGAAGGTGACGGCCGCCTCGTCGGCATACTCCTGGACGAGCGGCGGGGTGATCTGCACGGTGACCGCGTTGCCCGCGGCCGTGGCGTCGGCGGTGATCGCGTAGCGCTGCGTGCCGCCGTCGATCACGAGCGTGTCGCCCTTCTTGACCGTTCCCGTGAGGGTCGTGTCGTCGATGGTGATCTCCGAAGTGCCCTGGGCAACGGCGCTTCCGCCCCCGTCCAGCTTCGGCGCCGAGGCCGTGATGGAGCCGGCGGTGTGCTGCTGGGCGTTCTGGCTCGCGAACCAGTTGATACCGAACTTCGGGCCGAGCATCCCCGTTTCCTGGGACGCGACGCCTCGGTCGCCGGCACCCTGCGCCTGCGAGAACGCCTGCTCCTGCAGGAACTTGTTCTCGAGGTAGCCGTCGACGAGGCCGTGCACCATGCGACGGTCGGACAGCGGGACCTCGTTGTCGAAGAGCCGCTGCCGCGCATCGGTCATCACGGAGACGAAGGAACTCGGCGGCGAGCCCTTGCTGAAGCCGACGTGCCAGGGGATGTCCTGGTAGAGCTGCGCGAGGACCGTGTCGACGAAGTCGCCGATCGCGTAGGCGGCCGGCTGGATGTGCTCGTTGATGATGCGCTCGCCGGTGAAGGCCAGTTCCTTGTCGGTGAGCGCGATCTTGACTTCCTTGTGGAAGTCGAGGTTGAGCTTGAGGCTGTCCGGGTTGATGTCCTGGGAAGTGGACGGGGCGTCGCGGACCTCGAACTTGCTCGGGCGCCGGATGTTGATGGTGTCACCCTGCCCGAAGGTGCGACGCTCTTCGTCGTACCCCCGGTACACCGATCCCAGCATCCCGAGGCGCTTGCGAAGCCAGATGAGCGCTTCGTTCGCGTAGAACTGCGGATTGTAGAAACCGAGATTGTTGGCCATGGAGTCCCTCTCCTCAACAGAAAACCGTTGAGGCGCTGGACGCCGTGGCTTACCACATGGGCCTTACCAGCCTGGCCTACCACCCTCGACACCGCGTTCTGGCTTACCACAGGGGAGACTCGCTCCCTAGCTTCCCGCCGTCACGCGGCCGGGCTTCCTGCCGGCCTTCCCGACCTAGCTTCCCGCCGCAGCGAAACGCCTTCGAGTTGTGAAACGCGGGCTCTAGACGCCCGCGCCGGGTAGTTCGATTCCCTTGCCTTCTTTCATCGCCTCTTCCCGCAGCTGCTGATAGCGCGAGAAGTCGTTCATGTCCGCCTCGGTGATGCGAACCTTGCTGGGGTCGGATCCGACCGAGGTCGTCGCGTCGGGGTCTCCGCCCACGCCCTGGGCGACGGTATCGTAGAACACGCCGCGCCAGGATTCGTTCTCACGGAGCGATCCGAGGTACTCCTCGAGCTCCATGTCATCGGTCGAGTTCGCCTTGGTCGTCATCTTCGGCTTCCCGTCCTCGTCGGCCAGGATGACGACGCGCGGCGGTTTGCCGTCCTCGCGGATCACCTGCGCACGGGACTTCCCGTGCGGCCCGGACGATCGAAGGTGCTCGATGACGCGGTCCGTGTTGCCGCGCAAGTTCTTGTTCCGCGACATGATGCCTCGGACGGCCGCGTCGATCAGGAGCTTCGACGTCTCGCGGTCGAGTGCCGAGATCGACTTGTCTCGGGCCTCGAGGTCCGACATCAGCTTCTCGATTTCCTTCTTGTGCTGCTGCTTCAGCTCGGCGCCGTACGCCTCCTTGGCGGCCTTGGCTTCGTCCGAAGGGACGTACTTCTCGGCGAGCTTGCGCCGGGTCTCGAGCGCTTCGCTGAGCTCCTCGAGCGTGCCGAGCTCGGTGAACTTGGCGATCTGCGCCTCGAGCTCGTCGAGCTTCTCGGTTCCCTCGCGTCGCTTGCGCAGCGAGTCCTTCAGCCCGGACACGTTCTCGTTGTTCCAACCGTTCTTCGGCTGGAGGACAACGGCGTACCCGCCACCGTCGACCTCTTCGTAGAGGTCGCGGACCTTGATGGTCGCGTCTTCCGGGATGGCGTCGACGGAGTCGATGTGTGCGGCGATCTTCATTGCCATGACTTCCCTCCTCGTATCACGCTTTCAACATTCCTGTCAACGGTAATCGAACCAAGTATCAATTGGCCTCTCGCGCGATCACCTCGGTTAAGGTCAGCGGTTCGCCGAAGCGCGCACGCGTTGCGTCGTTCAGTTCGTCGATGGTTATCGATCCCGAGCGGACCCGACGCGCGATTCCGCGGCCCAGAAGCCGATTCTGCTCCTCGGCGGGCCGGGTCCGGATCCAACTGGCGAGCGTCACGTTCTGCGCGACCTCGCCGTTCATCGACGCTCGCGTTCCCGCGTCCACCTCGTCGAGCGGGATCCCCATCTCGCGGAGGCTCTTCAGGACCGCCACCATCACGCACCGGTCACCGAGGTGCACGGGGGGCCGTGGACCCTCGTTGAGCTCGTAGACCTGGTCTGCGTAGGCCTGGCAGATGCGGCAGACCCGCAGATCGAGCGCCGAGATCCACTGCACGCCCTTCACGACGTCGTCGTTGGCCCGGAACATCTCCTCGCGGGCGGCGTTCTGGACGTGCGCGACGGCCGTGCGGACGATGCCTTCGATCTCGCTCCGGGACTTCCCGAAGAGACCGCCGCGCCCCCGGACACCCCGTAGGCGGGCCATCAGCTGAGGGATGCTCTCGCCTGTCGAGATCCCGATCCGCAGCTGCTGGTTGAGCCGCCGCATCAGGTTGTCCGAGGAATCCTTGAACCACTCGGACAGCAGCTTCCCCTCGAAGGGGCGCTCGTTCACGACAGTCCGCAGGAGCCGAAGCGGCGGGACCTCCCACTCGGCCTTGATCACCGCAGGGACCGTGTCCTCGAACACGCGGCCCTGCCACTTGACCTCGGCGCTCGCGATCTCCAAGAGGCTCTCGCGGTGGTCCCTTTGGGCGATCCCGTACCCTTCGCGGACGGTGGTCGCGACCGACTTCATCATCTCGCGGTAGCGGTTCGTGGTGAAGAGGCCCGTGTCGTTCGGCCTCCCGCCCGCGGACATTCGTGCGAGCTGGCTCAGGAACCGCCGCTCGAGGTCCGGGAAGACGTGGCGCTCGAGGAGCCCAAGGACGCGTTTCGCCTCGCCGGTCTTCAGTCGCTCGAGGTACAGGGCATGACGGATCGTCCGGTCGGCGATCGTGCCGTTCGTGTTCAGCGCGGCGCCGACGCGGGGATCAGTCGGGTTGATCGGCATCAGTCAACGATCCCCTGGTCTACGAGCATCTCCTGGCGGATGAGCGCCTGCTCCGCCTCGGGATCCAGCGTCTCGGGCAAGATCCCGTACTGCTGGAAGCGACGGAAGATCGTCTGGTCCGACACGACGGGCCGGATCCCGTTCCTCGACTCGAGGAGCAGCCTCAGGCCCTCGTAGTCGCCTGCGAGCGTCTGGAACTCCGAGAAGGCGCGGATATTGAACTCTTCGGGCAGCTGGTCCTCTTCGTCGCGCCACCTCGCGGCCATCCGGCCGGCGGAGGTGAGCATGTCGTTGCATTCGCCGACCCACGCGTGGAGATCCGACTGGTGACGGGCTTCGTTCAGGCGCTTGCCCTGGGCCGTCTCGCTGGGGCCGGAAAGGCGTTCGGTGAGCGGCTGCGCGCCGAGCATGCGCATCCGCGACTCGCTGTCCTGCAGCTGCACGCGGCCCACCTCGAAGGCCCTGCCCTGGGCCTCGACCGGGAAGTGCGTCACCTTCGAGTCCTGGGAGTGTCCGGACATGCCGGCCGCCCAGGTGCCCATCATCGCCTGGAATTCCTTCGCGCTCATACCGGCGAAGAAGTGCCCGCCGACGCGGGCGAAGCGGGCGTACTTGTCCGTGTCCGACTGGATGTTCCAGTGGCGGAGGTTCTCGTCGGCGAGGTCCAGGAGCGGAGGCTCCGCGGTCATGAAGCCGGTTTGGTTCGTGTACATCGTGGCGAGCGGGATCTCACCGCCGGCCGTGGCGCCATCGGGATCGGGGAACCGGCGGCCCTCGTCGTCACGCATGATCCGCCCGCCGTCGTCGGTTGCGAACGTGAGGATCTCGCCGGTGAACGGGTCGCGCTCGGCACCGAAGCTGTGGGGCACGCGATCGAGCTCGCGGCCGCCGATGACAAGCGGAACGGGCTGGAACTTGCCGTCCTTCTCGCGGAAGAGCGCCCAGTCGCGGGTCGTGACCTCGCGGACGTATTCCACTGTCTTGAGCTTCCCGTCGACGACTTCCTCGCGCATCTCGATCCAGCGCACGAGGCTGAGCCGCTTCAGCCCCTGGGCGCTTCGCTGCGTTTCCCACCAAATCAGGCGGTCCGCCGGGATGTGGATGAAATAGGGGCGAGGGTTCGACTGAGGGCCCGCTGCAACGTCGACGAAGACATGACTCAGGCCGAAGTCGATCGCGGACTCGAAGACCTCGCGAGCCAGTCGGGTGATCGACCGCCCACAACCGTCCGCGTTCTTCTTGAGGGCCTGCATCTCGGCAGGAAGGTCATCGATGCCGACGATCTCGACGGGCTTCTGGAACGGCTTCGAGACGAGGCGGCGGACGGCGTCCGAGTAGCCGTTGAACAGGTACGAGCACTTCAGCCGCGCCTCGTACGTCCGGTCGTCTTCCTTCGGGAACTGGTGCAGGAACTCCCGGCCGGCCTCGCGCATGGCCTCGGTCCCGCCTCGAAGTGCGCGCGTCACGCGCCACTTGCGGTCCATCTCGGTGTAGGCCCTGCAGCGCTCGTTGATCTTCACGCCGATGTCCCTCCCCGGTCCGTCAGTACGACATCCGCTCCAGGCCGATCTCGCCGCCGATCGGGTACTCGAGCTCGATCTTGTAGCCGACCGCGTCGGTGAGGTGCGATCGCCACTTGTCGGTCTTCTTGTCCAGCGTGCCCGACGTTCCCTCGAGGATCACCGTGCCCTCGAAGTCCTCCTTGGTGTGCGGGGCCGCCTCGGGATCGAGAACCAGGTGGACCGATCCCTCCGTCATGCGGATCCGCGAGTTCAGGGCGTTGACGCGAGCTCGCTCCGAGGGGTTCTCCGAGCGGAGCCGGATGTCGAGCCGGTTGCCGAAGTGTGCACCAAGCGTCCGCTCGATGATGGCCCAGTCCGAGCCCGTCGTCTTGGCGCTCCCCTCGGCGCCACCGGTCGCGTCCCCGTAGCAGATGACCTCGCCCCGGTGATCGCCGAAGCGCTCGATGATCTCCTGGCAGATGAGGTCCGTTCGCGAGTGCTTCCGGATGTAGACCTCGTCGATCACCGCCGTGAACTGGCGATCGACGCGCCATCCTCGGGTGGTGAGGTCCGGGGTCTCGAAGTGCCCGGCGGGGTACTCGCTCGCCCGCTGCTCCTGGGTGACGACGCACACGCCGGGGCTCACGTTGAAGTCGAAGCACAGCTCGAGCGGCAGCGACTGCGACCGTTCGAGGCGGAAGCAGTGCGTGCCCTCGTGGAAGTCGTAGTAGGCACGCCCGGCGAAGTCCTCCCAGGACGCCTCGTACTCCTGCGCGAACGTGACCGGGTCGGTGAACCGACGAGCGCGGTCGATTTCGGCGGGAGTCAGGATGTCCCTCGACGGCCACCAGTAGACGCCCCATTCGGGCTCCTCGCCGGCCTCCTCAGACTCACGGATCGCCTGCTTCGCGACCTTCTGCAGCTCGAAGGCGTGGTTGCGGCCGCGGGGCTTCCCGATGAACGAGCACCAGCCCTCGATCCCAAGGCGGGTGAGGCAGGGGAGGATCGTCTCCTCGAAGATCTTCGGCTTGTGGTCCGCGAACTCGTCGAGGACGACGCCCCGAAGCGCGATCCCCTCCAGGCGCTCGGGCTTGTCCCCCGACGCGAGGAACAGCTCGGCGCCCCAGCGCGTGCGGATCGTGAGCTCCGACTCGGACGGGCGGCCGTCGATGGCCCACGCCGGGAACAGCGCCTTCAGGTCCCGCCAATAGATGCGCTTCGTCTGGCTCCACGTGGGCGCGACGATCGCATACCGAAGGGTGTCCGGGGGATCCCAGCCTGCCACAATGCGCTCGAAGTCCTCGAAGACACGGCGAACGGTGCGCCGCTTCCCAACGATCTCGGACTTGCCTGAGCCTCGGCCGGCGAACGCGTGGTCGAAGCGTGTGGGTGCGGTCCACAATCGTTCGTGCTCGGGGTGATGGACCGAGAGCGGCGACCAGCGCTTCGTCAGGGTGGACGATTCCTGCGCGGTGGCGACCATGAGATCGGACGATTCGCTCGCAGCGGCAACCATTACTCGGCCACCTCCGGCTCGCCGTCCGTCACATCCGGTTCAGCCGCATCGTCGCCCGTCGGCACACTGGACCGCATCTGGGCCAGAGCGCGCCGGCTCTCCCGGATGAAGTCCTCGGGCTTCGCCGTGGCGCCCGACAGCTGGTGCTCCAGCGCGTACCGCTCGGGCCGGTTGCACTTCAGCATGAAGATCAGAAGGCCCGGTGAGAACCGGCGCTTCCGGCCGACAGGGTTGCCCTCGTAGAAGACGGGTTCGTTCCAGCCGTGCAGGGCTCGGTGGAAAGCCAGAGATTCGAGTTCGTCGGCGAAGGCGTCCTGCGCTTCGTCCCAGTCCCGGGCGAAATCTGGGTCGTCGTCCCGCCAGCGGTAGGCCGTCGCGCGCGATATGCCGGCGTGACGACAGGCCCGAGTCACACAGCGACGACGCCGGAAGACGTCGAGGAACTTCGCCTTCTGTGCACCCGTCGGCCGCCGCTTCCGGGCCCTTTTTATAGGTGTCTCATTTGTCTCATTCGGGCGGGTCACGGCGGCCCTCATCTTCGTCCGAAGTACTTGGAGCAGGGGGCATTCTGTTGGAAAGCGCCGGCTGCGGCGCTGCCGACTCCTTGGCTTGAGCCCTCGCTCGTTCGATCAGCTCTTTCGCGTCGAGGCCTGTGCTCTTCAGGAAGCGCTCGAGGTTCGCGATGCACCGCTCCAAGGTGTCGTGCCAGACGGGACGAAGCACCTCGTACTTCTCGTCCGACACTGCTCTCGCGACCGCATCGTCGAGAAGAACCGTGGGCGAGAGAACGATGTGAAGAAGCTCGTGGAGCAGATAGCGGAAGAGATCTTCTTCCGAATCGACTTCGGCGGGATCAATCGAGATCGACGCCTTGCGGTACGGGGGATTCAGATCGCAGGATGCTGGCACGAAGAAGCCTGGCCGCCGCTCGGCATCGATCGGACCGTAGTTGACGACCGTACGCCAGTCCGAGAGCCCAAGCGCACGCTTCAGCGGTTCGATGTGCTGATCCACAAGCGTCTCGACGTGGCTCACGTCCATCACGATGGGCCTCCCGTGGGGCAGACCACCCGAACGAAGTCCTCCCTAGCCAGCGCGAACGCCTCAGGGCGCGGGAGCCCTTCGGCTTCGAAGTCCCGCAGGAGAGTCGCGACCGAGGCGGCAACGGTCCGGGACGGGGTCTGAGAGCCCTCGCGCGCCTTGGTGTCCGCCTCGCCGAGCATTCCCGTGATCAGCGCGCCGAGCTGCTCGAGGGCATTCGGCTTCCAGGTGATCAGGTGGCCGGCGACCATCCCGTTGTCGACGAGGGTCGCGGCGTCCATCAGCCTTCCGTCCGCAATTGCCTGGACCACTCTCACGCCGAGCTGGTCTTCGGGCGTCTGCGGCTGCCGGCTCAGGCAGTGGGAAAGAGGGCTGCTGCCCTGCGGTCCGCTGGCGTTCACGACGGGCCTCCCATCATGCCCCACGCAAGGAAGACCGCGGCTCCGACGATCGCCACCCCAGCCGCCAGCCCGACCCAGAACCGATCCCAGTGGGACCGCGTTGTGTCGGCCATCTCGCGACCCCGGCGCACACCCTTCGCAAGCCCCTCGCAAAAGCCCTCGTCGTGCGCGGCCTTTACGCCGGCCTCGAACGCATCGCCGAGGTCGTTGTGGATCTGCACGGCCTCGTTGGCTCTCTCGCGAAGCCA
>CAZQZX010000166.1:8679-15621 GCA_964597885.1 uncultured Planctomycetota bacterium
CCCCGTTTCCGTGCTCGACTCCCGCGACGATGCGACCCGCCGCCAGGTCTCTCAGGCCCGACGCCGGGCTCCTCTCTTCCTCAGGCGCTCCGGTAGAGCGCGCTCACTTCTTCTTCCACTTCCGATACCCCCGCCATCCGAACAGTCGCACGGCGAAGTGCATGGTCTTGCGGCGCCACCAGCTGGTTCCGAGCTCGCGCATGATCCGCTCGAAGATCCCGTCGGCGTCCTTTCGCGAGATGGGCTTTCCGCCCTTCACGATCGGCTGCTCCCGGTACAGGTAGTCGTGGACCACGGCGGCCTTGGTGTGGGTCCCGTACGGTGGGTACACACTCCAGAACGCCCGAGGGACGGACGCGAAGTCGGTCTGGAATCCTCGAGGGACGACGAACTCGTCCCAGTTCCCGCGGTAGACGAGGTCCTCGTGGAGTCTCCACCGGTTCCTGCCACGGACTTCCTGGACGATCAGCTGGGTCAGGAACATCCGAGGGCGTCTCCCCGGGCCGTCGACGGCAGAAGCAGCCGGATCAGCGTCTCGGCCGACCGGACGCGCCGGATCCGCTCCTCGAGCTCGCGGTCCGAGAGCGTGTCGTCTCGTGCGAGGTGCGCGACGTACTCGTCGCGGACGATCGGTAGAAGCGACCGCAGCTCGTCGAGCGAGTAGACACCGTCGTCGATGTACGAGCGCGTCGCCTCGTGGAGGATCCGACGGGCGCTTTCGACCCGGTTCCCCCAGCGGTCGAGATCCTCCGGCGCACGGCCAGCGACGTAGACCAGGAGCTCGTTCCCGACGATCTCGACGACGGCGTCGAGCTGATCGAGGCGGTCGAGGGTCGGGTCGGACTCCGCGGTCGGCGGGCCGACGCAGGCGGGTAACACGGCGACGAGGGCGATCCCCAAGATCACGGCGATCAGGTGGGAAGCGCCGAGGCTCGACTCTCTTCGCATGTCATCTCCCTTCAGTGGGTAACGGACGGCGACCCGAGCGCGTCGCTTCAGGTCGCCGCCCCGAACGAAAGGATGTTGCGGCTCGTGAAACGCGTTCGGGTCAGGCCAGGGGGAACACGCCCGCCGGATACTCGGTCTGCATGACGAAGCGGACCGAGAGCGACTCGATGCCGCGGATCGTCTGTCGGCCGTCCGCCTCGAGCTTGAACCAGAAGCTCGGGTCGGTCCCGTTGAAGGCGAGGTACGGCTCTCCGCCGACCGCGATCACGGTGACGATCTTGACGGGGCGGTCGTACGCCTCCGGCCGAACCTGGAGCCATCCGACCGCAGTCATGTCTTCCGCGGAAGACGCTCCCTCGCGAAGCTCTGAGAGCGTGCGGCCATCGATCCTCTGCACGAAGTCGCGGGCCGGGTTGTAGGGGATCGGTCGACCAAACCGGTAGCGCTCGGTGACTTCCGCGTTCCACTCATGCTCGATCCCGAGGGGCTCTCGCTTGCCGAGGATTCGTCCGTCGTCGGCGATGGCGTAGAAGCTCGGGTTCTTCCCATCCCAAGCGCCCACAGCGCCCTTCGGGAGGCGCTGACGGTGGGCGAGGTAGTAGTGCGCGCGCTCCTCGCGTTGGAACTTGATCCCACCCACGACCTGCACGATCTCGCGCAGCTTCGCCCCGCTGTCCAGCGTCACCTCGACGGGGATGTAGGCCACGAGCGTTCCCGGATCGAGTGACTCCGCCGGTACATCCGGGAGAATCGAGACCGGGAACCGGTCGGTCCACGTCGAGCCGAGATCGAAGTCCGGCGGATTGACCACCGGTGGATTGAGCGAGATGCGCTCCACGACGCCGGCGCGCGCCTCGAGCGACGAGATTCGCACTTCGTGGTCGGCCAGTTGTGCCACGGCCTGCTGGCGTGTCGGTTGATCCATTCCTTTCGTCCCTCCCATGTCGTTCGATTGGTTGAACCGGGGCCGCCCGGCCCCGGGGCGCTACTTCGTGTCTTCCAAGTAGTTGAGCCCGGCCTCCATGAATCCGCGGAACGCCTCGGCCTCGGCTTGAAGACCCTCCCGGCGAAGCATCTTGACCGCCTGGCGAACCCGATCGAGCCGGCCTGCCGGGATGGCGCTGTCGTCGGGGTTCCTCTCCTGCCCGTACGCCGCCCCCGGTCGCTCGAGCCCGTCGCGGTGGTCGGCGATGATCTCCAAGCACTCGGGCGCGAAGAGGGCTGAGGGCCAGTCGGCCCAGTTGTGGTGCTCACCCTGAACCACGAGCGCTTCGAACATCCGCCCGAAGTCATCGAAGGTTCGGCCGGGCTCGTGGAGCATGAGCCACGGCGCCCAGAGCATCTCGCCGGTCGCGACGCCGAGGTCAGTCGGCCGTGCGATGCGCTGGGGATCGTCGGGCCGGAAGAGGGGGTTTTCCCGGGCCGCGGTCGGACCGGTGCCGCGGTAGAGCGGGTCGTCGGTGTCCGCGTAGGCGCGCTTCCAGAACCAGGTCCGCAAGTCCTCCATCCGTCCGTCGATCAGGGAGATCAGCCGTTCGGGGGTCGCCGGGATTCCCGCCAGGATGTGCCGGAGGATCCACAAGCCGTTGGGCTGGATGAAGAACGCATGCCAGGGCATGTGGAAGCTCGTTCGCTTGTAGTCCCACCGGTACTCCTCCGAGTTGTCGATCATGTCCGCCTGGAAGGGGACACCGTCGGCGTCGCCCCCCCATCCGGGCACCTCGCGGGCGTAGGCGTCCGTTGCCGGGCGTTCCCACTCGATCGAGAGGAACCACTCGAGCGCCTCGGCCACGGTCTGCAGGAGCTCGACGGCCGCCTCGTCTCGCTCGGTCTCGAAGTAGTGGATCGCTCCGACCGAGCAGTTCACGCACGACCGGATCAGGATGCGGAGGTTCGGGAAGTTCGCGCGACGGTACTCGCGGAGCTTGTGGATCCCCATGTCGGGGAGGTCATAGGCCTGGTTCAGGACCTGCGAGGCGATCTCGGCGAGTTCGCTGTCGCCGATGGCCACGAGGACTCGACGCAGGAAGTAGATCCCCTCGAGGTAGCGGTGGGCCTCGTCTCGGGCCTCGTGGTAGTAGGCATGCCACAGCCACTCGCGGGCCGCATGGAGCGCGTTCTCCGCGAGCTCGGTCTTTCCCGATCGATGTGCAGCGAGAGCCCGGAGGGCTCCTCGCATCGCGTGGTCGATGTTGTTCGGGCCGCCCTTGTCTGGCCGCGGGTAGCTTCCGGGCGGAATGATGCGGACGGGACGCTGGATCGCGGCGAGGGCCTTGTCGCGGGTCTTCCCGTCGAGGAGCTCGGAAACGCAGTTCTCGACGTCCTCGAGCGTGACGGACGCCGCGCGCGGGTGTGGATCCAGCTTCGTCGGCGCGAGAGCGAGCTTCGGCCAGGAGGTCATGCCGGCCTCCACGGACCGAAACGGTCACGGAGGCGCGGATAGAAGATCAGCGTGAAGAGGAGAGAGCCGGCGAGGGCCAGGAAGGAAGCCGGCGAGCACGCGGTCGCGAGGCACTGCATGGGCAGACCATCAGCACCATCGTAGGGGAGCCGTGATGCCGGCAGCGGAAGTGTAGCACGGTGGGCGGCGTGACCGAATACCGAAACGCGGAATCGGATTGAGGTTCGGCTGCGGAATCAGTCTGTGCCGACGAGCTCGGCGTACCGCGCGATCTCGGGGAACTCGTCCCACGTGGAGACGCTTCCGACGAGTCGCCGGAAGTAGCGCCGGGGGACGTCCCGGATTGCTCGGCCGGCGTATCGGCCGAAGGGCATCGGTGCCGACTCATCGAGGTCAGCCGGTATCGCGACTGGCTCCCGAGCCGGCGGGGCCTCTTCCACCAGGACAGGCGCGGCAGCGGCATCCGCTTCGGGTTGTCGCTGCTCGTGCCACGCTCGCACTCGACGGTTGTACTCCCGGACGTCGAGCTCGCCCGGACGCCTGCCCCAAACGGACAGCGCGAAGTCGAGCAACTCTTCGTTTGTCAGGTCCCGCACGTAGCCGACCGCCTCAGCGTTCGCGCCCAAGATGCCCTCCCCGTAGAATCAGAAGCCGCACCTCCCTCGCCGAGCCTCGTCCGGGCCGGCATCACGGGCCCGACGATGGTTGGATACAGCGAGGGAGGTGCGTCTATGCCCTGAATCGCCTCCCTCCGAGGCGATGTGATTCCCTACGATCCAGGCAGCGCGACCCCTTCTTGCCACGCACTGTCGCCGATGGATGTCTCCGCTGCCGATTGGGCGTCGTCGAGGTGCCGGATCAAGTGGTTCTGGATCGCAGCCATCGAGAAGAGGCCTTGGTCGCCAACCTCTTCGCCGAACTGGTAGGCGAGGCGCTCGTCAGCCCTCGGGAAGAACCGGCGGAAGATGGCCTGGGCCTGTTCCCTCGTGGCGTTGCCGATTTCGACCTTCATGTCGATTCGGCCTGGACGGATCAGCGCTGAATCCAGGCGCTCGATGCGGTTCGTCGTCATGAAGAGGATCCGCCCTTCGGCGGCTCCGATGCCGTCGAGCGCATTCAGCAGGCCAGAGAACGTAATCCCATCGGAGACCTGGTCTGCATCGCGCTTCTCGAAGATGCAGTCGATATCCTCAAGCAGGAGTACAGACCTCGAGTTCTCGGCCAGGAGCTTCATGAGGACGGCGTCCGAGATCCATCGATCACCCAGGTTCACGATGCCGAAGTCCATCTCGAGCTCGCTGGCGATCGACCGGGCCAACGAGGTCTTTCCGTTACCGGGCGGTCCGTAGAGGAGGTAGCCGCGGCGCCAAGGGATGCCTCTCTCGGCGTACCAATCTTGCGATTGAAGGAACGATCGCGCGTCTGCGAGCAGGCGATCGCCCTTGCCGTCGCTCAGGACCACGGATTCGATCGGGCGACGAGGGCAAGTTCCGATCGGCTGCCAGTGTTCGCCGCGGGCAAGGAAAACGCCAACTTCCTTCGAGCGAATGGGCATCGAGCCGGCCTTCGCCTCCTCGAGCACCTCGTCGATTGCTCGCCGAGACCATTTCAACCCGGTGATCTGAAGCCGCTCGCGGTAGAACAGGGACATGAGAGAGTCGCCGCCAGTTCCTCTCTCGTCGCGAAAACGGCCCACAAGCAACCAGTGAGCACCGTGCCGGACCAGGTGCCTTCCGGGCGACGGAACGAACCGAATTCGCTGTTCGCTGTCATCTTCCTGGGCATGCACATTGACGCCCGAGCTCGTTCGCGTCATCGCGGTCAGATAGAGACACGATCTGGCGCTGGAATGGCGTGAGAGCCAGTCGCACACCCATCCGTAGAGCGGATCGCTGTTCAGGACCTCAACCCGAACGACGGTCCGGCGCTTGACGAACTCCCAGATCGCTCGCGGGAGTCGACGAAGCTGAAAGAACACTGCGGACATCACGGCGAGCAACACGCCGCCACTTGCGAACTGGTTCTTCGACAAGAACTCCTTGAACCACTCGTAGGCCTCTTCGAACATCCGCTCAGCCCCTCCCTTCGAGCTCGCCTGGGCTCCAGACCGCCTCGACTCGATCCGCTCCTCCGTCCATGCGACGGTGGAGAACCGCGCGCTTCACGACTCCCGTCTCGTCCGCGTAGGTCCCATCGTTCGGGTCACAGGGGCAACCCATCTCGTCGAAATCGTCGACGATGTGCGCGAATCCGTCGTCCTTGGGCAAAATGTGCTTGGTATCCATCAGTTAGGACTTTGCCACGAGTGAAGCGACGGCCTGGTCGAACCGCTCGCATCCTTCCACGGCGCGCTCGCTATCCACCTCGAGCGCGACCGCAGTCTTCATGCAGCGTGTCAGCTTCGCGTCGTACGCCTGGCGCGACTCGCCCGGCCATCGGTAGCGGTTCAGGGGGTTCACGATGAAGGCTCCTCGGAAAGGAAGGCTCGGATGTCCTGAAGGCTTCGCTGCATCGCGCTCGGCCAAGAATCGCTGCGCTCAACGTCCTTGGCGCGATAGCCTTCGGCTCGGGTCCTGCGGTTCGTCACTTCGACGGTCCCGTCGTTGTAGAAGCACACCGACCCGAAGCGCTCGTCGCGGAAGTACACGAGCGCGATCCCGCCCTCCGCGTCGGCGACGATGCGATCGGGAAGGAACTGTTCGTCGGCGGCGATTCCGAGGGCTTGTCGGGCGCGAGCGACGGCGAGCTTGTTCGGCGGCTCCCCGTTGTAGGTGTCCCAGTTCGGCTTCAGATCCGAGAGCCGGTCGATCTTCGCGGACAGCTCGGATACAGCGCTCGCGCTCGCATCTCCCGTTCCGTCCTCTCGGCCCGGCTGCGCAGGCGAACCGCCCTCGGCGTCTCGGTGCTTCAGGATCACCTTGGCGATCTCGACCATGTTGAGGCGTTCGTTGTGCCTTCTCTCAAGCTCATCTCCTGCACGAAGTGCTGCCGTCGCCCGGTACTTGGTTTCGCTGTCAGACATCGGCCTTCCTCCTTTGACCCGCCGCGTCAACCATCAATCCGCCCCGCGCTCGCGCTCGAACTTCTGGTCGAAAGCGTACGCGTGTCGCCTCTCGTTTCGAATCGAAAGACAGACGTTGTGAAGAAGAGCAGACAGGTCGATCCAGTTCAGCCCACGCATCGCTTCCGCGTCGTTCCATTGCACAAATGGCTTGTGATCGCCAAGGATCTCCCAGAGCCACCGATTCACGTCGCAAAGGCTCGCCCGCTCAAACATCGCGATGCCGTCCGAGAACTTCGTCAGGTCGCTGCGCATGGCGAGACAAGCTCGGGCGTACGCGCAGACACCAGGAAGTCCTGGCGGGATTCCGTTCGCTTGGCGGATTGCCCAGCTCGCCAGAGCGCCGACGATCTCGTCCAGGATGATCGGGTAGGGAGTCGACCACTCGAGATCGCCGGCAAGCCTTTCGTAGGTCTCCGGGATGGCTTTGATCGCTGCCTCGAGTTCCGCGAGGGACGCTGCGTTGATGAAGCCTTCCTCGGTTGTGAGCGGCTCGCTGAGAATCTCGATCCTCTCGTCGGGTAGATCGCTG
>CAZQZX010000167.1:0-15594 GCA_964597885.1 uncultured Planctomycetota bacterium
TTCGCGCCGCGAGGAACATCGGCATCCGCGTGCCGCGCTCCACGATCGACCGCGCGGTCGAGTACGTGAAGCAGTCCGCGTACACGACGGGGCCGTATCGCGGCGGCTTCAAGTACCAGCGCCGCAACGACCACCCCACGCGAACGAGCTTCGCGCTCACCGCGGCGGGCATCACGACGCTGCACAACGCGGGCGTCTACTCCGATCAGCTCATCGAAGAGGGGCTCGACTATCTCGTCAACGAGTTCCACTCGATGACGGATATCAGCGACCACTACTTCTACTTCTACGGTCACTACTACGCCGTCCAGGCGATGTACATCGCGGGCGGTCACTACTGGGACTGGTACTGGCCGAGGATTCAGTCCGAGCTCGTGCGCGAGCAGGACCCCGAGACGGGCGCGTGGAGGAACAACGTCTCTCCCGCGTTCGGCACGGCGGTAGCCACGCTGATCCTCCAGATCCCCAACCAGTATCTCCCCATTTTCCAGAGATAGAGATGACGAAGCCAGCACGACCGGAATCCTGGAAACGAGCGATGTCGGCTCGATCGGGCCGCGCGGCCGGAGCGCTGCGGGCAACGGCGCTCGCCGTCCTCGCGCTCGTTCCCGTGTTGCTGTTCGCCACGCGCGGTTCGGCGCAGATCGACCCGCTCCTCGTGCAGGCCAACGCGCGTGCCGTCGAGAAGGGTCTCGACCTTCTCGCGAACACGCAGAACCCGGACGGTTCGTGGCACTCGAACGTCGGCTTCAAGCTGATGGAAACGTACCAGGTCACGAACTCCATCGAGGAACAGCTGATCCGCGGCGGCGGACACATCGGTGTGACGGCACTCGCGAGCATGGCGTTCATGGCCGGCGGGAATCTGCCGGGCCGCGGCAAGTACGGCCGCAACATCGAGAAAGGTCTCGAGTACGTTCTGTCGCGCGTGAAGGAAGACGGCTACATCACGGACAACGGAACGCGAATGTACAGCCACGCGTTCGCCACGCTCTTCCTCGCCGAGATCTACGGCATGACGCACCGGAAGGACGTCCAGCTCAAGCTCCAGATGGCCGTCGACCTCATCGTCAAGAGCCAGAACAAGCTCGGCAGCTGGCGCTATCTCCCCTTCGCGCCCGACTCCGACATGTCGATCACCGTCTGCCAGATCATGGCGCTTCGCGCCGCGAGGAACATCGGCATCCGCGTGCCGCGCTCCACGATCGACCGCGCCGTCGACTACGTGAAGCAGTCGGCGTACACGACGGGACCGTACCGCGGCGGCTTCAAGTACCAGCGCCGAAACGATCAGCCCACACGAACGAGCTTCGCGCTCACCGCGGCGGGCATCACGACGCTCCACAACGCGGGCGTCTACTCGGACAAGCTCATCGAAGAAGGACTCGACTACCTCAAGAACGAGTTCCACTCGATGTCCGACATGAGCAACCACTACTTCTACTTCTACGGCCACTACTACGCTGTCCAGGCGATGTACATCGCGGGCGGCAACTACTGGAACTGGTACTGGCCGAGAATCCAGGCTGAGCTGATCCGCGAGCAGGAAGAAGACGGATCCTGGGAGAACAACGTCTCCCCGGCCTTCGGGACGGCGGTCGCCACGCTCATCCTGCAGATCCCGAACCAGTATCTCCCTATCTTCCAGCGATAACCTGATGACCTCACGAAACCCCGATATCGACAGAGTTCAGTCCCGCCTGCGAAGCCTCCGCTTCCGCGTGAGAACGCTCTATGCCTTGCACGGCATCTCGCGCGTGGCCTTGCTGATGCTCTTCCTCGTTGTCGCGACGTTCTTCCTCGATCAGTACCTCGTGCTGCCGCGATCGGTGCGCACGCTCCTGTTCTTCGGCTCGGTCGTCGTGGTGTTGACCGATCTGCTGCGTCGCGTGGCCTATCCGCTGCGCAAGCGCCTCACGCTCGAAGACATGGCGGCCACCGTCGAAAGGCGGTTCCCGGAGCTCCGCGATCGCCTGATCACGGCGATCGAGCTGTCGCGCACGATCGAGCGCGACGACTTCGTCGACTCGCGCGCGCTCGCCGCGCGTTCGATCGAGGAAGCCCTCGACGCCATCGAGTCCGTCCGGTTCCAGAAGACCCTCGCGCCGGGCGGTGTGCAGCGGATGGTCTTTGCCGCCGTCGTCGGAATCGCGCTCGTCACGACCTACGCGTCGATGAACCCGCTCTACACGTCGACCTGGTTCCGCCGGATGATCGCGCTCCAGGACGTCAGCTGGCCGCGGCAGACCTTCCTCGAGGTGATCCTGCCGCGCGAGGGACAGAACATCTTCTCGGCGCGCGAAGACGGCCGCGACGTCGTCACCATCGCGAGCGGCGAAGATCTGCTCATCCGCGTCCAGGCGAACGGACGCGTTCCGCGATCGGTCTCGATCACCTACGACACCGCCGCCGGCGAGGACGGAAGCCGCGATCGCGAGACGCGGATCCTCTCGAAGGTCGGCGAGGATCTGTTCCAGTACACGTTCCTCGGCGTCACCGATTCGTTCGACTTCTTCGTTCGAGGCGGCGACGACCAGAGCGGCAAGCCCGTGTATCGGGTCCGGGTCCTCCCGCCGCCGCGCGTGGATTCGGTGGACCTCGCGTGCACGTATCCGCCCTACACCGGCTTCCCCCCGGCGACGATCGCCGGCGGCAATCTCGAAGCACCGGTGGGCACGCGGATCACGCTGACGCTGAAAGCGAACCTCGAGCTCGAGAACGCTTTCATGATGCTCGAAGGGAGCGACGCGACGCCGCTCGACCGCGTCGACCCGCAGACGTTTACCGGCTCGATGCTCGTGGATCAGAGCCGGACCTTCACCTTCAATCTGAAGGCGACGAACGGCCTCAAGAACACGCGGCCGATGCGCTTCACGCTGCGCGCGGTGTCCGACCTGCCACCGAGCCTGCAGGTGTACGGCGTCGGGGGTTTCGACTTCGATGCGACGGTCGACGCCGCGCTCCCCGTGCGCGTCATCTCGAGTGACGACTACGGTGTCGCCAACGTGGCGATCCGAGCGAACCTCGGCCGCGACGGAACGCCGACGGAGATCCCGCTGCCGGCCTCGGCCCACCTTCCTGCGGAACGCGCCGTCGACGACGGCGACCTCGACTTCCCGGTCGACAAGAAGGTGCTGTCGGTCGCGCTGATCGATCTGCCGCAGCTGAAGCTCGAAGGCGTCGACGCCCCGCTCGAGCCGGGCGACATCCTCTACTACCGCATCGAAGCGCAGGACACGCACACCGATCCGGACGGCGCACCGCTTCCGCAGAGCAAGGAGACGCAGCCCTTCCGCGTTCACCTCGTGCAGCGCGCGGAGCTCGAGCGCAAGCTTAACGACTGGCAGGTCCGCCTGAAGACCCAGATCCACAAGATGGTCTCGAGTCAGGAGTCCAATCGCGACGAGCTCCGCGAGCTCCTCGCGCTCGACACCGGCGAGAGCCGACTCGCCTCATCGGACGCGCAGGCGATCCTCGACGCCGAGATCGCGCAGAACCGCATCACCAACGAGTCGAAGCAGGCCGGACGCGACTTCCGGCAGATCTTCAACACGTACCTGTACAACCGTATCGAGAACTCCCCGCTGACCGAGAAGCTGATCGCCGATCTGCAGACCTCGGCGCGGCGGTTCGACGTCGAGGAGCTCGAGCGGTACCGCGAGCTGTTCGCGCGGGTGCCCGAGACGGAGCGACAGAAGTCCGACATCCTCGGCAAGCAGCTCACGATGCTCGAGCTGATGCTGGAGGTCGGCGAGGCGACGTCGCCGGAAACCACCGACTATCTCACCGCCTCTCGCAAGACCGAGGACGGCGGCGAGCGCAAGCGCCTGATCGCGGGAGCGATCGAACGCCAGGACCTCATCCTGCAGACCTTCGAGACGCTGCTGCGCAAGATGCAGGAGTGGGAGGACTTCCAGGAGGTCGTCCAGGAGACGAAAGAGCTTATCGAGCTCCAGAAGTCCGTACGCAACCGGACTTTGCGGGAGCTCGAAGCCGAGAAGCAAAAGCGAGGCGCCGACGACCGCCAGAAGTAGGTCCAAGCCCCTCGACAAGGAAACACCGCGGCCGGCCTCCCTGCCGCGTATAATTGAAAGAGTGAGAGCAAGAGAAGCCTCCAACACGGAAGAAGCGATATGACAGACGACTACGCGAGCCTCGGTAAGAGAGCGATCCTCCTCACGCTCGTCCTGCTGCTGGCCCTGCCGGCCACGCCGCTGCTCACCGCAGCCCGGGCCCAGGAGAGCAAGTCGGTCGACGCGATCACCAAGGACCAGGAGGCTGTCGCCCTTCGCTTCCTGTCCCTGCTCGAGAAGATGGATCGCATCGCCGCGAAGCTCGACGCCGAGGGAAGGACGTACGCCGCCTCGCTTCTGCGCGCGGCCCTGGCGGACGCCGACGCACAGCCCATCCGCGATCGCCTCCGTCAGGCCGAGGAAGACCTCGAGACGAACCTCCTGTTCAAGGCGCTCGACGTCCAGGCCGAGATCGTCACGATCCTCGAAGGCATGCTCTCGCTCCTCCAGGATCGCGAGAAAGAACAGAAGCTCCAGGACGCGATCGAGAAGCTCGACGAGGCGCTCTCGAACCTCGACGACGTCCAGCAGGCCGAAGAGGATCTGCTCGCCGAGACGAACGATCTCCTCTCCGAGATGTCGCAGTCTGCGGCCAAGGCCAACCCGAGCCTCGAGAAGTCGATGGCGGATCTCGACTCGATGATCCGCGAACAGCAGGAGCTGATCGACGAGGCGAACCAGGGAACGTCGCGCGAGCAGACCGAGCGGCTCGAGCGCGCCTACGCGAATCTCGAGAAGCTCATCCGCGACCAGGAAGCCCTTCAGCAGTCGATGAAGGACGCGGCCTCATCGAGCGGAAGCGAGTCGAAGCCCGGCGCCCAGCTCGAGAAGGCGCTCGCCGCGCTCGACGACCTCATCGAACAGCAGAAGTCCTCGATCGAAAACTTCCCCCGCCCAAACGAGGCGGATGCAGCCGAAGCGGCCAAGCAGGCCAAGGCGGCCCGCGAACGAGCCGAGAAGGCGCGCGAGATCGCCGAGCAGGCGGCCGCCGCCGCGAAGGCCTTCGACGGCGAAGGCGAGTTCGCCCCGGGCGACGCGGCGCGCAAGATGGAAGACCGCCTCGCGCAGGCGTCCGACTCTCTCGAAGAGGTTTCGGACGCGATCCAGGACGGCGACTGGTACGGCGCCGAGGACGCGCAGAACCAGGCGATGAACCAGCTCAACCGAGCCCGCGATTTCGCCGACGGCGTCCAGACGGACGAAGAACCGGCGGCGGAGCGCGACGCCCGAGCGCAGGCCGCCATGTCCCGACGCGGGAGCATGATCGCGAACGCACTCGAAGCCCTCGCTCGCATGGCCCTCGAATCGCGCGGCGCCGACGAAGCGAACAGCGCGGACGCCCGCTCGGAATCGAACCGCCCGTCGTCCGAAGGAGGCCAGCCGCGAACGGCCGACGGCCGACAGTCGTCGGGCCAGCAGGGCTCGAATCAGCAGAACAGCGGCCAGCAGAACAACGGCCAGCGAAACGGCAATCCGCAGGACGGCGGCCAGGAGTCGAGCGGGCAGCGAGTGGCTTCCGGTCAGCAGAACAACGGTCAGCAGAGCTCCAGTCAGCAGAACAACGGTCAGCAGAGCTCCAGTCAGCAGAACAGTGGCCAGCAAAACCAGGACGGTTCGCAGCAGCCCAACCGATCCGGCAATCCGAGCGATCCGCGCCAGCAGCAGAACAGTGGCGGCGCGCCCGCCGACGCGCAGCGCGATCCCTCGCAGTCGCGGGATGGGTCCGATCCGTCGGTCGAGAAGAGCGCCTCGCTCCGCAATGCGTCCGAGCAGGTGCGCGACGCCTCCGAGCGAATGCAGGAAGCCGGCGAGCAGATCGAGTCCGGCGAAGAGTCGGGCGCGGTCGAACAGCAGCAGGCCGGCATCCTCGACTCGCTGAAGCAGGCCGCCGAGCAGCTGAAAGCCCTTGTCGACGAAAGCCGCAAAGAGGACGAAGCGATCCTCCAGCGCCTGAAGCCCAAGCAGGAAGAGCTCGAAGAGCGGCTGTCGCAGGCGGCCGACGAGCTCGAGCAGAAGGCCGGACAGGAAGGCAACCGCCAGTCGTCCGAGCCGATGGCCAAGGCCGCCGAATCGATGAAGAAGGGCAGCCAGTCGATGCAGCAGGCCGGCGAGTCCATGCAGAAGGGCGACCAGCGGCAGGCCAGCGTCGAGCAGCAGAGTGCCATGCAGCGCATGCGCCAGGCCCGCGAGAGTCTCGAGGAGGCCTCGAACGCGCCGGATGAAGATCAGCGCGAACGGTTCCGCCGCCTCGCGAAGAAGCAGGAAGAGATCCGCAAGGCGCTCGAGGAACTCGAAGAACAGCAGCAACAGATCCCCGGCATCACGCCCTCGCGCTCGCTCAGCAAGGCTCGCGAGGCCATGGAGCGCGCCGAGCAGAACCTCGATCGCAACCGCGGCCGCGAGGCACGCGATCGCCAGGAAGAAGCCGTCCGCCAGATGGCCCAGGCCGAGCGCGAGCTCAAGCAGCAGAAGCGTGAGTACATCGGACTGCAGCAGGAAGAGCTCTTGTTCCGACTGCGCGATCGGCTGACGTCGCTGTCCGAGAACCAGACCGGCGTCAACGACGCGACGATCGAGATGCACGAGGACTGGATCCAGAACGGCAATCGATTCTCGCGCAAGCAGATTCGCGACCTACGTCAGCTCGCGGCCGCGCAGGCGGACCTCGAAGGCGAAGTGCGCGAGATCATGGAGAAGATCACCGAGACGGAAGAGTCGCCGGTGTTCCTGTGGTACCTCGAGCAGATCGCGCTCGACATGGAGACCGCCGTCGGCCTTCTCAAGGGACGCGACGTCGGCCTCTTCACGCAGGACCTGCAGGGCTCGATCGTGCAGAAGATCCAGGGCATGGTCGAGGATCTGAACAACGAGCTCGACCGTCGCCGCGACGAGCAGCAGGACCCCGAGCAGCAGCAGAACGGCGATCCGAACCAGCAGCAGAACGGCGAGCAGCGACCGCGGCTCGTGCCGCACATCGCCGAGCTCAAGATGATTCGCCGCATCCAGGAAGAGCTGTACTGGAAGCGGCAGGAGTTCCTCGAAGCCAATCCCGACATCGCGACCGAGGAGCTCAGCGACGTCCAGAAGATTATCCTCACTCGACTGATGCACCAGCAGGGCAGCCTCAGCGAGATGTTCGAGAAGTTCAAGTCCAAGATCCAGGCTGCACCCTGACAGAGAAGGAGTTGCCATGAAGACGCACGCATTCACGCACGCGCTGCTGCTCGGCGGACTCGCGGTGCTGATCGCCTTCCCGGCGAACGCGCTCGCGCAGGACAAGCCGGCCGAGAAGCCGCCCGTCCAGATCGAGCTTCCGGAGGGTCTCGAAGGAGCGGAGCCCGAGGGCGACACGCCGCTCAAGATCCTCGAGCGCATCGGCGAGACGCTGAAGGGCGTCGAATCGCTGATGGCGAAGCTCTCCTTCGGCACCGAGACGCGCCAGGGCCAGGAGAAGATCCTCGACGACATCGACAAGCTGCTCAAGCAGACGGGCAACCAGCAGCAGTCGATCATCGACGACATCGACAAGCTGATCGACATGGCGCAGCAGCAGTGCAAGAGCGGAAACTTCAACTCGAACAGCCTGCAGCAGCCGCAGCAGCAGCAGAACCAGCAGCCGCAGCAGAACAAGCCGCAGCAGCAGGGCGAGAAGCAGGACCAGAAGAGCAAGCTCGATCCGCAGAACTCCGAGAAGCCGAACGGCGGCGAGAAGGAAACGCCGACGAAGTCGGAGTCGGAGCCGACGAGCGCCTCGAAGCCGAACGATCCGGCGGCCGAGAAGTCCTGGGCCAAGGACGTCAACGGCGCGTGGGGTAGCCTTCCGCCGAAGCTGCAGGAGCTGATTCGACAGGGCGACCCGTCGAAGTTCCCCCCGCAGTACCGCCAGCTGCTCGAGGAGTACTACAAGCGACTGTCGGACAGCGACACTTGATGCATTGCTGAAGCAAGGACGACTCATCGCCGCGTCGCTGACCGTGCTGCTCGCCCTGTCGCTAGGGTGGGTGCTGCACGGGATGGAGCGCGAAGGCACCAGCGGGCCCGCACCGGGCACACGTACCGCGACGGCTCTGTTCGAACCGGTCACCGAGGCGCAACGCAAGGCCGTCGTCCGCGGGCTCGAGTTCCTCGTCCAGAACCAGGACCCGCACAAGGGTTTCTTCCGCCCGCTCTACGAGGACGGCCAGAAGGCGCGCGTCGCCGTGACGGCGCTCGCCTGCCTGTCGCTCCTCGCCAACGGCAACACCGACGGGCGCGGCCCGTACGCCGAGGGCGTCTCGCGCGGCATCCGCTACCTGATGCGCACCGCCGATCTGCAGTCGGTCGACGAGCTGCGCGGCTACATCGCGACGCCGGGTGACGACATCTCGCGCATGCACGGGCACGGCTACGCCACGCTCGCGCTCGCCGAGGCGTACGGCATGTTCGGCGAGAACCCGCGTGCCGCCGGCAGCGACTACTCGGGCGCGCGCCTGCGCCAGCACCTGACCGCAGCCGTGCGCCTGATCGAACGTTCGCAGACGCGCCAAGGCGGATGGGGATACCACCCCGAGAGCAGCGGCGACCACGAGGGCTCCATCACGGTCTGCCAGCTCCAGGCGCTGCGATCCGCGCGCAACGCGGGCATCACCGTGAACCCGATCACCATCAAGCGTGCCACCGAGTACCTGAAGCTCTCGCAGGAGCCGGACGGCTCGTTCGCGTACAGTCTCCAGGATCGCCGCTCGAGCTACGCGCTGACCGCGGCCGCCATCTCGACGCTCCACGCGCGCGGTATCTACGACTCGAAAGAGCTCCGCGCCGGTATGGACTACATGCTGCGACGCTTCGAGCGCTTCCTCGCCCGCCCGGCGTACTTCTACTACGGCGCGTTCTACGCCGGCCAGTCGATGTACCACTCGTCCAACCCGTCGCACTTCGAGCAGTGGTTCACGACGATCCGCGCCGAGCTGCTGCGCACGCAGATGCCGGACGGTTCGTGGACCACGGTGGACGACACGGAAGAGTTCGGGCGCACGTACTGCACGGCGATGGCGACGCTGATCCTGCAGCTGCCCTACGGCTACCTGCCGATCTTCCAGAAGTAGCGGAAGCGCCCCCGCCCCGCCCTCTCAGACCTCGGCGATCGCCATGACCGATCGCGCGTAGTCCACCCCGAGCGACCGATGGAGCGGCGTCAGCAACACGCGACGCGCGACCTTCGCGAGCCACGGCGCGTTGTGGATACGCACCAGCTCCACCAGCCGATACCCGCATCGCTCGAGAAGCCCGCCGAGCTCGTCGTAGGCGATCGGCGTTCGATGCGTCATGTCACGGAACCACGACGTCGGATGGAAGACGTTCGGCGTGGTGACGATCAGCCGCCCGCCCGGCACGATGCACTCGCGAAGCTCTTCGAGGAGCCGAGCCGAGTCCTCGGGCGAAAGATGCTCGAGCAGCTCGAACAGCAGCACGCGGTCGAACTTCCCCTCGACGTCTTCCATGCGCCGGTAGTCGTGGTCGGATCCGGGATCGGGATCGAGCGTTCGGTACTCGACGCCGTTCTTGACCGCCTGGATCCGATCCCCCGCCCGGCGCGGCCCCGCGCCCACGTCGAGCACGCGCATGCCGTCGTCGACGTTGCGAAGGAGCACGTCGCGCGGCCGCCGCTCGATCGGGATCGAGAAGACGCTCGGGTAGCGCGCCGAGACCTCCCGCCGATGCCGGTACTGGAGGCCCCACGGGAACCCCGTCGATTCGGGCGGGCTCGATTCGGGTCGTGAGGGGCGGTCGTCGGTGGTCATGACACCCGGCACAGGACGAACTTCAGGTACTCGCTCTCGGGGCAGGCGGCGCGCACCGGATGGTCCGGCCCCTGCGAGCGACGCTCGACGATCAGCAGGTCGCGATCCTCGGCGCGCGAAGCCTCGTGGAGAATCGACACGAAATCGTCGGGATGGATGTGCTGCGAGCACGAGCACGTCGCGAGCCACCCGTCTCGCGCCACGGCCCGGATCGCGAGCCGGTTGATCTCGGAGTACTTCGCCGCGGCCTTCTCGACGTTGTTGCGCGAGCGGGCGAGCTTCGGCGGGTCGAGCGAGATCAGGTCGAAGCGCCCGCCGACGTCGCCGTTCTTCAGGTACTCGCGGGCGTCGGCGCGCTCGAAGCGGACACGCGTCGGGTCGCACCCGTTGCGCTCCGCGTTCTTCTGCGCGGTCTGGACGGCGCGCTCCGACGTGTCGATGCCGAGCACCTCCTCCGCCCCGCCGCGCAGGGCCGCGACCAGACCGAACGCCCCCGAGTAGCAGAACGCGTCGAGCACGCGCCGACCGCGCGCGAGCGACGCGAGCCGCTGCCGATTGTCGCGCTGATCCACGTAGAAGCCCGTCTTCTGCCCGCCGATCGGATCGACGCCGTAGCGCACGCCGAGCTCGAGGATCTCGATGCCGCCGTCGGGCATCGTCCCGCGCAGCACGCGCGGCTCCTGTCGGGCCTGCTCGGCGATCCCCTCCTTCTCGAGCGAGAACTCGCTCGGCGCCTCGACGATCGCGTCCAGCTCGAGCTTGTCGGAAAGCGCGTCGAGCACCGCGTCCTCGAAGCGAAGAAGCCCGAGCGCCGAAAACTGGACGACGGCCGTTCGCGCGAACACGTCGACCACGAGCCCCGGCAACCCGTCGCCCTCGCCGTGCACGAGCCGGTAGCAGTCGGTCTCGTCGTTCGGCAGCCCGAGGTCCCGACGCAGCGCCACCGCCGCGGAGAGCTTGCGATCGAAGAACGACGCGTCGATCGCTTCTTCGGATTCCCACGTGCAGACGCGCACGCGAATCTGCGACGTCCCGTTGTAGAAGCCGCGGCCAACGAAGCGCCCTTCGGCATCGTTCAGGTCGACGACGTCGCCGTCTGCAGGCGCACCCTCGACGCGGTGGACCGCACCCGAGAAGACCCACGGATGCTGGTACCAGAAGGGACGCGCCCTCCCCTTCTTCAGTACGACCGTGGGCATCGGTTCCTCCCCCCGCGGCGCGTCGATCGCCTCACGCGTCGAACGCCTGCGTCTTCGGCAGCACCTCGTTCAGGCTGCCGCTGCGGTACCCTTCGAGATCGAGCGAGACGTACTTGTAGCCGAGCGTCTTCAGGCCGGCGACGACCGCCTCGCGCACCGCCGGATCGGCGAGCGCCGCAATGCGTTCCGGAGCGATCTCGATGCGCGCCGTGTCGCCGTGATGCCGGACCCGGCCGCCGACGAATCCGAGCTCGCGAAGCACCGCCTCGGCCGCGCCCACGCGCTCGACGTCTTCGCGCTCGATGCGCGTGCCGTACGGGAACCGCGACGACAGGCACGCCGACGCCGGCTTGTCCCAGATGGGAACGTCGAACCGCTTCGCGAGCGCGCGCACGTCATCCTTGGTGAGCCCCGCCTCGCGCAGCGGGCTCACGATGCCCTGCTCGGCCGCCGCCTTCATGCCCGGGCGATGGTCGCCTTCGTCGTCGACGTTGGCGCCGTCGACCGCGACCGCGATGCCCCGGCTCTTCGCCGTCTCGAGGACCCGGCTGTAGAGCTCGTCCTTGCAGAAGTAGCAGCGGCTCGGCGAGTTCTCGGAATACTCGGGGATCTCGAGCTCGTGGGTCTCGATGTGCAGGTGCTCGACCCCGGTGCTCGAGGCCGCTTCGCCCGCGTCCGCGAGATCCGGCGCCGGCGTGGTCACCGACGTCGAGGTCACCGCGAGGACCCGCTCGGGCCCGAGGACGCGCCGGCACACGTGCAGGAGCAGCGTCGAATCGATCCCGCCCGAGAGCGCCACCGCCACCGACTCGAATTCCGCGATCCGCTCCTCGAGCGCCCTGAGCTTTGCGTCGAGGGCCGCGTTTTCGGCCTCTCCGCGCGTTCTCTCAACCACGTCCCGCACTCCTGACCACATCCTGCCCGCTCACCGAAACCTCCATCCCGAGAAACTTTACGCCAGCCCAGGATTTTGGACAATATAGCTTTTGCGGGAGACGATATAGGGGGATACCGTGAACGTTGCGTTCGCGGGTCCGGACGTCCGGCCTCACGGCACGCAACGCACGAAGAAGAGTCCCAGTAGCAGACATGAGCCACTTCGGAATCGGGTTTCTCGAGGAGTTCGTCCTGCTCGCCCTGTCGGGCACGTTCCTCGGCGTCTGCCTGTACTTCCTCACGAGCTTTCTCGTGCGGTGGTCCCGGGACAAGGTCGGCTTTGCGGCGGCCTCGGGCCCCATTCTTCTGCTCGCGCTCTTCTTCTTCGTCATCAACATCCCCCGCATCCGCGCCGCGGTCGTCGAGGGGCTTCCCTACTTCCTGGCGATGGGCTTCGTCGCGGCCGGCGTGGTCGCGGTGGCGAGACGCCGCGGAGTCGTCGGCAAGGGTATCGGCGGCGTCGCGTTCCTGACGGCCTGCGCCGCGCTGATGACGTTCTCGATCTTCCAGTTCGCGACCGCGCGCCACAGCGCCTACCAGGAAGGCGAGCTGATCGCGCTCGTCGAGACGCGTCCGACGGATCTTCCGGCCGGGCACACGATCGCCAACGGTGTCTCCACCGTGACGTACCACGAGCCCGTCGACGCGGTGCACATCCAGCTGCACTACCTCGAAGACGGCGAGCCGGCCGAGCCGTTCCAGACGGTGCTGCCCGGACAGCGCTGGGGTATCGGCGGCGAGCTCCTGCACGTGCGCCAGTGGATGTTCCTCTTCGGCGACCGCACGCTGTGCCGACTCACCGGTGTCGACGCGAAGTTCGACGATCCGACGACGGCCACGGTGGGCTTCCCCGTTCCGGGTTACGATCCCGACTCGCGTCCGCTCGAAGCTGACATCCCGATCGTGCAGCGCAAGGTGAAGGACCTCTGCGGCATCGAAGAGACGCAGCTCGGTTTCGATCAGTTCATCTACCAGCGCGTCGAGAAGTCGGGGCCGCAGTACTGGGGCATCTACGTGAAGCCCGGCGCGGGCTTCGTTCCGAAGGCACTGAGCCTCGAAGAATTCTCCGAGCTCAGGCGTACGCGCTTCCTCGACGCGATGTCGCGCCTCCTCTGATCCGAGGAGCGCTCCGCCGCGCCGAGTCATCGACCCTCATTCGGAGCCGTCATGGCCGAACGATCCCGTACGAACGGCAGTGCCCTGAGCCGCGTCCCCTCGGTGGACCGGTGCCTCGCCTTCGAGCCGGTGCAGGAGCTTCTGGCGAAGCATCCCCGGCGTACGGTCGTGCGCGCCATCCGCGAGACGCTCGCCGATCTGCGCGAGAAGCTTCTCGCCAAGAGTGCCGCGGGTGACGAGCTCCTCGAGGAGCCGCGCCTGGCCGACGCGATCGGTCGACGCACCGCCGAGCTCCTCCGCCCGCGCGTCCGCCGCGTCGTGAACGCGACGGGCATCATCCTGCACACCGGCCTCGGTCGCGCCGTCTGGCCCGAGGCCGCGCGCCGCGCGATGCGCGAGGAGGCGACCGGCCCGGCCGTCGTCGAGATCAGCCCCGAAACGGGCGAGCGCACCGTACGCACGCACGCCGTCCAGGACTTGCTCTGCGAGCTCACCGGCGCCGAAGCCGCCACCGTCGTCAACAACAACGCGGCGGCGACCATGCTCATCCTGAACACGGTGAGCGACGGCCGTGAGGTGATCGTCTCGCGCGGGCAGCTCGTCGAGATCGGCGGATCCTTCCGCATGCCCGACGTCATGACCAAGAGCGGCTCGATCCTCGCCGACGTCGGCACGACGAACCGCACGCACCGCAAGGACTACGTCGCGGCCATCAACGAGAACACCGGCGCGATCTTCCGTGCCCACACGAGCAACTACAAGGTCGTCGGCTTCACGAAGGAAGTCCCGATCGAGGAGCTCGTCGAGATCGGCCGCGAGTTCGATCTGCCCGTCATCGACGACGTCGGATCCGGCGCGCTGATCGACATGTCGCGATTCGGCTTCGGCGAAGAGCCGGTCGTCTCGAAGAGCGTCGCGGCCGGCGCCGACCTCGTGTGCTTCAGCGGCGACAAGCTGATCGGCGGCCCGCAGTCGGGCTTCATCGTCGGAAGCGCCGAGTGGGTGCGGAAGATCGAGAAGAACCCCCTCGCCCGCGCCTTCCGCGTCGACAAGATCACGCTCGCGGGCGTGGAGGCCACGCTGAAGATGTTCCTCGACGAGGAGACGCTCTTCGAGAAGCATCCCACGATGCGGATGGTGGCGCTTCCCGCCGAAGAGCTCGAGCGACGCGCGAACGCCCTTCGCGACGAGATCCGCAAAGCCGTGCCGGGCATCACCGCGCAGGTGCTGCCCGAGTCGTCGCAGCTCGGCAGCGGAAGCCTCCCGACCAAGAACCTCCCCACGCACGTGGTCGCGCTTCGCCACGGCTCGCTCTCGAGCGGCGACCTCGCGCGGGCCCTGCGGATGTCCGAGCCCTCGATCTTCCCTCGCGTGAAGCAGGACGAGGTGCTGATCGACCCGCGCACGCTCCAGGACGGCGAGGACCAGATCGTCGTCGAGACGCTCGCCGCGATCGCCAAGGCCTGAGCCGGAGGCCTGAGCCGGGGCTGCGGGTAGAGTCTCCGAGCGTCCAACCGCTAGAATGCCATGGCGATGGGCGCGTCGGTGTCGATCGGCCCGCGGAATCTCCGGGAATTCGCGTGACGCCGGGCCACGGATGACGCCTGTCAGGCACAGGAGTCCCGTATGTCCGCAACCGGAAGCGAGCGCCGAGATCCAGACCCGATGCACGACCCGATCCGGGCGGCCCGAGACGAGGTCGAGCGCATCGGCGTCGCGCCGGCCGTCATCGGCGGGAACGCCGACGTCGAGCACGGCACGATCGACCGCTACGAGCTGATCCGCGAGATCGGCGAGGGCGGGATGGGCACGGTGTGGCTCGCCGAACAGGCCGAGCCCGTCCGCCGCCGCGTCGCCCTCAAGATCATCAAGCTAGGGATGGACTCGCGCGAGATCATCGCGCGCTTCGAGGCCGAGCGACAGGCGCTCGCGATGATGGATCACCCGTTCGTCGCGAAGGTCCTCGACGGAGGCACCACCGACGCCGGCCGCCCCTACTTCGCGATGGAGCTCGTCGACGGCGTTCCGATCACGCGCTACTGCGAGGACCATCGAATCTCCCTTCGCGAGCGCCTCGAGCTGTTCGCCAAGGTCTGCGACGCCATCCAGCACGCCCACCAGAAGGGCATCATCCACCGCGACATCAAGCCGAGCAACGTCCTCGTGAGCGTGAGCGGCGGCGAGCCCGCGCCGAAGGTCATCGACTTCGGAGTCGCCAAGGCCGTCGACACGCAGCTCACGCAGAAGACGATCTTCACGCAGTACGGGCAGATCATGGGAACGCCCGAGTACATGGCGCCGGAGCAGGCCACGATGTCGGGCGACATCGACACGCGCGCCGACGTGTACTCGCTCGGCGCCCTGCTCTACGAGCTGCTCACCGGGACGAAGCCGTTCGAGCTCAGCCGCCCCGGCGAGACGACGAACTACCTCGAGGCCCTGCAGACGATCCGCGACGTCGATCCGCCGACGCCGTCCACGCGGCTGTCG
>CAZQZX010000168.1:0-15590 GCA_964597885.1 uncultured Planctomycetota bacterium
TCTTCTTGGTGGCCTTCTTCTTGGTGGCCTTCTTCTTGGTGGCCTTCTTCTTGGTCGCCTTCTTGCGCGTGGCCTTCTTCTTGGTCGCCTTCTTCTTGGCCTTCTTCTTGGTGGCCTTCTTCTTGGCTACCTTCTTGCGCGTGGCCTTCTTCTTCGTGGCCTTCTTCTTGGCGACCTTCTTCTTCGTGGCCTTTTTCTTGGTGGCCTTCTTCTTGGTCGCCTTCTTCTTGGCGGTCTTGCGTTTCGCCTTCTTCTTGACCGCCTTCGCCGCCGAACGACCGGCGCGCCTCTTGACTGCCATGCTGTTCTCCTTACAAGGACCCGAAAATTCTGGACCAAATGCCTTTAGGCGTCCCCGCGATTGCGAGGCGGCCACAACCCATAAGCTTCGACTTTTCGTCTAAAGTAATAATCGGGCCCATGTAAGATTTCATTGATCCAAAAACTGAGCTTTTTCGCCGTTTTTTTCATTTCATTTGACACATCTTGAGAGGGTTTGATAGTATCGCGAGCGGCGAATGGTTGAGGGGCGGTGCGCGAGCTTGCCTATCGAAACTCGATATGCGTCGCGGAACTGGGCACGTCATTGAGCGGTGAGGGAGACGTGCGCGGAAGGCTCGCAGCAGCTCTTTCGGTGTGCAGAGAAAGAAAGTAGCCAAGGTTGTGCGCAAGCACGTAAAACTCAATCCCATTATATCTTCTTAGATATCCCCTTTAAAATCTCCTTTAAGTTCCCTTGGCTATTTCCTCTTCACCCTTCTGAGTCACCCAGCGGTTCACCCCACGAGACACCCCACCTGCCTGATTCTCCTCTCCAGAAGAGCTTCTGCTCCCTTCCCGAGCGTTCACGTTGCGCATCTTTCGTCGCGACGATTCCCGATGGGTTGCGAAGACGGCGTGACTCGTTAGTCCGCTACCGTGCCGTTTCACGAAGTCACCCGGTTTGGGTTGGTGGAGTCTTCGATAACGCGGCTGTGTGAGTGAGCGGCTCGAAGTCCGGGAGAGCATTCGGGGGTCGTAGGCGCGAGCCGAGGGGGTGAGCTGCGTCTGCCTAGCGGAAGAGCTTGCGGAACTCTTCGTGCTTGCGAAGCTTCGCGAGATCCGGATCGAGACGACCTCCCCACCCGAGATCGAGAGCGATCTTGAACTTCTCGATGGCCCGAAGATCTTCGCCGCGGCGTGCGAGGACCGTCGCCAGGAAGTAGTTCGAGTGCCGCAGGGAGTGCTTGAGCTCGATGGCGGCTTCGAAGTCGCGGATGGCGTCGTCGTTCTTGCCTTGATCGCGGTACACCATGCCTCGCATGTAGTGAACCTGGCCGCGATGGGGGCGATCCTCGGCCAGCGTCAGGGCATGGTCGAACAGTCGGATCGCGTCTTCCGGTCGGTGCTCGAGGGCCGCCAGGCGCCCCATGGTGTACGCCTCTTCGAAGCTCGAGGGCTGCGGGCTCCGGGCGACGACCGGTGCCGGCGCCGGCGCCGTCATCATGCGTCCGAACATGGCCGCCCCGAAGATCTGAGCGCTGCTGACCGGCGAGAAGGAATCCATGTAGATGCCATCGGCGTCGCTTCGCATGGCGAGGGTCGTAGGGAAGAGGTGCCGCGTGATCGAATCGTGGCCTGGCAGAAGGGATGCCCAGTTCACGAGCGCCTTCGGGGACATGCCCCCTTCTCTCATCGCCTTGCGCTGGAGCGCGGCGTGCATGTACGGCAGTGCCGCGTTGTAGCCGAACTGGAAGGTCCTCGGGAGATCGACAAAGAGAAGCGAGCCCGGCGGCGTGTTGCCGTGGCGCTTCACGGCGTGCTCGAAGTCGTGTCGCGAGGCGAGCGTGCTTCCCGCATCGTGCCGAATCAGCATGTTCTTCACGCTCTGGCCGAAGAAGCCGATGACGAGATGCCCGTCTTCGATCGTGTAGTGCGGGACGAACATCGCGCGATACAGATTGGCGATCGCGGTGCTCGCCATGTTGCGACCCATTCGGGAGCGCATGCGGACGTACGTGATGGTTCGTCCGCGATAGCTCTCCTTGCGGATGAACGCGCCCGGCAACTGCGCGACCATCGCATCGAAGATCGTACGGAAGCGTTCCGGCTCTTCGAGCTCGATGAGATAGGCCGCATCGGGGAAGATCGCTCCCCTGGCCTCGATGCTGCACACGAATGCCGTTTCGGCGCCGACGGTCGGGACGAGATCCTCACGGATGCGGAAGCCCGTCTTCTCTTCGAGAGGCTTGCGCCAGGTCTCGAAGCGTTCGAACGCTGAAGGCGTGTCCTTGCGTACGATGTCGACCATAGTGTCGTACAGCTTCGAGAACCGGACGTTCGCATTCGAGTAGATGACGGTGCTCGCAGGAGCGAGCTTGGCCGTTTCGATGCCACGCCGTTCCTGCGCTTCGAACAGCCCCAGAACGCCGGCTCTCGGGCCCGGGGCATGCAGGTAGAAGCGCTCTCGAAGGCCCTTCCCGTCCCTTGCGACGGCGACCCCGAGGGCGGAAAGGCGGTCGAATCCGTTGACCTGGAAGCTGCTCCACACGGCGGGAGCCACCGCGCTGCGCAGGCTCTTGAAGATCGACTCGAGATTCACGAACACGCGCAGCGAATCCGTGGCCGATGCGGCCACGCGCGAGCGCACGCTCCTGTAGACCGTGTCCTCGGCGAGGGAGGCAAAGCGTCCCGGGCGCCTCGTCGCTTCCACGATCTCGCGCAGGTAGGCCTCGCTCGTGGAGAGCAGGAGCGTCGAGCCCACCTCGTGCATGTGGATTCGGAACTTTGCCGGGGCCGTGGCGCGGCTTGCGCCAAGGGGGACGAGCTCGAAGATGGCCGGCTGGGGCCCGTGCGCGGCGGACTCGGACGCCTCGTCTTCCTCGACGGTCGGCTCGGAGCCCGCGAGGCGACTCGTGTCGAAGGTCCACGTCGCGATCGCCTTGCGGACGAGGTCCTCGAGGACCTGCTTCATTCGGGTGAGGTCCTGGGCGCTCGTGCCGTGCAGTGCGAACGCCAGGTCGGGATACGCCGAGCGCTTCTCGCGACCGATGAGCCTCAAGCACATGGAGCCGCCCTGCGGTCCGACCAGCTGGGTGTGGCTTTGCTTCAGGCTCGAGACCAGCGAATCGACGGCGTCGCCTTGCGGCATGACCTTCGTGAGCAGCGCCTTGACCCGCGGTTCCGCGAGGATCCGCTCCGAGGCTGTCGGCGTCGGCTTTCCGGTCGGCGCGCCCCCGAAGTGAACGAAGAGCGGCGTGCTCGGCGGCACGAAGCGCTCGAGCCTCAGCCCGGGGGCCCTCGCACCTTCATCGTCGCTTGCCTGCGGTTCGCCAATCGGTGCCGGCGCTTCAGCCGGTACCGGAGCTTCGCTCTGCGCCCAGGCGCTCGATCCGAAGACCGGGCTGAGCATCAAGATCCAGAGTGCGATGGCTGGCCGAGAAATCGACATGCAAATGGAATCCGCAACTGGGATGCCGAAGAGCGCGGATCGGGCGCATTCTTTCGCCGCTGTAACGTGCGCAAGCGCAGGCTCTTGTGAGCCAGCGGGTCGCATGTCGGTGGTCGGGGCTTGCCGCAAGGGGGGCGAAGCCTGCGTGAGTGGGCGAATTCCGCTCAATTGCCGTCCGACTCCTCGAGCTTCTTCAACTTGTCGTAGAACGTTCGTCGCGGGATCCCGAGGCGCTCGGCGGCCTTCGTCTTCTTCCCGTCGCAGGCTTCGAGAGCATCGAGGATCGCCTGCTTCTCGATCTCCGCGAGGGTCTTCCCGGCGAGGCTTCCGGATGGTTCTTTCGTCGCGCGGCCGCGGCCGAGCTGAGAGTGGACGAGATCGAGATCGATCGTACCGTCGCCCGCGAGGGTCGCGAGGCATCGCACTTCGTTCTCGAGCTCGCGCACGTTCCCGGGCCAGGGATACTGGCAGAGGGCTTCGATGACACCGGCTTCGAGGCGTACCGGCTCCTCCCCCGCCTTTCTCGCGATCTCGGCGAGGAAGTGCTCGACGAGCAGCGGGATGTCTTCCTTGCGCGCACGCAGCGGCGGCAGGTCGAGGACGACCCCCTTCAAGCGATAGTAGAGGTCTTCGCGAAACTCGCCTTCCTCGACCATCTGGGTCAGGTCGCGGTTCGTCGCGGAGAGGATTCTGACGTCGACGCGCAGCGTCTCGGCTCCGCCGACCTTGCGGAACTCGCCTTCCTGCAGCGCGCGCAGCAGCTTCTTCTGGAGCGACAGGTCCATCTCCCCGATCTCATCGAGGAAGAGCGTGCCGCCGTCCGCACGCTCGAGCACACCCGTTCGATCGCGATCCGCGCCCGTGAAAGCACCCTTCACCGATCCGAAGATCTCGCTCTCCATCAGGCTCTCGGGGATCGCGCCGCAGTTCTCGGTGACGAATGGCTGATCCTTGCGAGGACCGTTGGCGTGGACCACGCGCGCGAACAGCTCCTTTCCGGTTCCGCTCTCGCCGAGGAGAACGACGGGTAAGGTCGAGTCGATCACGCGCTCGAGCATCCCGAAGATCCGGCGGATGGCCGGCGATTGGCCGATAATCGTGCCGTAGTCGTACTTGTAGGCGGTGTCGGCGTCCGGATCTCGCGTCCGGAGCTGCTCCCGGATCTCGACGATCTCGCGCTCCTGGGTCTCCACCTTCTCCTGGAGCTCTTCGTTCAGCCGCTCGAGCTCCTGGTTGGCGCGCTGGTTTTCCTCGTAGAGTCGCGCGTTCTCGATCGCGATGGCCGCCTGATCCCCGAACTGGTCGAGAAGGTGCAGGTCCTCCTCGGTGAAGTTGTCCTTCTGGAAGCGGTGATCGAGGTAAACGACGCCGATGACCTCTTCCTTGAGGCGAAACGGGGCGCAGAGAATCGATCGAAGCTGCAGGTCGGACACGCTTCGGAACGCCGAGAGATCTTTCTCGGACTGGGCGTCGCTGGTCAAGACCGCCTTTCCGTCGCGGCGGACCTGCTCGACGATCGAGTGACTGATCTTGAAGGTCGGACGCTGCACTTCTTCGCGGTCCATGTTTCGGGCCACGACGACGCGATCCTTGCCGTCCTGGTTCAAGATGATGAATCCCCGCTCGGCGCTCGTCAGGTCGATGACGCTGTCCATGATGAGCTTGAGGAGCTTGGTGAGGTCCAGCTCGGAGTTCAGCGCCTTGCTGATCTCGTGGAGTCGCGCCAGCCTGGCGGCTTCCGGGGTTTCGCTCTTGGATGATCGTGGACGGAACATGCTCGCTGACGCCGCCTTGCCTCTCAGGTGTTCACGCCCTGGAAGGGGCGCATGGGGCTCTCGGAAGCCGGGAAAGGCGAGCAACGAGGTTCGCTTCCTCGCCCCGGACCCTGAACCGATTCTGGATTTCCTTGCAAGTTTTGTCGAGGGACTGCGAAAGAGACGCGCCCCGGAGCGTAGGAGGGGTGCTCGATCCGGTGCGGCGGGTTGTCGCAAGTCCGGGCCTGTCGTCCTGGGCTCATCTTAAGCGGATTATCCCCATGGCGTTGCGTTATTCAAGGCCTGGGCCGCCCGCTCTCTCGGACGCTTGGACACCCTCTCGGGGTGCGATACACTTGTAGGTCCCGTTGCCGGCCCCTGCCCCTTTTTTGAAGGTGCGCTCGATGCGGTCGGCACATCAACCGATCGGTCGGAGTGGCGAGTGGGTCTGGAGGAGGAATCTGGCAACGCGCTTCCATTCGGGAAGCTGGGCGAGTTTCGCGTCGAACGCGAGATCGGCCGAGGTGCCTCCGGGACGGTCTTTGCGGCGGTCCAGGAGTCGCTCAACCGCTCTGTCGCCGTCAAGGTCCTTTCCTCCGCCTTCGGTCTCGAGCCAAAGACCGTGCAGCGCTTCCACCGCGAAGCCGAGGCGCTCGCGCAGATCCACCATCGCAACATTGTTCCGATCTACCACGTCGGTCGCGACAAGGGCGTCTACTTCTACGCGATGGAGCTCGTCGACGGAGAAGACATCCAGTCGACGATGCGCGACCGCGAGTTCGAGCCGGATGAGGCGGCGACCCTGGCCCGCGATGTCGCCGACGCGCTCGAGTGCGCGCACGTGGCCGGTATCATCCACCGCGACGTCAAACCCGCCAACCTGATCATCGATGCGCGCGACCAGGTGAGGATCACCGACTTCGGCCTCGCCAAGATGGAGCAAGGCGGGACGATCACCGAGTCCGGGACGCTGGTCGGCACGCCGATGTACATGAGCCCCGAGCAAGCTCTCGGCTCACGAAGCAAGATCGGCCCGGCGAGCGACATCTACTCCCTCGGCGCGACCCTCTACGAGATGCTGACGGGTCGTCCGATCTTCGAGTCGGACAACTTCCAGGCGATCCTCCGCATGATCGTCGACGACGAGCCGGTTCCGCCGAGGAAGATCCGTCCCTCGATCCCGAAGGACCTCGAGACGATCACGCTCAAGTGCCTCCACAAGGAGCCGGCGCGACGGTATACGTCCGCGCGAGATCTCGCCGCGGATCTCGATCGTTTCCTGCGCCGCGATCCCGTCCAGGCCCGACGTTCCTCGTTCCTCGAGCGAGGGATCCACAAGGTCCGCCGGCACCGAGGCTACCTGTACGCAACGGTCCCTGTGGTCGTGGTGCTTCTCTCGGTGATTGCCTATCTCGTGTTCACGGGTGGCGGGGAGTCCAAGAGCAGCCAGTACCTCTTCCACGTCCAGGAGGGGCGGATCGAGTCGCTGAGCCTCAATCACGCGGCGGCGATCGACCACTTCGACCTGGCGATCGAGCTGCAGCCGCGCAAGTCCGAGGGATACCTCTGGAAGGGGCGGGCGCTCGCGGAGCTCGGGCGTACGGATGAAGCTCTCACGGCGTATGCGTCGTGCATGGAGCTCGCGCCCGAAGACGTCGAGGTCCGACTGGCGCGCGCCCGGCTCTACCTCGAGCAGCAGGACTACGAGCGCTCCGACGAGGATCTCGAGGCCGTGCTGGATCTCGATCCCGCGCATCCGCTTGCCCTGGCGCGTTCGGCTCGCATCCTCTACTACTTCCATGCGAAGCGCGAAGGCGGGGCCTCGGCTCGCGTCGAGGCGGTTCGTCGCGCGCAGTCGGTCGTCGACAATCCGGACGCGCCTCCCGAGGCGCGGATCGAGGCGCTTCGGATCGTCGCGCTCAATTACCTCGACGACCCGGACCTGACGAGCGACCACCTCGGGCAGGCGCAGATCGCTCTGCAGGAAGCCGAGACACTCGACCCGCTCGATCCCGAAACGGGTGATCTTCTCCGTGGTGTGCTGCGGCTCCGGCAGAGCCAGGGAATCCAGCGCGCGAACATGCGCGAGCTCCTCGTCTGGTTCAATCCGCTCTCGGACGCGAGCCAGAGCCTCGACCGCCTGGATGACGACGTCAAGCGGCAGCTGAATACGGTGCAGTCGGCGCTCGAAGTCGCGGGGTCGGGAGCTCGTGCCGGTGCCCGTCGCGGTATCGACCTTGTGCGGAGCTTCACGGGCGTCGGCTCCGGCGCGTCGATGGACGATCTGACCGAGCGGATCGATGCCGACCCTTCGGATTGCGAGAGTCTCCTCGAACGCGGTGCTCTGTACGAGTCGGACGAGAACTACAGCGGCGCGCTCGACGACTATCAGGCTGCCGCGAGTGCCTGCGAGAGCTTGCCGGAGCCCTACTTCCGGCTGGCGACTCTGCATTCGATGGACACGCCGCTGCTCAACCTCGAGCAGGCCACCGACTACGCGATGCAGGCCGTCGCCCGGGGGCCGCGAAAGAACGACTATCTGAGCCTCCTTCTCGAGCTGTTCCGGCGACAGCAACGAGGCGATGAAGCTCGTGCGTTCTTCCAGCAGTTCTTCTCCACCTACGCCAGCCACGCGTATCGCTCTCAGATCGAGAAAGAACTCACCGAGTTCTGAGCCGAGTCTCGGTCCCCCATCGCTTTCCCGACTTGCCCCACCCCGGAATCGCAAAGGTTCTGCGCCCTCGCATCCGATAGGGGACAACGTCTTCGCGTCGACACAGTCCGACCGACCAGTAGAGGAAACGCGTCCCATGGGTGTTCCCGGCAGTCTCGAAAACGAACAGAAAGTCATCGAGGGCAATCTCGAGCGGATTGACCTGGCCAGCGTCCTGCAAGTCTTGCAGAACAACGGCAGTGAAGGCACGCTCGAAATCCGCACGGAATCCTCCGAGATTCGACTGTTCTATGGGTCCCAGATCGGGCTCACCCTTTCAGGTGGCGAAGAGTTGCTGGGCCAGTCTCTGCTCGCGCGCCTCCTGCATCAGGATCAGCTCAATCACGAGCAGTACGATCACGTTCTCTGCGAGGCCGGAACGTCGGGGTCGACCTTCGTGGACGTGCTCCACGAGATGGACATCCTCGACGAGCATGTCCTCGTCGAATCGCTCCGCGAATGCATCGAAGAGGAGATCTACTCGCTCTTCTTCTTGAAGGAAGCCACCTTCGAGTTCCATCCCGTCCCCTTCGACGTGCGCGAGCACTGGGGGATCGCCACGCTCGACCCGCTCGGCGTTCCCGTGGATCGGATCGTTCTCGAGGCAGCCCGGCGCATCGATGAATGGGCCATCCTGCGCAAGAAGATCCCGTCCCTGGACCTCGTCTACGAGGCGGATGCAGAGCGTTGCCAGGAACTCGGTCAGCCCGCGCCCTGGAAGCAACGCCTCGTGCTCAGTCTCGTCGACGACCAGCGCGATCTCAGCGAGATCGTCGGCCTCTCGGGCCTCTCGGAGTTCGAGGTCTGCCGGACGGTCGATCATCTGGCCGAGAGCGGCTGGATCGCTCCGATGTCGAGCGCGGACCTCAAGCGGCATGGAGAGAAGTTCCTCCGCAAGAACCAGCTCGACCTCTCGGTTCGATTCTTCGAGCTCGCGGCCGCTGGCGGTGGCGGTGGGCTCGAGCTTCACGAGTTGCTCGCGCGCGCTGAGGAGGCTCGTGGAAACCGGGATCAGGCCGCGCGTCACTTGCTCGATGCTTCCGAGCTTCGGGTGACGCAGGGCGACGTGGCGGCGGCGTTCGATGACGTCTCGCGAGCTTTCGAGCTCGTGCCGGGCGATCTCGTCGTTGCCGAAAGCAAGATCGAGTTCTTCCTGACCTACGCCGCCGATCACTCGCTCCCCACGCAAGGGATCGTCGACGAGGCGATCGCCCTCACCCGCAAGCTCGCGTCGACCGATCAGATCGACAAAGCCGTCGAGATCCTGCGTCGGCTGGATCGGCTGGAGGACGGCAACCTCCGCATCAAGTCCGAGATGATCGATTCGCTCCTTCACCGCGGACTCGTGACGGAAGCCATCGCCGAGTACGAGAAGCTCGGCAGCTTCCTCGTTGCCCGGGGTGAGCTGGACGACGCGCGAACCATCTACAAGAAGATCCTGTCGCTCGACCACAAGCGGCTCGACATCGCCGACAAGCTCAAGCGCATCGAGCGGATGCGGCATGATCGACGCGGAAGGCGCCGTCGGATGCTCGTGATCACGGGTGTGCTGGTCGCCGTGGCGCTCGGCGGGCTCGGCTACTCGCAGTACTCGAAGCGGGCGCAGAGCACGATCAAGTCGATCCTCGAGCGCGTCGGCGCCGGTGGCGCGTCGCGGGAGACCTCGATCGAGGAGCTCAAGCGCGTTTCCGAACGATTCCCGCTCGCTCCCGTCGTGCGATCCGTGGACGATGAGATCCGTCGCATTGAAGTCGAGCGAAATCACGAGATCGTCGACGCGACGCTTCGTCGCAAGGATCGCGAGACCGAGGCTGCCGATAGCCTCGACGTCGCGGTTCAGCACATCGACGAAGGACGCCTCGACCAGGCACTGATCCACATCCAGCAGTCGATCGAGCGCGCGCCCGACGAACAGTGGATCGCGGACAACGACCTGGAGAACCAGAAGGCTCGCCTTCTCGAGTATCTCGAGGAGGCCGAGGACCTTTACCGGCGCAGCCAGGACGCGATCCGCGATGAGGCATGGGACGTCGGATTCCGGCTCACGAAGGAGCTTCTCCAGGACTACCCCAAGAGTCCGTTCGCGCGCAATGCGCTCCTTCCGATGCGCATCGAATCGCGCCCGGCCGGCGCGGTCGTCCGGGTCGAAGGAGACGAGCAGGAGCATGTGACTCCCTGCGCGATCCTGGTGGATACGAGCCGCGAGAATCGCCTGTCGTTCTCGCTGGCCGGCCACACGCCGCTCGTTGATCGATGGATCGACACGAGCCGCGACACGGTGCGCGTGGTCCTGCATCGCCAGGCGCGATGGAAGTTCGAGACGGAGGGCCCGGTGGTTTCGACGCCGGCGGCCGTGGACGGCGTCCTCTACATAGGAAGCCGCGACGCGAGCGTGTATGCACTCGATCCCACGGAATCCACGGTCTTCTGGAAGCGAAAGGTCAGCGCGCTCGGCGATGTCGAGACGCCGCTGGTCGAGAAGGACGGGATGCTTTACTTCGGCGCAAACGATCGTCGTCTCTACGCGCTCGATCGAGAGTCCGGCGAGGTTCGGTGGCACGTCGAGGCCGCCGGCTTCGTGAAGCACCGCCCTCTCGTTGAGAAGTCGACCGCGTACTTCGGCTGCACGAAGGCGCGCGTCTATGCCGTCGATCGGATCCGCGGCACGATTCGCTGGGAGGCCTCCCTCGGCGGGCGGCTGATTTCGGGTGTCTTCCGTTCCGGCGACCTGGTGGCCGCGGGAACGATGGACGGCCGCGTCTCGTTCCTGAGTGCTCGGACCGGTGCGCTGGTCCGCGAGCACGACTTCGGATCGGGGATCGTCTCGCTGAGCGCCTCCCCCCAGGGAGTCCTCGTCGCTACGACGGAAGACGGTCGGATCGTCGGACTCGACGAGAACACCGGCGAGCATCGGTGGACGGTTCGCGCCGAACGAAGCGTCTTGCCCGCGCCGACCATCGACGGCGGGGATGTCTACATCGGCGGCGACGACGGCGTGCTGAGGCGGATCCGCATCGAAGACGGTGAGCTGCTCGCCTCGGTCCGTTTGGGCGCTCCGATCCGGACGCCCGCTCTGGTCCACGAAGGCGCGGTCTACGTCGGTGGAGAGGACCGCCTGCTGCACTGCGTCGGTCGCGAAGAGCTCGAGCCGCGCTGGACCGGCGAGTGCGACGGCGCTCCTCGCAGCGCCCCCTTCGAGGCCTACGGCGCCATCTACGTCGGCTGCTCCGATCACCGAATCTACTGCTTCGAGCCCTGAGATCGCCGGGCGCGGGCCGCGACCGCGGTCCCGATTCAAGATGCGACCCCCGGCTTGCCGATAAGACGAGTCGATTCGAAACGATTCGTCGTGCGTGCCCTGCTTGCTTGCGGAGAACTCGCCAGGTTGAATATCGTCAGGAGCTTACAGCGCCGGAGGGAGATCAAGAAGATCTCGCAGGCCGTGGAGTCGGAACCGACGCCGCGCGGCTACGAGAATCTCTGTGAGCGCATTCTGTCGCTGAAGGGCGCCGAAGAGGCCCTGCCGATCCTGGAAGAGGCGCAGGCGCGATTCCCCTGGTCCGAACGGCTCGTGGTGCTCGGCATGCGTGTGCGCCGGGCGGCGGTCCGCGAGGAGCTCGCGCGTCTGGAAGCGGACACGATGACGTCGCCGACGCCGGAAGCCTACGGTCGACTCGCCGAGCGGCTGAGGCAGATCGGGGACGAAGACGAGGCGATCCGAATCTGCCGGGACTGCGCGGCGCGCTTCCCGCAGAACGAAAACGCGTTCCTCGTCGAGGGACGTCTCCGCGTGGCGCGATTCCGCCGCACCGGCCTCCCCCGCGATGGGCTGCAGGCCGTCGAGCAGCTCGAACGCGCCGTCGTGCTCAACCCGGAGAACATGCGGGCGCGACGCCTGCTTGCCGAGCTGTACGCCGAGATCGGCGCCAGCCATCACGCGCGAGCGCATCTCGACTGGATCGTCGAAGGGTCCGGCGCGGACCCGACGCTCGCGACCTTGACCGAGCGGATCCAGGAGACCGCACATTCGGGATCGGCGGCGACCGAGGATCTCGCGACGCTGTTTTCGACGAACGGTACCGGGCGAAGAGAGACCCGATCCCCCGTCCTCGAAGGGCTCATCGAAGAGCTTCGCACCTTCGACGGCGTGGAAGAAGTCATCCAGTTCGGTTTGACGAGCGTCAGTCGAGACGAAGGCGAAGCTCCCGCGGATCTCGATGGGCTTGCCGCGTTCGTGGCGACCCTCGCCGGGGACTCCTTGCTCGAAATGGACATGGGGAACCTGCGTCACGGTCAGCTGTCGGGACCATGGGGCCATGTCCTGTTCTTCTGCTTCGGGAAGCGCCTCGTGGCGCTCCGAGGCGACGATTCGATGAACCTGGCGACGGTTCGCGAGCGTGTCTTGTCGGTGCCGGTAAGCACGCTCGGGGGCTAGGAGAAAACAGATGCGAGCCATTCTGGAAGAGCTCAACCTGAGGGTCGGCGCGCGCGGCAGCCTGGTCGTGACGCGAGACGGCATCCCCATCGCGAGCGCGTCCCGGGTGGAGTTTCACGAGGAACGGGTTGCGGCCCTTGCTCAGAAGGTGATCCGCGAATCGGCGCGAGCGCTCGAGGGGCTTTCGATCCCCGGATTCGAGCAGTTCGTTCTGACCGCGGACTGCGGAAGGATGATTTTCGTCGAGCTTTCGGTGGCGTATCTCGTCGTCATCACGCAGCTCAGCGTGGATCCCGAGCAGGCGATGCTCGAGATCCAGTCGTCCGCGCGCCGTATCGAGCGAGCGAGTCGAATCGCTATATAGGTGGTCCGAGAAGTGGAGGCGCCTTCGGGCGGCTGATTACGAGAGGAAGGCACAGTGCAGATCAACTTCGCTCGACGTGAGATTGCGTGCAAGATCGTCTACTACGGTCCCGGCATGAGCGGGAAGACGACGAACCTGGAGATCCTCCACGAGAAGACTCCTCGCGAGCACAAGGGTGAGCTGACGTGTATCGCTACCGAGGGCGATCGCACGCTGTTCTTCGACTTCATGCCGCTGAACCTCGGAAACATCCGTGGCATGAACACGAAGTTCCAGCTCTACACCGTCCCGGGACAGGTCTACTACAACTCGACGCGAAAGCTCGTTCTGCGCGGTGTGGACGGCGTGATCTTCGTCGCCGACTCCGGTAAGGACAAGATGGAAGAGAACCTCGAGTCGCTCCGGAACCTCGAGGAGAACCTTCGTGAGTACGGACGGGACGTGAAGGACCTTCCGATCGTCCTGCAGTACAACAAGCGCGATCGCCCGGATGCGCTGAGCGTCGACGAGATCAACAAGAAGCTGAACCCGCGCGGTGTGCCCTGCTTCGAGGGAGTCGCGTGCGAAGGCCAGGGCGTCATGGACACGCTGAAGTGCCTGGCCGGCCTCGTGATCCAGAACCTGGATCTGCAGCCGCCGGCCGGTAGCGAGGCGGCTCCGGCCACCGCAGCGAGCGATAGCGGATCTCGACCCGCAGCCCCGTCTTCCGGCTCGCGACCCGCTGCGAGCAACGGATCGTCGGACTCCCCCGCGCCCTCGAAGGCCCCGGCCGCTGCCGCCGTGAAGGCGCGACCGAAGACCTCGCAGCGCCCTGCCGCGTCGACGACGACGCAGCGAAAGGCCGCTCGACCGAGTACCCGAACGGCAACGCGCACCAAGACGGCCGCAAAGCCTGCGACCACCACGGCGAAGCGCAAAGCGCGTCCCGCTCCGACGACAGCGAAGAAGAAGGCCATGCCCGCGCAGTCGGGCGGTGGCTCGGCTCGACTGGTTCTCCTGTCGGCGACGCTCGCGGTCGTGGCGGCTGGCGCGGCAGCCTGGTATTTCCTGATCTGAACACTGCTGGGTGGTGCCCCGGATCAACGACTGGATGACGGACCTCACCCGAAGGAGGATGCATGTCGATTCACGAGGAGCGAATCGGACAGAAACGATGGCTGGCTCTCGGAGCGCAGGACTCCGTTCGGCTGGATTCCATCTTGCGAGAGTTCTTGTCGCTCTCGGGCGCGAAGTGCGCTTTGCTGGTCGACAAGGACGGCTACCTCGTCACGCAGCAAGGAGAGGCGTTCTCCTTTGACGATGACACGATTTCGGCGCTGGTCGCGGGCGGCTACGGTGCCACCAAGGAGATCGCCAAGCTTCTTGGAGAAGACGAGTTCTCGGTCCTCTATCACCAGGGGCGTCGCGAGAACATCCAGCTGACGCTCGTATCGGATCGCGTCCTGCTGACCGTGATCTTCGACGACCGAACCACGCTCGGACTGGTCCGCCTCTACTCGCAGGAGGCAGCCAAGAAGATCGCGGACGTCCTGGAACAGCTTCAGGACAGCAACTCGGGTTACGAGGCGATTGCCGACGACTTCGCGGCCAACGCGAAGGAACGCCTCGACAACCTCTTCGGCTAGACCTTCGATCCCGCCGCCGAGCCGCCTCGTGGCTCGGCGGCGGTTCGCCTCCCCCCAGTTACCCTCCTCGCGGCCTTCGAGCTCCCTCGTGGCTTCCGGCCCCCTTCGCGACTCTCGAGCCACAGTGTCTTACGAGCCGCGCCACAGCGTTTGCGGCCTGCATTCCCCTCCCCTCACATCGCGACTTCGCATCGAGACCGCTTCTCGTTTCGCGACGTTCGCTTCACGTGACTTCGCCTGTTGCTGTCCCTTGCCGCGTTGAGGGTTGAGCGCTCTCGCTCGATCTGAGAGTCCCGTTCAGGCAAATGAACGCGTCACTCTCTACCTGTCGTGTTTTCTCGACGAATCTCTCGCTCCGTCTTGGAACCGGTTTCTCCAGGGCTGATCCTAACGTGTTGTACGCCTCGGTGTTGAAGGATTCGTGATTTCGTGGGGTCTCGTTGGAATGGTCCTTGCGATAGAGAGCGCGTGACCCTGGTCAAAGCGACGCGGGGTCGGCCTTCTTGAAACGGAACGTTTGGGAGGGAATGCGGGACATGAAGCGGGCGAGGTTGATCTGGCTATTCGCGTTCGTCGTGGTCTTCGGGAGCACGTCGGTCGTCTTGTTCTCTTCGACTCCATCAACGGAGCGCGGCGAAGTCGCCGAGCTGACCGGAAGGATGACGGAGTTCTGGGAGTGTCGCATCAAAGGCGACTACGTGACGATCTACGACCTGATGTCCCCGGAGATCCGTGAGTCGATTACGAGGCCGGCGTTCGTCGGAGCGAAGGGCTTCGTGAACTACTACACGTACGACATCCGCTCGATCGAGATCGAGGGGGACGAAGCGCGAGCTCTCGTCCACTACACGTGGAAAGCGAATCACCCGCTGTTCGAGAAGTCGGAACCGAAGGAGCACGTCATGGAGGACCTGTGGGTCCGGGCGGATGACACCTGGTTCCGGAAGTTCGTCAAGCCCAGCATGGTCAACGCCGGGGACGAGCTTGTCGACGACGACCTCGAGTAGCGGTTCCATAACAATCGAATCCAACGCCGGTGAATCGGAACACCGGTTTCTATGTCTGAAATCTGATTCTGTCTGTGAATCACAATCGTCTAGGAGGATCTCTCTATGTGTGGCATGAAGAAAGTCGCCATGGCGCTTTTGGCGGCCATGCTCCTGACGGCGGCGGCGTCCGCTCAGCCGGCTCACCTGCAGCCCGGTAGCGCGCTCGTTTACCCGCTGTTCGATTCGGCCCCCGGCAACGGGACCGTGATCTGCGTCACCA
>CAZQZX010000169.1:0-15565 GCA_964597885.1 uncultured Planctomycetota bacterium
GTCCGGGCGCCGCGCCGTGGACGACCACGATCTGTTCCGAGAAGAATCGGCTGACCAGGATGTCGTCGTTTCCGTCCTTGTCGAGGTCGCGCACCGCGAGGCCCCAGACGGCGTCACCCATGTGGATGTCGTCGCGAGCGTGCGAGCGTCCCTTGCCGTCACCGTAGAGAACGGTGATCGTCTGCGAGAGGTAGTTCGTGACGACCACGTCGAGGTGTCCGTCGGCGTCCACGTCACCCGTCGCGACGTTGGCCGGCGAGTTCCCGACCTGGACCTTCGCCGCGAGGTCGAACGATCCGTTGCCGTCGCCGGCGAGCAGCGAGACGTCGTCGGTGAGGTGATTGGCGGTCACCAGGTCGACGTGACCGTCGGCGTTGAAGTCGCCGGACGTCATGCCGCGCGGGGCCGCCCCGACCTCGAACGATCCGCCGTATTCGAATCGACCGGTACCGTCGCCTCGCAGCGTCGTCACCGTCTTGTCGAAGCGGTTCGAGATGGCGATGTCCTGATGTCCGTCGCGATCGAAGTCCTCGATGACGAGCGTTCGGGCTCCGTCGCCGGCCGCGTACACGCGTCGATCGCCGAAGGTGCCGTCGCCGCGACCGAGCAGGATGACGACGTTGTTGCTGAACTTGTTGGCGGTCGCGAGGTCGGCGAGCCCGTCCTCGTTGAAGTCGCCCGTGCATACGGTAGGGGGGTTGTCCTCCATGCCGTAGCGATCCGGCAGGTGGAACGTGCCGTTTCCGTTGCCGTACAGCACGAGGATGTTCTGCGAGCGGTACTGGGCGACCGCCACGTCGATGTGCCCGTCCCGGTCGAAGTCCTCGCAGACGAGCGCCGAGGGGCGTTCGCCGACGCCGATCGTCGTGCCGGAAAGGAATCCTCCGTCGCCGTTGCTCAGCAGGACCGAGAGCGAATCGTTTTCCTTGTTGGCCACGAGCAGGTCGAGCGTCCCGTCCTCGTCGATGTCGCCGGTGGCCGCGGCCAGCGCGCCGGGCCCGGTCTCGAACGCGATCGCGTCGCCGAATCCGCCCTTGCCGTCCGCGTAGACGACCGAGATGTCGCCACTCGTCTCGTTGGGGACGGCGAGGTCGAGGAGTCGGTCTCCGTCGAGGTCGGCCGGCAGGATCGCGCGGGGGTTGATGCCCACGTCGATCGAGACGTCCGTGACGAAGCTTCCGGTGCCGTCGCCGACGAACAGCGTGACGCGGTTCTCGCCGTGGTGGGCGAGAACGAGGTCGAGGTGTCCTTTGTCCTGGAAGTCACCGGCGACGACGGCCTGCGCCGTGATGCCGGTCGCGTAACGGTCGACCCGCGGGAATGCGCCCGCGCCGTCGCCGAACATGACGTGGAGGTCGCCGCTGCGGTAGCTCACCACCGCGATGTCGACGTTGCCGTCCTCGTCGAAATCTCCCTTGGTGAGAGAGGTCGGGCCGTTCCCGGCCGGGACGCTCACGACCTCGCGCTCGAATCCGCCCTGGCCGTTGCCATAGAGGATGTCGAGGCAGTCGTTCCGGAAGCACGCGACCACGGCATCGAGGTCGCCGTCCTGATCGAAGTCGTCGAGGACGAGCGCGGTCGGTCCGCGTCCCACCTCGTACCGGCTCGGTCGTCCGAATCCGCCTTCGCCGTCCGCGGGATACACGGTGATCGAATCGTCATCGTGGTTGGCCACGACGATCTCGGCGGCCACGTTTCCGCCCAGGTTTCCGGCTGCGATCGCGATCGGGCCTTCCTTGGCGCCGAACGTGCGCGCCGCGCGGAAGTCGATGGGCTCGTTGGCCCGGGCGTCCGCGAAAGGGAGGGCGATGGCGAGGAGCAAGGCGAGAAGGGCGAAGAGGCGGATCGGGATATACGCAAAGCCGGGAAGCATCATGCGGTCCATCTCCCTCCGATGATATCGATCGTCAGCTGCGGCACAGGGGAAGCAATCCCCGTCGACGGTCTCCTTTGACGCGTGCGCTCCGTACGGCAGAGGGCCGGAAGCACCCTACCGAAACGGCTGCCTGATTTTGCCCGGGACCGGGCGATGCGTCAAGAGCGGGCCCGCGTGAGAGTTCCGCGAGAAATGCTCCGGTCTCGGCCGGCAACTTCCATCCTTGAAGGTGCTTGTGGCGGACTCGATCAAAATGAGGCGTCATTGGCCCCCGCTGCGGGGCCATCTTGTTCGCGATCATGCGACAGGGGGCGGTCGAGCGCGCTCGGTCGGATTGCCGAAAGAAGGGCTGCGAAATCTATCATGGACGCCGGCCCCGCGTCGGGCGGCGCGTCGTGGCCGAGTCTCGCGGGCGTGCGTATCCGGCTTCGACGGCATCGAGATGCCGGGAGCCGGGTGCCACCCGAAGCCTCGCGGACAGCGTCTCGCCCCGGCCGATCCTCGGAGTCCATGGACGGGCACTCGTGAAATTCATGATACCGCTGATCCTCGGCATCGCTGCGCTGTACCTGGCCATCTGCCTCCTGGCCTTCCTGGGGCAGCGTCGGCTCGTCTACCATCCGAGTCGTCCTTCCGGCGCCCGACCCGAGGATCTCGGGCTCGAGTACGAGGACCTGACGCTGGTGACGTCGGACGGCGTGCGCATCCACGCCTGGTACTTCCCGGTCGAGAGGGCCGAGCGCGTCGTGCTCATGTGCCACGGGAACGCGGGCTCGATCGAGGATCGTCTCGGTCACGCCGAGGCCATCACCCGGATGGGGCAGTCGTTCCTGATCTTCGACTACCGCGGCTACGGTCGCAGCGAAGGAAAGCCAGACGAAGAGGGGACGTACCGAGATTCCGAAGCCGCGTACGACTGGCTCCGCGAGCGCGGCTACCGGTCGGAGCAGATCGTGGCGTTCGGTGTCTCGCTCGGGGCCGCGATTGCCGTGGAGCTGGCGTGTCGCCGAGAGCTCGCCGCGCTCGTGATCGATTCGGCGTTCTCGTCCATGCTCGACGTCGGACGAGAGACCTATCCGTGGCTGCCGGTCCGCTACATCCTGCGGATCGACTACGACAGCGTCTCGAAGATCGGCGGCGTCGACATCCCGTTCCTCGTGTTCCACAGCGCGGGGGACCGGCTGATTCCGATCGAGCAGGCGCGGAGGCTCTACGAAGCCGCCCCCGGTCCGAAGAAATTCGTCGAGACGGTCGGCGAGCACGGCGACGGTAGCTACCTGTTCCGGGACGAGTGGCTGGGCGAAGTCGAATCGTTCATCGTCTCGGCCGGCGAGAGCCTCGGCGCGAAAGCGAAGAAGTAGAGCTCGACTCGGAGACGACCGCGGGACGCGTGCGTTGCCCGTGCGTGTAGGTCCGCTTTCCCCGTGCGACTACTTCTTCGGTGCGCCTTCCTTCGCCGCGTCGGCCTTATCGTCGTCGTCGGCGGCTTCGAGCGGGCCACCCACCGAAGACAGGGCCTCGATGACGCGGCGCTTGAGGTCCACGAGTCGGGGGTCGGGTGCGGGCTTCTTGCGCTTGTCCGACTTCGCCTCGGCCTTCTTCTTCTCGGGCTTCGCGTTCGAACCGGCGGCTTTCTCGGACGGCTCGGTCGCCTTCTTCGCGTCGGTCTTGGAGTCGATCGCCACGGCGACCTCGGGGATCGTCGCGACGAGCTCACGCACCAGCGCGTCGAGCGACTCGGGACGGAGGGAGGCGACCGGCTCCGGCCCCTTGGACACCACGTGGCTCTGGACTCCGGAGCCTCCGGCCTCACCGGCCTTCGGCGCATTGCGGTAGAACTGCTCGACGTCGCAACCGGGGGATCCGTAGAGAGGCCGATCGGTTCGGGCGAGGTGGCCTCCCGACGACTCGATCAGCCGTGCGGTCGTGCCTTCGGGCAGACGAATGCGAGCGGGCCGGCCATGTCCGACGAGGAGCGTATCGTCGAGGTTCCAGCGGAGGAAGATCTCTCCCTTGCGACAGGATCGGATCTCGAGCCCGAGCACGTTTCCTTCGATCGGGCCTCCCGCGAGAACCTGCGGTGAGAACGGCGGGTGCCCGCCACCGGTGAGCTTGTCGAGGCGCTTCCGGAGCGCCAGGATGGCCGCCTGGTTCGTCGGCGAGTCAGGCGCGTCTGCCGGGTTGTAGCCGATCGACTCGCCGAGCCGTTCTTCGAGGATCTGCATGGCCTCGAACCGCGCCCGGCGGCCGGTCTCGACGAAGAAGAAGCGATCGGACCGTTCGAGATCGACGGCGATCCAGTAGAGCGACTTCCGGTGCCCCCAGGTGTCGAGCAGTCGTGCTGCGGCGCGGCGCACGCGGTCGTCCGGGTCGTCGAACATCAAGCGGAGCTGACGGCCGGCGTCCTTGGAGTCGAGTCGTTCGACGCCGAGGACGGCGGCAACGCGGACGGCACCGAGCCGATCCTCGAGAAGCTTCGTGAACCGCTGGGTCTCGCTGGCTACAGCTGAGCGCGCGAGGGACCGGGCGGCGGCCGGTCGCCACGGGAAGTCCGGATCTTCGAGCGCCGCCCAGAGCCGCTTGCGGACGACGGGAATGCCGGTCTCGCCGAGGATCTCGACCACGTTGGAACCGAGCTCGACGAGCTGCTCGCGCGTTGCCGTGCGTGCAGCGAGCCGCTCGAGCGACTTGGCATCGAGGGTGAGGATGCGGTCGGCGGCCTGGGGCCGGACGGCGGGGGAGCCGGTGCGAGCGACACGCAGCAGGCGATCGAGCTCGTCTTCCTTCTCGGTGTCTTGCGGGCGCGCGAACGTCGCGGCGCAGAGAAGCGCGATGAAGCCGGCCACGAGCGCGGGGAGCCAGGCATGCATGCCGGGCGAAAGGCGCGTCGTGTCTCGCGTGGGGATCCGTCCGTCGGTCGGGATCACCGGCTACTCGATCCTTCCCTCGATCTGGAAGAGGCTCACGATGAAGCCGTCCTCCTCGACCTCCTTTACGATGAACTTCCCGCGCACCGTGATGAGGCCGGGCCGATAGCCGACGACCTGGTCGTCGAGTCGGACGTCGATGAAGTGGTTCAGCTTGACTTCGCCGTCGCAGGCGCACGAGGCCGACATCAGGTAGAACTCGCGGGAGTTCTCCTGGGTGTACGTGTCCATGTAGCCCTTGATGACGATCTCTTTGCCGTCGTACTTCTTGATGTTGTCGGGGAGGGGCTTGCCCTGTTCGTACTCGAAGCCCATGAGGGTTTCGAATTCGAGCTCCTCGTCTTCGGGGGCCGCGGATGCGGGAGTCGTCGCCTCGGGCGGCTCGGCGCCGGACACACGGGTGGCGAACGAGGGGACGAGCAGCGGCAGAGCCGCGATCCCCGTGAGAAGGAGCGCCGCGAGACGGGCGGGGGTCGTCGTGACTTTCTTCATGGCGAATCGACCTCGTTGTATGCCACGGTGTGTGAGCCGCGGAGGATCGAGCAGCCGGCCCGCGAGCCGGCCATGCCCGAATCGTACCACGTTCCAGGGGGGGATGTCCGCGCGCCGGGGCGAAACGGCCCCCCGTGGATCTTGATCGGCACCAAGCTAGAATTCTCCAGTTCGAGCCCGGGAAATGTGTCCGGGAGCGGCGAAACGGGACGTGGGTCACCAGAATGGAGGCGCCGTGGCGCTCCTCGAGGCCGAGAAGCTGACGAAGCGGTTTCGCTCGCCGCGTGGCGAGGGCCGCCTCGTCGTGGACGTGCCGGAGCTCGCACTCGACCGGGGAGACCAGGTCGCGCTGCACGGCGGGAGCGGATCGGGGAAGACCACGTTCTTGAACCTCATTGCGGGGATTCTGCGGCCGGATACCGGATCCGTGCGCTTCGAGGACACCGAGCTCACGGGGCTCTCGGAAGGCCGGCTCGATCGGTTTCGTGCCGATCATTTCGGATACGTGTTCCAGACGTTCCATCTGCTCCAGGGTTACACCGCGCTCGAGAACGTGCTCCTCGGGATGCAGTTCGGCCCCGGTCCGGATCGATCGCGAGCCCGCGAGCTCCTCGAGCGTGTCGGACTCTCGGATCGGACCCACGACCGGCCGGCGCAGCTCTCGGTCGGGCAGCAGCAGCGCGTCGCGGTGGCGCGAGCCGTCGCGAATCGCCCGCGTCTCGTGCTGGCCGATGAGCCGACGGGGAACCTCGACCCGCGCTCGGCCCGCGACTCGCTCGAGCTCATCCGCGAAGTATGCCGCGAGAACGAGTCGGCGTTGCTGCTCGTCAGTCACGACCGCTCGGTTCTCGACCGCTTCGAGGACGTCCGCGACTTCGCCGACATCAATCGCGCGCTCCTACCGAGCGAGGGGGCGGCATGATGCAATCGATCTCGGCGATCGCGTTGATGGTGCGGCGGGGGCTGCGCCATCACCTCTTCGCGTCGGCGGTGACGATCGCCGCTGCCGCCCTGGCGAGCGGGCTCGTCATGAGCGTGTTCAGCATCCAGCGGCAGGCGCGCGAAGCCTTCGCCGGAGGGCCGGTCGGGTTCGACGCGGTGCTCGGCGCGCGGGGCAGTGAGCTGCAGCTCGTGCTGAACACCGTCTTCCACCTCGAGACCTCGCCGGGGAACATCCCGTGGACGCTCTATCGCGAGATCGCGGACGATCCGCGCGTGGCGCGCGCGATTCCCTATGCGACCGGCGACAACTTCTACGGCTTCCGCATCGTGGGAACGACGGCCGAGCTGTTCGAGCCGTCATCGCCGGGTGAGAGCTCTTCGCGTCGGGTGTACTCGCTCGCCGAGGGCAATCTCTTCGAGCCGAGATACGCCGAAGCCGTCCTCGGCAGCAGCGTCGCGCGCGAGACCGGACTGCGCATCGGCGACATCTTCCATCCATACCACGGCGTGGTCTTCGACCCCACGGCCGAGCACGCCGAGGAGTACACCGTGGTCGGGATCCTCGAACCGACGAACTCGCCGTCGGATCGTGTGATCTGGATTCCGATCGAAGGCGTGTTCCGGATGGAGGGGCACGTGCTGCGGGGCACCGGCGAGATCTACGAGCCGCGTTCCGGCGAATCGATCCCGGACGAGCACAAGGAAGTCAGCGCGGTGATGCTGAAGCTCAAGAACCCGCGCTTCGGCTTCGACCTGGCCATGACCGTCAATCGGCAGGGAAACGCGGCGACCCTCGCCTACCCGATCGGCCGCGTGATGGCGGAGCTGTTCGAGAAGCTCGGCTGGGTGCACCGGGTCTTCGCGCTCGTGTCGTACCTGGTCGTTGCGGTGGCCGCGGGCGGGATCCTCGCGAGCCTCTACAACACGATCAACGAGCGCCGGCGCGAGCTCGCCATCCTGCGCTCGCTCGGCGCGAGGCGTTCACTCGTGTTCACGGCGATCGTCTCGGAGGCCGCGGTCCTCGGCGGACTCGGGGCCGTTCTCGGCTTCGGTGTGTACGGGGTCGCGCTGGGGATTGCCGCAAAGGTGGTGCGCGCGCAGACGGGCGTCGTGCTCGAGGTCTTCGCCTTTCACCCGAGCTTCGTCTGGGTACCGATCGGAATGGTCGCGCTCGGTGCGCTCGCCGGGGCGATTCCCGCGCTCAAGGCGTACTCGACGGATGTCGCCACGCATCTCGTGCCGCACTCTTGATCGGAAGACGGCGCGGCCAGTAGCGGCCGGTCAGTCGAGGATCTCGATCGGGACCTTGAACACCGGGCGCCGCTCGTAGTTCGTGAAGAGCGAGAGCTCGCCGGTCGTCGCCTCGAGGTCGGCTCCGTCGCGGGGCGCGAGAGTGACCTTGTAGTACGAGCCCTCGGCGACGACCTGGATCGAAACGTCGAGGGCGTTGATCGTGCACTCGGTCTTGTCGAGCGTGAGGCCGTAGTTCGGTGCGGCCGCGAGCTTCACCACGGCCTTGGGCGTGGCGCCTTTCTTCATGACGACTCGGCGCGGCGTGACGACGACGTCTTCGTGGATCGTGCCGGTGAAGCGAATCGTCTTGTTTCCCATCTCCGGGATCGAGCTCAGGACGTTGAGCGAGGCGCTGACGAACGAGCCGCCGCTCCGCTCGAGAAGCTCATCGGAGTCGCCGAACGACACCTCGAAGTTCTCGCCCTTCTTGAGGCCGGCGTCGAAGGGAGTGCGCTTGACGTGAACGAGCCCTTCCGGGAACGTGCTTACCTCGAGGGTCATGTCCCGTTCGGCGAGCCAGGAGACCTGGACGCGATGCGTGGGGAACGATTCGCCCTGCATGATCTTGCCCATGTTGATCGTCGATGCGGGCTCGATCCAGAACCACTTCTTGAAGTTGACCTCGACCATGAGGCGGACCGGACGGCCGTTCTCGTGGGGGGAACCGTTGCAGTAGACGTCGACCGACTTGCGGCGCTTGCCGACGTCATCCGAGACGAGCTGGATCTTCACGTAGCCGGTGCCGCCCGGAGGGATCGGCTCCTTCGAGTACTCGGCGACCGTGCACGAGCTGCACGAGGACTTGAGGCGCTCGATGATCAGATCGCTCCCGCCTTCGTTCGTGAAGCTGAAGGTCGTCCGGAGTGTCGCCGTGTTGTACTGCGTGCCGAAGTCGTAGAACTTGTCCTTGAACTTGATCAGCGGGGGGCTTCCGTCGCCTTCGTTCTCCGGTGCGGCGTTCGTGTTCTCCGACGACGACTTTTCGAGATCGGCGTCGCCGGATCGCGAGGCCGACGTGGTCTCGGCGCCCGGGGTCGGATCGTCACCCGTATCGGCGGTGCCACTATGGGACGTGCCGTCGGGCGTGCCGGAAGCGGCATCGGCCGAGCCGGTGTCCCCGCCGCCGCATCCGATCAGCAGCGCGAGGGAAAGACTCAAGAGCAAGGCGACGAGGGTTCTCATGGCGATCTCGGTTCTGAGCTCGAGGGAATCGGTTTCGCTGAAAGTACGCAAGAGTATAGCCCCAGCTTGGGCTGAATCCACCGCCTGCATACGTTTGCGGCTCGGCTGCGTTGGGCCAACCGCTCGACGACAGGCGGCCGGCGCTCCTGATGACGCGACCGTCCCCGCCGGAAAAAAAAGAGGGGAGCCCGCTTTCGGGCTCCCCTCCTCGGTATTCGTGTTGCCGAGACGCCCCGCCGATTTCGACGAATCGTCTCCGATCGAACCTATTCGACCTGGACGAAGATCGCGTTCGAGACGCTGACACCCTTCGGGCTGGTCGAGCCCGGGTTGAACATGATTCCCTGCAGCGTCCAGCACGATCCGGCCGGCATGTTCGTCGGGTCGCCGGAGCCGTTGACGAAGACCACGCTCGGAGCGCGCGTCGGGTTCGCCTGCGGGGCGCCGAAGTAGTTCGTGGCGCCGAGCCGGTTCGTACGGCCGATGTTGTTCATGTTGACCATCTGCGTCGCCGGAATGCTGTCGACGACCGGGAAGCAGATGTTTCCGAGCTGCGCGGGCAGGCTCGTGATGGTGCTCGCGTTCGGACCACCGGCGTTCATGTTCATCGTGAACTTGCCGTTGCCGCCCGCGGCCGGCTTCCTCGAGTTGACCTGGAAGAACTGGTTGGCGTTGACGTTGATCGTGTTGTCGTTGCCGCCCGTCTGCAGGTTGATGAGGAAGAGGTCTTCGCCGTCCTGGCCCTGGCAGTCGTTGACGCCCGGCACGTTGCGGATGATGAAGAACTCGTTGATGATTCCGTCGTTCAGCGCGATGAGCGTCTCGCCCTGCGAGTCGACGAACTCGATGAAGCTCTGGATGAAGACCGAGCCGGCCGGCGACACGGTGCTCAGGAAGTCCCACGTGTCCGGGCAGCCGGTGCCGCCGCAGTCGTACTGGCCGGCGCGCACGACCTGGCCTTCGCCGATCGTTCCACTGCTGACGACGAGGTCGGCGCCACAGCTGACGTCGACGGCATCATCGAGACCGTTACCGAACGCGCCGGATCCGGCGTTGTCCGGGTTCGAGAACGTGCAGCCGAAGGTGCACGTCGTGAGGTCGACCTGCTTGATGAGGTCGGTCGCGATGTTCCCGAAGTAGAAGTCGTTCGGGATGCCGCTGTTTCGGTTGAGAGCGAGCGGACCGACCGTGCTGAACTCGTTGAGCGGGCACGTGCGGCCGGTGGCGACGCCGGTGCCGGCGGTGAACTCGAGGACCTGAATCGGGTTCGGCGCGGTCTGCACCATCCAGATCGTGTTTCCGGTCTGCGAGTCGAACTCCATGCCGGTGAGGCTCTGGACGTTGGCCACGGCCGTCGACCAGCTGGAGAGGACGTTGCAGTTGTCGTCCATGCGGAAGACGTTGAACGGCGCGGTCTGGCTCGAGACGAGGAGCTGGACCGGGTTCGACGTGCCCGGGATCTCGGACGCGCCGAAGACGGCGTCGCCGGCGATGAACACCCGGCTGCACTTCACGGCGTCGTTGCCGGTCGCGTAACCGGGAACGGGATCGACGCGAACGGGCGGCATGGTCACGGCGTGCGCCGCGTTCTGCGGCTGCGCCATCGTCGGGGTCGCGATCGTCAAGAAGAGCGCGGCACCCGCGAAAAGCGCGAGAGCGGTGGAAGAGGACAGGCGTCTGTTCATACCCGATTTACCCCCAAGTGCTGGTGGGCGCCCTGTTTGCGGCGCCCCGGTCCTGAGAAATGAAGACGGTTACACCCAATAGCGGGTCTGCGGACAACGTCGGTTCCGCAGGCACCGCGGATTCCGTCGGGTGGACGCGATCAGGTGAGTTGGAGAGCGTTTCGCGGGCCGGAAGTGCCGGAGCAAGCGCTCACGACGGCCTCCGGGCGCGGATTCCCAAAATCTTCTCGACCCTGTCGCGGGATCAGCCCGAACCGGAAAACCCTATTCTAATCCGGGTCCCGCGGGTCGTCGACGATCCAGCGCCCAGAAAATCAAGGGAGCCGGTCCGGTGGACCGCCCCCCGCGGTCCCCAGCTGTCCGGGGAGCTAGATATCGCGCGCATAAGTTGTTATTTGCGTGATTGTTAGCTCGTTTGTTCTCGATTGGAGAGGGTCGGGCTCGGTTGCTCCCCGAGTGAATTGTATGGTTGGGCCATTCGCGCCGGCTGCCGGTCGCAGTCCGTCGCCCCCTCCACAAACCGAGACCACGGAGAAGTCGGATGAAGCACTCCTCGAAGATCCATGGGTTGCTCGTGCTCGTACTGGTGATGCTGTTGGCCCTGCTCACGGGGTGCGGCGGCAAGGACGAGGGCTCGTCGGATGCCGGTGATTCCGGTGGCGGCGCCCAAAGCTCGAAGAGCGCGTCTTCGAAGGGCCAAGGAGGCGACGGGCCGGACGCGATGCTCGTCTCGATGGCGGAGGGCGATCTCGTCGGCGCCTGGAAGGGGCTGCCCGCGAGCTACCGCGACGACGTCCAGACGTTCCTGAAGACCTTCGGCACCACGATGGACGCGACCGTGTGGGACAAGGGCTTCTCGGTCGCGAACAAGCTCGTCCAGGTGATGACGGAGAAGAGCGAGTACATCTTCGGGAGCCAGATGCTCGGCGCGATGATGGCGGGACAGGGGCTCTCGATCGAAGAGCAGAAGGCCGACTGGAACAAGACGATGAAGGCGCTCTCGACGATCCTCGACAGCGACATCAAGACGCTCGACGGTCTGGCTTCGCTCGACGTCGAGAAGTTCCTCTCGCAGGGAATCGAAGGGCTTCTCGACATGATTCCGGCGGACGTGCCGGGCGACTCGCCGGCGGGTGAGCTGCTGCAGTACCGCAATCTCAAGACCAAGGTGCTCAAGGAGTCGGGCGATTCGGCGACTGTCGAAGTCCAGACGGCCGACGGCGAGAAGGAAGAGCTCGCCATGACGAAGGTCGAGGGCCGCTGGGTTCCGAAGGAGATGGCCGATACCTGGAAAGCCGACTTCGAGCAGTCGCTTGCCGAGATGGACGAGCAGCTGAAGATGGATCCGCAGCAGAAGATGATGTTCACCGGGATGGCGGGCATGGTCGAGGGCGTCGCGGATCAGTTGCTCCAGGCAAACTCGCAGCAGGAGTTCGACCAGGCGCTCATGTCGATCCTGGGTGCGCTCGGCGGTGGAATGGGCGGCGGCGCCCCGGGCGGAGGAATGCCGGGGATGCCGAGGTAGTCCTCGCGCGTCGTTGAGTTGGCTTGGGATTGCGTTGTGCGACAATTTGCCGCAACGCGGTTGCGGGGCATCGGGGGGGATGTCATGATCCCCCGATCGCCTCACTAAGTGCAGACCAGGGAAGACTGTAAGTGCTCGCGTCCTGCGGCGGTGGGACGCCTCGTTCCGGCGGTCGGATCCGCGCCTCGAAGTGTGCGACGATCTGCCTCTTGTTCGATCCGCATCAGTTGCTAAGTATTACGAGGCACGTTCGTTTCCTCGAGATCTCTGTTCGCCTTCGAAGGATCACTCCATGAAGCCATTCCCCGTATGGACCAACAAGATCGTTCTTCTCGGTCTTATGGTCGCGGGTGCGGTCCCGGTGTACGTCATCGGGATGCTTGCGTTTGCGACGATGCCCGGGACGGTCTCGGTGGGTTATGCGCCGGACCAGCCCGTCCCCTACAGCCACGCGCTGCATGCAGGCGACCTCGCCATCGACTGTCGCTACTGCCACAACACGGTCGAGGATTCCGGCCACGCCGCGATCCCGCCGACGCACACCTGCATGAACTGCCACACCATGATCAAGACGACGAGCCCGCTGCTCGAGCCGATTCGATCGAGCTACGAGACCGGTGAGCCCGTCGAGTGGAACCGCATCCACGACCTTCCGGACTACGCCTACTTCAACCACAGCGCCCACGTGACGCGCGGCATCGGCTGCGTGTCGTGCCACGGGCGAGTCGACCGGATGGAAGTCGTCTACCAGGCCGAGCCGCTCAGCATGGGCTGGTGCCTCGACTGCCACCGCGAGCCGGAGAAGCACCTCCGCCCGGTGGAAGAGGTCACGAACATGGACTGGGTCGCCGAGAACCAGCTCGAGCTCGGTATGCGTCTTCGCGAGGAATTCAACATCAACCCCTCCACGGATTGTTCGACATGTCATCGATAAACGCCGACGCGAGCGCCGCGACGGGCGCAAACGGTTCCGCCGGAACGCCGACGAAGCAGTACTGGCGAAGTCTCGACGAGCTCGAGGGCACGCCGGAATTCCGCGCGGCGATCGAGCGTGAATTCCCCGGCCAGGATCCCGACAAGCTGCCGCCGTTCACGCGGCGCCGCTTCATGCAGCTCATGGGCGCATCGCTCGCGCTCGCCGGAACCACCGGTTGCTGGAAGGCGGAGAAGATTCTTCCGTTCTCCAAGCGTCCGGAAGGTTGGATTCCCGGCAACGCCGAGCGTTACGCGACGGGTATGGAGTTCGGAGGGTCGATCCTCGGTCTGCTCGTGACCGCCTACGACGGCCGTCCGACGAAGATCGAGGGGAACCCGAACCATCCGATGAGCCTCGGCTCGAGTGACGCGTTCGCGCAGGCGAGCATCCTCGAGATGTACGACCCGGATCGAAGCCGGCACGTCGTGCAGGGGCACGGAAGTCACGACGGCGATGATCACGGTCACGCCGACGATGGCCATTCGCACGAAAGCTCCTGGGAGGACTTCCAGGACGTTCTTCGACAGCTGCGCGACACCTGGCGATCGGGCCGCGGCAAGGGCCTCGCGATCCTGTCGGAGGCGACGACCTCGCCGACCGTCCGCGCCATGCGCCTGAAGCTGCTCGAACGATTCCCGCAGGCGAGCTGGTTCGAGTACGAGCCGGTCTCGCGCGACAACGAGCGCGACGGCCTTCGCGCCGCGTTCGGCCGAAGCGTGCGCGCCCACTACAAGATGGGCGAGGCGAAGGTGCTCGTCGCGCTGGACGCCGATCCGTTCACGGATCACCCGGCCGGCATCCGTCACTCGCGGGACTTCGCCGCGGCGCGAAGCCCCGAGAACAAGTCGACGCAGCGCGTCTACTCGATCGAGTGCAACCACACCCGCATGGGTGCGATGTCGGATCACCGACTCCCGCTCCGATCGTCCGAGATCGCGGGCTTCCTGGTCGCCCTCGGCCGTGCCGTGGCTTCGAACAAGGCGTTCGGTGCCGATGCCGCCGACCGACAGGCGTGGACGAGCGGCGCGGCCCCGCAGGTCGCCGACAAGCACGTTCAGGAATACATCGACGCTCTGGCCGCCGACCTGGTCGACCATCGGGGCGAGTGCGCTCTGGTCGCCGGTGCCGGACAGCCGGCGGCGGTCCACGACGCGGTGCATCGGCTGAACGCCATGCTCGGCAACGCGGGCAAGACGGTCGTCTACACCGACGAGATCGAAAGCGCCGACCGCCCGTCGCACACCGACGCGATTCGCGCGCTCACGGCCTCGCTGCAGGACGGCCAGGTCGAAACGCTGTTCATCCTGGGTGGAAACCCGGTCTACGACGCGCCGGCCGATCTCGACTTCGGAACGGCGCTCGGAAAGGCCAAGAACACGATTCACCTCGGGCTCTACGAGAACGAGACCGCCGCTCACTGCAAGTGGCATCTGCCGCGCGCCCACTACCTCGAGTCGTGGAGCGACGGCATCGCGTGGGACGGCACCTACACGGTTTGCCAGCCGCTCATCCGTCCGCTCTACGACGGGAAGACGCCGGCCGAGCTCCTCGCGCACGCGATCGCCGACGACGTGGTCTCGGGCTACGAGCTCGTGCAGCGCACGTTCCGCGATCGAACCGGCGACGACACCTTCGAGACGCGCTGGCGAAAGGCCGTCCACGACGGACTCGTCGAGAAGACCGCGTTCGAGGCGCTCAGCGTTTCGCCGGTCGCGGCTTCGCAGCCCATCCTCGCCGACGCCCGCTCGGGCTCGATCGGTGGTGCGCCGGCGAGCGGCAGCTTCGAGGTCGGGTTCGCCGCCGACTCGGCGACGTACGACGGCCGTTACGGCAACCTCGGCTGGATGCAGGAGCTCCCGGACTACATGACCAAGATCGCCTGGGACAACGCCGCGCTGATCGGTGCGTCCACGGCGAAGGAGCTCGGCATCACGACGAAGGACATCCTCGAGGTCACCTTCCGGGGCAAGAGCGTGAAGATTCCGGCGTACGTCATGCCGGGGCACGCGCCGGGGGCGATCACGCTTCCGCTCGGATACGGTCGCACGCACGCGGGCCGCATCGGTGGCTCGAAGAAGGAAGGGGTCGCGCCGGTCGGCGTCGACGTCTACCCGCTTCGCCACTCGGACGCGATGAACTTCGAAGCGGGTGCCACCGTGAAGAAGACGGGCGGTCGCGCGGAGCTCGCCACGACGCAGGAACACTTCCTGATCGACACGATCGGAAAGAAGGCCACGGCCGAGCGCGTGCCGAGGCTCATCCGCGAGACGACTCTCAAGGACTTCGAGAAGCACCCGGACTTCGCGCAGCACGTCGTGCACGTGCCGCCGCTCGAGTCGCAGTGGACGGAACACGACTTCTCGACGGATCGCCGCTGGGCGCTGACCGTCGACCTCGACAAGTGCAACGGCTGCGACGCGTGCGTCGTGGCGTGCCAGTCCGAGAACAACATCCCCATCGTCGGCAAGGACGATGTGATGAACGGCCGAGAGATGCACTGGATGCGCATCGACCGCTACTTCAGCGGCGAGCCGGACAGCCCGGAGGTCGCGGGCCAGCCGGTCATGTGTCAGCAGTGCGAGAACGCGCCCTGCGAGCAGGTCTGCCCGGTTGCGGCGACCGTACACTCCAAGGCGGTAGCGTCGTATGCTGCCAGTCACCCGTCTC
>CAZQZX010000170.1:0-15323 GCA_964597885.1 uncultured Planctomycetota bacterium
GACAACAACGCGCTCCTGTTCGGCTTCGTGCCGATCGGGCTCGCGTACCACGTCGGCTACTCGATCACCGCCGCTTGCTTGTGGGCGTGCGCCTGCCGCTTCGCCTGGCCGCATCACATCGAGGCCATGGCCGCCGAAGTCGACGCCGACTCCGACGCGGACACGGCCTCCGACACCGCAACCGGCACCGCCGCCGCCGACACGAAGGAGCCGGGCGCGTGACTCCCTTCCTGATCATCGTCGCCTACCTCGTGCTGCTTCTCCTGCTCGGTCAGCTGAGCCGGCGTTTCTTCCGGGGCACGAGCAAGGACTACTTCATCGCGAGCAACACGATCGGCCCGTTCTTCCTGCTCATGAGCGTTTTCGGGACGACCATGACGGGCTTCGCGCTCGTCGGCTCGACCGGCAAGGCGTTCGAGCGCGGCATCGGCACCTACGGGCTGATGGCATCGTCGAGCGGGCTCATCCACGCCGCGATCTTCTTCCTGATCGGGATCCGGCTGTGGGGCTACGGCAAGCGCCACGGCTACGTGACACAGATCCAGTTCTTCCGTGATCGCTTCGAGTCGAACGCGATCGGCTACGTGCTGTTTCCGATCCTCGTCGGGCTCGTGGTGCCGTATCTCCTGATCGGCGTGCTCGCGGCCGGCAAGTTCGTGCTGCCCGTCACGGCCGGCGCGTTCCCCGGGGTCTTCCCGAACGAGGCGACCCCGCAGTGGGCCGGCGGCATTCCGGCTTGGCTGACGGGACTCGTCGTGAGCGTCGTGGTGCTGACCTACGTCTTCAGCGGCGGCTCCCGCGGCACGATCTGGGCGAACACGTTCCAGACGCTCGTCTTCATGGCGATGGGTGTGCTCGCGTTCGTCGTGCTGTCGAGCACGCTCGGCGGCCCGCAGAACGCCACCAAGATCGGGATGCAAATCAACGCCGAAGGGCAGGCGATCCAGACCCACGGCATCGATCGCGCAACGCACAAGCTCATCGAGTACGAGAAACCACGCGTCCTCGGCCGCGTTACCAAGCCGCTCACCGAGGAGCAGAAGGCGAAGATCGCCAAGGACGGCAACCTCCGCCCGCATCAGACCCGTACGCCCATCGAGGTCGAGTTCGACCAGCGCAACCCGAAGACCAAGGAGAAGGTCGGAACGTTCCACCGCGAGTTCGGCATCCCGTGGCTGATGTTCCTGACCTACATGTTCATCCCGCTCTCGGTCGGCATGTTCCCGCACCTGTTCCAGAACTGGCTGACCGCGAAGAGCGCGCGCACGTTCCGGTTGACCGTCGTCGCGCACCCCGTCTTCATCATGGTGGTGTGGGCACCGTGCGTGCTGCTCGGCATGTGGGCTTCCGGCTTCCTGCCGGCGCTGACGCCCGACAAGATCAATTCGACGCTCGGCATCGTCATCGGCCAGATGACCGGCAACAAGATCATCGTCGGCATGGTCGCGGCCGGCGTGCTCGCGGCCATCATGTCGTCGCTCGACTCGCAGTTCCTATGCCTCGGCACGATCTTCACGAACGATATCGTGCTGCATCGCGCCAAGGGCAAGAAGACCTACACCGACCGGCAGATCCTGCTGATGGCCCGCGGCTTCATCGTCGCCATCGTGGTGCTCACCTACGTGCTCGCCATGCTCGCTGCTGCGGCCGGCGCCAACGTCTTCGACCTCGCGGTCTGGTCCTTCAGCGGCTTCAGCGCCCTCTTCCCCGTCGTCTTCGCCTCGCTCTACTGGAAGCGCACCACCGCTACCGGCGCCATCGCGAGCATCTTCGCCGCCATGGCCGTCTGGCTGTGGCTCTTCCGCGCCTCGGGATGGGGTGGTGAGTACCTGGTCGGCCCCGGCATCATGCCGGCTGCGCTCGCCTTCGGAGCCGGCGCCGCGACGCTGGTGCTGGTGTCGCTGGTGACGCCGCCACCGAGCGAGAAGACGATCGCGAAGTTCTTCCCGAAGGGGTAGGCGCGGCGGTAAGCCTAGGCGTCGTTCTGAAGCTTCGTCTCGACGCTCGAGACCTTGTCGGCCATCGACTGCTCGCGGTCGGTGCGCGTGCCGAGCTTCACCGTCGTGGTGATGCGTGGCGCCCCCATCTCGTGCACCTTCCGATGGCAGGCCTCGAGCGCGGCGAAGACGGCATCCCACTCGCCTTCGACGTTGGTTCCGTAGGCGTGGAGCGCGGGCTCGAGTCCGGCCTCTTCGAGGATTCGCTGGCACGCGGCGATGTACTCCGAGACCGAGACCCCGACACCGATCGGGACGATACAGAAGTCGGCGATCACTTTCATGGTCGCAGTATAGCTCAGGCCGGAAGGCCGGCGGGGCCGCTCACGACGTGACGTCGAAGCACAGGTCGAGCGCCCGCCGCAGGATCTCGACGAACCGCTCGTCGTCGAGCTTGGAGGCCGAGGCCTTGTCGACGGCCTTCCATACCGGCTTCTGGCCGCGGTACTCGCGCTTCAGCAAATAGAGCCCCGGGTGCTGGAAGGCGTCGCCGTAGCCGGCCTTACCCGGTGATCGCGAGTTCATGATCCGCTTGGCGACGAGGTAGAGGTCGGGATCCGCCTCGAGCGAGAACGAAGGCTCCTTCTTCCCCGTGACGTAGAGCACGGTGACGCCGTTGACCGGCGAGTTGCGATGCACGGAAAACTCGCCCGCCGGAAGCTTCGCCTCCGGCCCCGCGAGGATCCGATCGAAGACGATCTGGTCGTCCTCGGCCCTGAGACGCACCACCTCCTCGATCTGCGGCAGCAGGTATGCGTCGTCCCGCTTCTTCGGGATGTAGGCCGAGTCGCGGAAATGGAAGGCATCGCAGGTGCTCGCCAGGCTCGACATCGCCTTCAGCTCGTCTTCGAGTCCGGGGTTCGGCGCGCTCGCGGTCAACAGATCGCGCCAGCGAGCGCCGAGGAGCTTTCGAATCGACGCGCGCGGCAAGCGGATCCCGTGCCGGCTGACGCGGTGCACGTAATCCCACAGCTCCGCAAGCTGCGCGGCGTCGAGGGACGAGCGCAGGCTCTCGAGATCGGCCCGATGCTTCCAGAGCAACCTCTGCGCATCGCGAACGACCGCGCTCCGAAGCGCGCTCTCGATGAGGGACGCCACCACGGCATCGGTGGACACACCTTTCTTGTCGGGGATCTTGCCGTTGACCATGGTCACGTAGCGCGGACCGTCGCTCGAGTCGCGTTCGCACTCCCAGGTCTCGAGCGGATCGTCGCCCTCGTGCAGGTCGTAAAGCTCAGCCATGGCGGTCGCCACCGCCCCGTACCACTTCATCGATTCCGACTCGACGGGACCCGATTGCGGCTTGCCGAACGTCGGGATCAGCGGGGCGTTCTTGACGTAGCGATTGGTCTGCGGCTTCGCGCGCTTGCCGGCCAGGCGACGGATCCGAAGGACGAGGGCGAGGCCTTCGTCCTTGGCCCTGCGCATCCCGCTCGAATGGTTGCGACCGAGATCCACCAGCTCGATCGGCGGAACCTGACGGAGCCGCTCGCCGCCGTCGAGAAGCTCCTCGGCGATGAGACCGACCATCTCTTCGGAGACCTTCCGCCCTTCGACGATGAGACCCACGCGATAGCAGGACTTCAATCGTTCGAGGAACGCCGGCCCGTCGAACGCGGAGGCTCCCTCGTCGGCGTGGCTGGTCGCCTCGAATCCGGTCACGCAGAGGCAAGTCGCCACCAGCAGCCCACCCATAGCGCGCCGCGCGCCGGTCAAGAGACGTTCGGTTCTGTTCGCCCGTCGATCCATGCCCGCCATCGTACCCGGGGGCGGACCCGGACGCCAAGAGTGGCGTCACGGGCGCGACACCGTGGGTCACGGTGGAGTAACGCCCGATCGGCCTCGCAGGCGCGCGCCGGAATCACGCAGGCCGTGAGAGCCGGCAACGGCCGGCCTCCCGCTGCGTGGCATCGGCTTTGCAATCTCCCCTTCGTCGCGCCGTCGGCGCAACCCAACGAAAGGCGGAACCATGAGGTCTCGAACGAAGCAGTCCGGTCTCTCCCGAAGCCGTGCCCTGCCGTCCCTTCTCCTTGTCGCGGTCGCGGTCCTCGGCGTCGGGCTGCCGGCGACGCAGGCCGCGATCCTGTCGGTACCGTCGGAGTACCCGTCGATCCCGTGGGCGATCGAGGCTGCCGTGGACGGCGACGTCGTGCTCGTCTCTCCGGGCACCTACGTCGGGCGCATCAACTTCGCCGGGAAGGACATCACGGTCGCGAGCACCGACGGGCCCGAGGTGACGATTCTGCAAGGCGGAGCCGGGAGCGTCGTGATCTTCGAGAACGGCGAGTCCTCGCTCACGGGATTGTTCGGCTTCACGATCACGGGCGGACGCGGGACGCCACGCTCGGGACCGTTTCAAGACGGAGGCGGAGTCTACTGCAAGGGCGCTTCCCCCGTCATCGCGGGCAACCACTTCTACCTCAACCGCGTCTCGGGGGACGGCGGCGGGATCTTCTGCGTGGACGGATCCTCGCCCGAGATCCTCGACAACGTGTTCGAATACAACGAAGCCGGAGGATTGCGACCCGAGTACCAGGGCTTCGGTGGCGCCGTGTATTGCCGGGCGTCCTCGGCGCGGGTCATCGGCAACCGCTTCGCGTTCAATCAGGCCTACTACGGCTTTGGCAGCGACGGCGGGGCGATCGCGTGCGTCGGCGGATCCACGATGGTCGTCCTTCACAACGAGTTCGAGCGAAACCGAACGGCCAACCCCGGCACGTGCGCGGGCCTCTGGGTCACCGGCGGCTCCACCGCCGAGGTCGCCGACAACCGTTTCGTCTCCCACATCGGCGCGTCCGCGCTTCGCTTCGAAGGCGTCGAGGACCTCGTCCTCCTTCGGAACGACTTCACGGGGTCGAGCCTGCGGCTGGTCGACTGCCCGGGGGCTCGCGTCGAAGGGAGTCGGTTTCAGGCCGGGAGGCTCTTCCTCGACGGTTGCGGCGACGCGGTGATCCGGAACGTCGCGTGCACCGACGTCAGCTCACGCGGCATCGAGCTCCGGAACTGCCTGCCGACCGTTCACCTCACGAACGTGACGCTCTTCGAGGCGCCGCTGCATATTGCATTGACCGACGTCGTGGCCACGAACTGCATCCTGTGGCGCTTCGCTCCTCTCCCTATCGTGACCGGCGGCACCCACCGGCTCACCGCTTCGTACTGCAACATCCGCCAGGGCTGGCCCGGTGAAGGAAACTTCGACGCCGATCCGCTCCTCCTGTCATATCGGGACGGCGACGTCCGCCTGCGCCCCGAATCGCCGTGCATCGATGCGGGTACCGATCAAGGCATCGAGCTTCCGGGAACCGACGTCGACGGCGACCCACGCTCGTTGCCGGGGCGCGCCGGCCAACCGAACCGAGTCGATATCGGGGCCGACGAGATGCGGATCGAGGAGGCCGTTCGATTCGGATCGACGGGGCTCGGCCGCACCGGCGAGAAGCTCGACGAGCCCGTGCTCCTCGTGAACGGCTCCGCGGGCGAGCGCGCCCGTGAGGTCGAAGTCACGAAAGGCGAATCGCTTCGCATCGAGGCCGTGATTCCCGGTGGCGGCCCGGACCCGGCCGCGTTCTGCGTCTATGTCTGGTCGGGCGAGCCGGCGATCGACACCGTCACGCCGCAGCCCGGCGGCCTGGGCTTCATGGCGTTCCCCACTCCGCTCGACGGCACACCCGGCGCACCGGCGCCGCTCGCGATCTTCAACAACCTCGGCGCGTTCCCCCGCCTCGGCAAGCCGACGCGTCCGTCGCAGCCCGCCCCGTCGATTCTCGTTGACCATGCCGACGGCCTGCCGGCCGGACGCACGGTCACGATCCAGGGCTTCATGATCGATGCCCGATCGGCGAGCGCCGTCGGCGCGAGCGTGACGAACGCCGTGGTAATTCGCTCGCGCTGATCTCGAGGCACCAGGCCCGACCCGGGACGACCCCGCGTCGGGCCTGATGAGCATGCGTCAGTGAGATCGGATCGCCGCTCCGCGCGTCACGGCATCCAGCGAACCACGATCGCGTTGGTCGCACTGGCACCGCGAGCGCTCGCGGAGCCGGGATCGAGGATCACCGCCTGGAACGTCAGGACCGTCCCGATGGGGAAGTCGGGGTAGTCGAGCGTCGTGCTGGCGACGGACGGGTCGGGCGACGCAGCGCCGTAGAAGTGGCTCGATCCGACGAGCGCTTCTCGGCCGATATTGTTCGCGACCACGACCGGCGCGGCACCGTTCGACAGCAGGAACGGGAAGCACGCGATCCCGATATCCGCCGGTAGAAGCGATTCGGTCGCCGCCCCGGGCTCGCCTTCGTTGCCGTGGAGCACGAACCGGCCGGGGCCACCGGCGACCGGCCGCTGGATGCTCACGTCGAGCGAACGTCCCTCGCTGAGCTCGACGGTGCGTTCCGCGCCGCCCGATTGACCGTCGACGAACAGCACGTTGGTCACCCGACCGTTCGCTAGGTTCACCGTGCCGACGTAGCACAGCGAGCGATCGAATACGTAGGCCGCACCGCGCAGCGAGTCCTCGCCGGCTGCCGAGGCCAGGATCCGTCCGTTGGAAAGCTCGACAAAGATCCCGGTTAGCGACAGTCCGCCGCCCGGATTGCTCGGGCTGAGCCGCTGGCATTCCTCCCAGCTCACCCCGTTTCGGGCGTACGTGTACACCGCCCCGGCGTCAGAGTCCGCTTCGGGCGCGCCGACTGCGATCTCGTCGCCCTCGATCGCTACGCTTCTCCCGAACGCCTCGCCCGGGCTGAGCGGCGTGAGCTTCTGCTCTTCGATCCAGGACAGTCCGTCGAACCGAAAGACGTACGCCTTGTCCGCAAACGGCGCACCGCACACGATGCGCGACCCGTCCGCTTCTACCGACAAACCGAAGTAGCTCGACGGAGCTCCGTCCGAAGCGCGAAGCTCGGCCTCCTCCCACCACGACAAACCGTCCCACCGGAAGACGACCGCCCGGCCGGTAAGACTGTCGTCCGTCTGATTGCCCAGAACCGCGATATTGCCGGAAAGCGCAACGGTGCGGCCGGCATCCGCGCCCGAGCTCGGCGTCAGCTTGTGCTCTTCGACCCACGTCGTGCCGTTGAGGCGGAAGATGTACGCCGAGTTGTTGGCGCCGGTGATGCCCGGCGCTCCGATCAGGATCACACCCCCGTCCACCTCGACACTGATCCCGAAGTTGTCCTGCGGCTGGCGATCGCTGGCGATGAGCCTCTGTTCTTCGACCCACTCGGTCCCGTTGTAGCGGAATACGTAGGCCGCTCCTCGCTCCCCGTCCGCGCGGGCCGCTCCCACCACGGCGACATCGCCATCGAGATCGACGTCGAAGCCGAAGGAGTCTCCCGGCTGCAGACCGGCCGCGACGAGCTCCTGCTCTTCGATCCACGCGAATCCGTCGAAGCGATACACGAAGACGGAGCCGGGATCCGCGAGGGATTCGGCGCGTCCGATAAGAGCGATATCCCCCTCCAACGCGACCGAAGCTCCGAAGGTGTCGGGCGGAAGCGTGTCCACTGGAGCGATGCGCGCCACCTCCACGAGATCCGACGCCAGCGTCAGCGTGCCGCACATCAGGATCCAGATCAGGGTGCATCCCGCGATGGCGAGTCTGTTCTTCGTTTCCATCCCTGCGTCCTCCAAGAACCGCAACGTGCCGATGGGACGGGTGCGCCCGGCTTGCTCGACCGCACGGCGAACCGTCCTCCACCCCCTCACACACCCTTGCTCGATCTACCCGGACAGGAATGCGGATCCGGTATCAGGCGGGCGGCTTCAACACCGGCCGGCACGCGACCTCGGGGCCTCCGCCAAGTTCCTTGCCGCCGGAACGCCAAGGCGACCATGCCCTTGCCGCCGCGGCCCGGTTTGCGGGCGCTCATCTTTCAGAAACCCTGTCCCGTTCAGCGCTTCGATTCCGCACTTCCTTCCGGCCGAGACGATCCGGCCGCCATCGAGGCGGCGACTCCTCGCTCGGCACCATCGAAAAGGAAGGAGGATCCGATGACCCGCTCCGCACTCGCTGTCGCCGGGCTCGCCCTGGTCGTGTTGCTCGCCTCCCCCGCCTGGTCGCAGTCGCTCGTGTTTCGCGACGGCTTCGACGATGCCTTCGGCGGTCCGATTCCCGATCCGAACGAGATCGCGACGCCGAGTCCGGGCCTCTTGATCTGGCTGCAGGCCGAACAAGAGCCCAACTACGACGCGGTCGTCCTCGACGAACGATTCATCGAGACGATCGACGGACTGCCCGCCGAGATCCTGACGGCGACGGTGCGCTTTCGCATGCGGCCGCACTCGAACGCGAACGACAGCGTCCGGCTCTTCTTCGTCGATGAGGACGGCGTTCAGGTCGGCCCCGCGTGGAGCCGCGCGATCGACGATCTGACTCCGGGAAGCTGGGGCAACGGCGGTCCGTACACCGGTGTCGGCTACGAGTTCCAGTTTTCGCTCGACGCCATGCCGCTTGCCGATGGAACGACGCTCGACATGCTCCCGACGATGCGGGCGCTGCAGTACATCGACTTCTACACGCAGGACGATTCCGGCGTCGACTTCCTCGAGATCACCGTTACGGTGCCGACCGAAGCGGCCGACGGGACCTGCCCGGGCGTGATCGCGGGCAACGACGTCTGCGCGAACCGCGAGGACCTCGGCGTCGCGCCCACGACGATCTTCGGCGCTGCGCAGCGAGCCGGCGACGAGGACTGGTATCGATTCACGGTGCCCGGCAACGGAAGCGCCATCGACCTCTCGATCGAGGCCTCCGACCCGATCGACTTCGAGCTCTGGCAGGACGACTGCTCGGGCACGCTCATCGCGACGGGGAGCGGCACCGATCTCTCCCTCGCTCGCTACCTGACAAGCTCGTCGGGCAGCCCCACAGCGTATCTGGTGAAGGTGGAGCCGTCGTCAGGCACGTACAACTGCTCGAACCTGCTCGAGTACGTGCTCCGCATCGAGATCCCGGACGTCCCGTGCAAGATCGAAGCCGGGACGTGCGACACCGACACGAACGACGGCTGCGACAACGCGGGCCTGATCACCGATACCGAGCCCATCTCGCTGACCCGCGCGCGATGCGGCACGATCTTCGAGGACGGCGTCGCCACCGACTACGACTGGTATCACTTCGACATCGTCGGCAACGCGAAGCTCACGACGTGGGATCTGCAGACCGAGTTCGACTACGACTTCGAGATTCGTGACATCACGGCGGGCACTTGCCCGGGGACGACGACGTTCGCCGATACCGGGGCTCCCGGCTCGGCATCGTTCGAGGTGTGGCTGCCCGTCGGCAACTACGCGGCCCGCGTCACCACCACGAGCACGCTCGGCCAGATGGACTGCGCCCTGCAGACCGCCGGTTCTTACCGGCTGACGCTCGTCGACTGCATCGGGTCGGACGTCGATCCGGCCACGTCGATCGTGTCGGTGACCGACGGCCTGTGGAACGATCCGGCGACGTGGAACCCGGCCGTCGTGCCCGGGCCGGTCAACATGGCGAGCGTGCGCCACGAGGTGCGTCTCGGCGACTCCGGCACGCCCGACACGCTCGTCCTGCGCGACCTCACCATCGAGAGCGGCGGCGTGCTGCGACCCGCGCTCGCGACCGACACCGGCGGCGCGTCGATCTCGATCGAGACCGATCGTCTCGAGGTCCAGTGCGGCGGTCAGATCCGGGGAGGCGCCGGCGATGCGGGAACGAGCACGCCCGGCGGCTCGGTCACGATCCGCGTGCCGAGCACCGCTTCCGGGCCGATCCTCAACCAGGGCGTGATCCGCGCGGGCGACGGCTCGATCGGCGGATCGGTTCTCGTCCGCGCTCCCGCGGCAGACCTGATCAACGAGGTCTGCACCGACCTGTCGAATCGCGGTCGCATCCGCGGCGGCTCGCCCTCGGGCGGGGTCAGCCTGTTCGCCGAGAACGTCCTGAACGACGGTGGGCGGATCGCGGTGGGCGCGGCCGGCGCCGCGTATCCCGAAGGCGGCATCTTCCACGTCGAAGGAATCGACGAGACGATCAACCGCAACCAGAGCGGCTTCACGGGCGAGATCCTTTCCGAATCGATCGTGACGCCGCCGGGTACACGGCAGTATCGAAACTACTTCCAGGCGCTCGGACGCGCCGAGATCGGACCGTCCGCGAAGATCGACTGCGGTTCGCTCGGCGGTCGCGTGCTGTGCATCAACGCGAACATCATCGATATCCAGGGCTCGGTCCTGGCGCACGTGTTCTGCGGCGACCCACCGATCGTCACCATCTCCGGCGACGCGTACATCGAAGCCGACTTCGTCGATATCGCCGGCGAGCAGGTCCGTGTGCGCAACCTGAACAACGCACCCGCGATCGTCGGCTTCCAGGAGGTCAACCTTCACGCCGTTCCGGGCGGACAGGCCGACCTGCGCGGGCTCGACGCCGGACAGGACTGGATCACGAGCAACGGTCCCATCACGATCCGGGCCGACCTCATCCGCACCGACAACGGCGTGAACGTCGACGAGATCATGTCGCCTCCGCCGATCGAGCTGCCGGGCGAGTTCTTCCGCGAGCTGTGCGTCGCGCCGGATACGACCGCCGAGTCGGTCGAGCCCGGCCAGACGATCGATCGGGTCTTCTCGGTCACGAACTGCGGCAGCGGCGACGTGAACCTGCAGATCGATCTCACGGACAGCGCCGGCTGGCTCCTCCAGCCCTTCGCCCTTCGAGATCGCACGCTCACCTCCACGCAGTCGCTCGCGATCGACGCGCGCATCGTCGTTCCCGCGAACGCGGTCAACGGCGATCGCACCACGCTGACGTTCGCGATCGAACCGGACGCCGGACAAGGGGACCCGCGCACGGTCACGCTCGACCTGGTGGTCGGCGGTGGGGAGAACGCGGCGCCGCTGTGCCAGGGTGTCGACGGCATCGACGTCCTCACGATCAACGGCAGCGTCGGGGACGGCGCCGGCCGCGTCGTCTCGGCGTCGACCGGCAGCGCGCTCCAGTTCGATATCGTGCGTCCGTCGGGCGGCGGCAACGGGAAGTTCCTCGTGCACCTGAACGCGGGCGCGCCGTCTGCTTCGACCCTCTCGAACCTGCCGGCACAGCTGGGCGCAACCTGCTTCGAGCTGCTCCTTCCGCAGGGCGCCTCGCCCTCGGCGATCTGGACCAACATCAACAAGCCGACCCAGATCGGGACGAGCGAGTTCTTCGGCACGCCGGTACCGGATCCGGATCGAGCGCCGACGCGATTCCTCGACCTTCCGGCCGGCGGCTTCCCCGAGCTCCCCATCGGAACCTCGTGGACCGCTCAAGGCGCCATCATCAACCCCGACGCCTCGAGCCCCAAGGGCGCCAGCGTCACGAACGCCGTCGTGCTGACGATCCTGCCCTGAGACCACGGGCAGACGAAAGGAGAATCCATCGTGAAGATGCTGAAGCTGCTCTGCTGGGTCGTGATCATCGGGGCGATGATCGTCCCGACCGCTCACGCGCAATGCAACCTGCTCGATGACATGGAGGGCGGCCCCATGCCCTTCTGGACGGTCTCCAGGGTCGGAGGTGTCTTCGACTGGGCCATCATCACTTCCGCGAACGCGCAGAGCCCGACCCACGTCTGGCACGTCGTGGACGAGGGGACGATCGCCGATCATTACCTCGACCTCAGCGTGACGCCGGTTGCTCCATTCACGGAGATGCGTTTCCATCACACGTTCCAGATGGAAGACGGCTTCGACGGAGGCGTCCTCGAGATCTCGACCGACGGAGGATCCAACTTCAGCGATCTGGATCCGTCGATCGTGTCGGGCGGATACAACGGTTCGATCAACAACTGCTGCGGCAATCCGATCAGCGGACGTTCGGCCTGGACGGGCGGTACGCTCGGCGCGATGACCGAGGTCCGTGTCGACCTGACTGCCTACGTGGGCTCGTCGATCATCGTCCGCTTCCGTCAGTCGAGCGATGACTCCTTCGGGGACCTCGGCTGGGAGATCGACGACATCGAGTTCTGCGCGCAACTACCGGCCGTCACGCTGACCGCCACCGAGCCGCTCCGGCACGATCTATCGGGCGGCAGCCTGCTCACGGTCTATGGAGACGGGATGTTCTCGGGAGTCGAGCTGAAGCTTCGCTCCGGCAAGACCGAGGCTCCGCTCACCAGTGTGGTGTATGCCCACGGCGGCCTGATGGCCGGCTTGATCCCCACCGTCGCCCCGGGCACCTACGACCTCGTCGCCTGCGACAGCGGCGGCAACGACCTGTTCGTTCTCGGGGGAGCCGTGTCGATCGTCGACGCGCTCATCCCCGCGCCGGAAGACGTCTCGGGGGCGCGCCTCGGAGACGATGCGCGGCTGGCCTGGTCGAACCTCGTCCAGTACGACGCGATCGAGATCCGTCGCAACGGCGCGCTCGTCACTCTTCTCGACGGAGACTCGACCTCGTTCACCGACGACGTCAGCGGCTTCCCCGGAGGCGCCGAGCTCGACTACGAGATCATCGGCTTCTGGAACGGCGGCCCCTCCCATGCGGCCGAGGCTCACCTGGCGATCCCAGACCCGTGCTCGATCGGCGCGCGGCGCGTTCTCGGCGACGACCGGCGCGGCCCCGAGCGAACGCTCTTGCGCGGGCAGGAGTCGAGCATCGCGCAGACGTCGTTCCATCTCACGACCGCGGCGACGGACGGCGTCCTCATCCGCGCCCACACCGCACAGATCGAGATCGGCGGAACGCTGAAGGCCCGCATCCGCGACCTGCAGCCGCCGCAGTCGATCGTCGTCGACAACATCTTCCTGTCGGAGCCGCCGTTCGCGATCGGCCCGAGCTGGACCGAAGGCTCCACGCTCTCGACGATCCCCGCGGGCGAGTACCTGATCGATTTCTACGTCGAGGGAGGCGACGCGCAGACCGCGTACTACTCGATGGCCACGAGTCTCGACGACGAAGACCGCGGCGACCCGTACCCGTGTCCGCCCTACGCGCTCGCGGCGATCGATCGCATCTGCGGCGACACGCCGCCGCAGGTCATCGACATCGAAGCGCACCCGTTCGATCCGTCGGCGCCGGCGCTCGAGCCGAACCTGTTCCCGAGCGCGTTCGTCGGCCCCCCGGGCGCGACGAAGATCTTCCAGCTCAAGGCGGTCGCGAGCGACCCCAACGATCGCCCCATCGTCGAGTATCGATTCGACAGTTTCGGTGACGGCATGTCGACGATCTCCTCGAGCCCGTGGGTCCTGCACGAGTTCCCGGACTTCGGCACCTACGATGTCGTGCTGACGGTGACGAACGATCTCGGCCTGTCGTCGACGGCCACGAGGACGATCGCCGTGCTGCCGTTCGCGGGGCCGCTTCCCGCCGGAACCAACCCCGAGATCGTGACCCTGCGCTCATCGCCCGACAGCTTCATCCCGGACGTCGCGAGCGTCATCAACATGCCGGTACCCGGACGCTTCGAGGTGACGGTCAACACGGCCGTCGGCGATCGCGTCCAGTCGGTCGAGGCGACTCTCGACGATCCGAACGGCGGCCTCATCGTGTTCTCCCAGGCCGGCCCGAACCCGAGCCTCTGGGTGGGGACCTTCCCCGATATGAGCGCCCTCACGCGACGCGAATCGGTGGACTTGATCGTGACCGCGGAAGACGATCAGAATCGGCAGACGATGCGCACGTTCGCGATCGACCTCTGCCCGATTCCCCAGATCTTCGGCCTCGAGATCACGGACATCGACCGTTCGGTCGTCTACGACCCGAACGATCACGACTACACCGTCAACTCGAACTACCTGCCGGATCCCGTGCTGAACCTTCCCTTCAATCTCCTCGGTACGGCGTTCCAGAACTTCATGCAGATCACGGCCACGTCCGAGATCTTCCTGCGCGACATGCGGTGGCTGGCCGGAGAGCTGAACGGCGGCATCGACGTCACCCTCCTGAACTCGTCGCTCTACTCGCAGTCCTGGACGCTGCCTCCGATCCAGTCCAGCTCGCCCGTGGAGTGTCCGGAGTTCTCCCTCCAGTACCTGATCCAGAACATCAAACTCTTCGACCGCCAGTGGGACGTGACGCTCCTCGACGACAAGCACCTCGGCACGATCACGGTGCCGATCTGGATTCTCGTGTTCTTCGTCGACTTCTACGCGAACCTGAGCCTCGACATCCATCTGCGGGCCTACCTCGACATCCTCATCACGCTGGCGAGCCTCGACCCCGAGCTCACGCTCGACTTCTGTTCGACTCCGACCGCCGAGGTCGATGCCGAGGCGAGCATCGATGCACGGGTGTCGCTCTTCAAGGTGCTGAAGCTCGTCACGCTGACCGCGTACCTGTATCCATCGATCGGGCTGGAGCTCCCGGCCCATCTGCAGTTCGTGCCGCAGAGCCTCGACATCTCGCTCGACGTCGCGCACTGCATCAGCGTCGACGTCGACTACGAGCTGGAGGTGAAGGGGCCGTTCGGAAGCAGCTTCGGAACCGGTCGCAAGGACATCGGATTCCTCAACGACCTCGAGTACGGCGGAGGCTGCGACCTTCCGTCGCCGTGCGGAGGTGGCTTCGCGAACGACGGACCGCCGGCCATCGGCCCCTCGCAGATCCCCGGCCCGAGCACGCCGGCCCTCGCGGTCTCGCCGGGCGGCACTTCGCTCATGGTCTACTCGAAGGATGTCGGGACGGGATCGTCTCCCGAGCTCGAGCTCTACTACTCGTTCGACAACGGTTCGGGCTGGACCGCGCCGGCGCCGGCCTACCTGCCCGCCGACCTCTTCGCGGATGCCGAGCCCGAAGTCGCGTTCGTCGATGCCGACAACGCCCTCGTGGTGTGGATCCGCAACGAGCTGGACACGCCGACGATCGAGGCCCTGTCCCAGGGCGACCTCGCTTCGCTCAACACCATTCTCGCGAACCAGGAGATCTGGTTCGCGACGTGGTCGGTCGCGCTCGGCTTCGGTACGCCGCAGCGTCTGACGAACGACACCGTCGCGCAGGGCTTCCCGAAGATCGCGGCCGTGCCCGGAACGAACACGGCCTGGGTGACGTGGATCGAGTACGACCACGGCGCGGTCGTGAACACGACAACCGGGATCCCGAACGAGCAGGACACCTCGGTGTACGCGCACGCCATCGTCGCGGGCGCGCCGAGCGGTTCGGCCGTGCTTCTGTCGTCGGATGACGGCGGAAGCCCGGTCGCCGACTTCTCCCCCACGCTCGGCTTCGGCAACGACGGCATGGGCTACGCTGTCTGGGTGCGAGAGACGCTGACCGACCGCATGCTGATGACCTCGGCGTACGACGGCGTCTCCTTCGGCCCGCCCACGCCGAGCTACGGTACGCCCACGTACGAGGGGGTCGACTCGCCGTCGATC
>CAZQZX010000171.1:0-15310 GCA_964597885.1 uncultured Planctomycetota bacterium
CTCGAGCGGCCGGCGCCCGGTCAGGAGCTCGTAGAGGGTCACGCCGAGCGAGTACACGTCCCCGCGCGGATTGCCCGCCGCTTCGTCGCCGCGCACGCGCTCGGGCGGTGCATAGTAAGGCGTACCGAGGAAGCTGTCGCTCGCCGTGAGCGTGCCTTCCGCTTCGATCTGGGCAAGGCCGAAGTCGAGGAGCAGCACTCTTCCGTCCCGGGCGATCATGATGTTGCCGGGCTTCACGTCCCGGTGGATCGTTCCGGCGTGGTGCGCGTGGGCGAGGGCCTCGGCAACGCGGAGCGCGACTCGAGCCGCCGCGCGCGCGTGACTACGCGACGAGGAAGCCGAGGCGTCGCCGCGCGTGATGCGGCGGAGGTCGGAGCTCGACGTCGCCCCTCCCGTCACGTCGCCGAGCCCGGTCGTGAGGAGCGCATCCCATCGCTCGGCGGTGATCGCGGTCGCGTCGACCCGGCTCTCCATCAGCTCATGCAGGATGTCCTGCAGGCTGCGACCGTCGACAAGCTCCATCACGTAGTATGTCGCGCCGTCGTGCTCACCGATCTCGTAGACGGGGAGGATACCCGCGTGGTTGAGCTGTGCGACCGCGCGGATCTCGCGCTGGAATCGCTCGCGGTGGCGCGGCTCCATCGCGGCCGCCGCGTTCATGACCTTGAGCGCGACCTCACGGCCGATCTGCGGGTCGAATGCGCGGAACACGATGCCCATGCCGCCTCGTCCGATGCGGCCGCGGATCTCGAAGCGACCGAGTCGATCGGAGGACTCGGAGGGCTCGTCGGCTCTCCGCATCCCGGTCCACATGTCTTCGAGGAGCCGGACGCGCGACCGGAGCTCGGAGGCAGCGCCGGGGTGCTCTCGGCAGAGCTCTTCGAGAACGCCCGATTCGCCGGCCTCGACCCGGAGGACGTACGTCTCTACGAGCTGCTCCAGGACGGAGTCGGATGGCTTGTCGATCACGCGAGGGCCCCTCAGCCGATGCTGTTTCTCCGGATTCAGTGCGCCCATCGTAGCGACTCGCGCGGCGCGTGGGAATCCACTCACTTTGAGGACGGGATTTTTTGTGTCCCGCCCGGCGCGCTCGTGCGCTCTCCGTGCAACGCCCGAAACGAGGCGGCTACGACGGCATGGGTATCTGGCAAGGGGGCATTTCCAATGCGCTGGATTTCGCGACTCGCGGTGGTTCTGATGGCGGGGGGCTTCGTTCTCGGCGGATTCTCGGAAACGGTCCGGGCGCAGTGCGAGAATCCGGAGGTGATGTACGTCGGGACGGACGCCGGTGATGTCGTCGTCCTCGTATCCGAGACGCTCACGGTGGTCGATACGATCGACCTCGGAGGCAGCGACACTCTCGTCGGTGAAGTCCTCGTCTCGCCGGACGGATCCCGGGTCTATGCGGCGCATTCCGGCGACGACTGCGTGAAGGTGATCGATCCGGTCACGAACGCGGTGGTCGGTTCGATTCCGGTCGGATCCCTGCCTATCGGGCTGGCGTTCGATCCGCTGAGCACGGATCTCTTCGTCGCGAACCGCCTCTCCGATACCGTGAGCGTGATCGATACCGTTACCGATACCGTGACGGACACGATCTCGGTGGGCAATGAGCCGCTCGCGCTCCAGTTTCTTCCCGACGGCTCCAAGCTCTACGTCGTGGTGAGCAGCTCTGCCGATCCGCCGTCGAAGGTCGAAGTCGTCGATCGCTCCACGAGGCTCATTACCAACACCATCACGCTCGGCGTTCCTGGCGATACCGCCCAGGCCATGACGATCCTTCCCGACGGCAGTGAGGCCTACATCTCCATGGGGGCCTCCCGCGTCGACGTCATCGATACTTCGACCGAGACGATCACGACTAGTATTCCGGTAACGGGCATTCCCGGTTTTGGCGTGGCGACCGCCGATTCCTCGAAGCTCTTCCTCTCGTACTCTTTCCTGGGCGGGGTGCAGGTCATCGATACGGCGACCCACACGGTCACGTCGGATGTGTCGGTCTTCGGGATCCCGGTCGGCATCATGATGAACCTCGACGGTACGAGGGTGTACACGTTCGACACGAACGGTTTCGTCGTCGAGGTCGATGTTGCCACGGAGACGCTGGTGCGCTCGTTCTTCACCGGCACCGGCGGCCTCGTCGGTCGAGGCAATGCCGTGCTCGTTCCGACGGCGCCGACGCTGCAGCATGTGTTCCTCGATTTCGGTGAGGCGGGCATCGTGGCGCCCAAGGCGAATACCGACGTCTTCGGGGCTGACGGGCGCGTCATCATGACGCTCGACAAGGGACCCCGCGCCGGATTCGATCCGGAAGATCTGGGGTACAGTCCGGGTGCAGATCGCGCGGCATTGATCCAAGAGGTATTCGACCAAGTCGTCGCGGACTACAGCTCGATCGACGGCCAGGACTTCGACATCCGTATCAGCCTCACCCCGCCCGACGTCGCGGCGTTCACGACGGTGAGCGTGGTCGAGGGGACCTATCCCGACATGCTCGTGCCGAACGTGCCCCCCGGATCCGAGCTGCGCGTCGAGGCGTCGTTCAACCGCATGTCGCTGAACGGAGGCTCCACGTCGGGCTTCTTCATCCTGCTCGAGGACGGACGGCTCCGTCGTCCGGATACCACCGTGGTGGAGGGCGTCTCGTTCCCCGAGTTCAAGCGGATCAAGGTGAACGCCTTCGGCGCCGCGCAGCAGGTCGACAAGGGCAACTTCGACAAAGGGAAGACCGCATGGGTCTTCGTCGGCGAGCATGATCGCTCAGGAGCTCCCGAAGAGAACCTGGCCGAGCTGGCGAACTCGGTCTCGCACGAGCTCGCGCACATGGTCGGCATCGAGCACCGGGACGGGAACTCGGACAGCATCATGGGCGAGCTCGAGTCGTACGGCTCGAACAAACAGTTCTCGAACACGTCGCGTGACAAGATCGTCGAAGTGCTGCCGCCCTGCGAGGGTACGAGCGGAACGACCTCGGGGCTGACGTCTCGCAACGCCTCGATCGGAGACGACGACCAGTACGGCACGTCCGAGATCGGCACGCTCACCGGCGTGCCCGAAGAGGACGCGGCGGCGATCTTCCGCCGGGCGCGCTCTCTTCTGGTGACGCACATCACGCATGACGCGAGCTTCGAGTATCCGCTCGCCGACATCACGTCCTCGGATCCGGGCGACGGCGCGTTCACCGACGTCCCGCTCACCAACGGAACGACGGCGACCTACAGCCTCGACCTGACGTCGTCCGGCATCACGGGCGCGTATGTCAGCGGACGCATCGACATCGACGTGCTGAACGTGGCGGACGTACTCGGCGGCCCGGACGATCTGCGGCTCTTCGTCGACGGGATCGAGTTCCTGGGAGCCTTCGACGGCGTCGATCAGCGCCTCAGCGACCCGGACTTCGCGGGGTACGCGCGGAGCGATCGCATCACCTTCGACCTCGAGGACTACCTTAACCTCGCCGACATCGAGGCGGTGCTCGCCGATGGCGTGCTCGACGTGACGCTCGAGGTCGAGGGCGATACGCCCTTCATCGCGGTCGACACGATCCAGGCGGTGGTCACCGATCGCGGTCCGGACTCGATCCGCGCGTGCGGCAACGGAACGGTCAACCTCGCCGCGGGTAAGCGCACGGATGTCCTGTACCTGAACGGCACGTCGGGCGACGAGCTGCGCACGGTCACCGCGGCTTCCGGCGAGACGGTCTGGGCGTCGCTTCTGCTGCCGCCTGCCGGAGGCCCGGGCAAGTACGTGCTCCACATGAACACGGGGATGCCGGAATCCGCGGGCGTCACGGAGCTGCCGGCGGACATCGGCACGACGTGCTTCCCGATGCTTCTGCCCACGGCGACGCCGGTCTCGGTCTGGAACAACATCGGCAAGACGAACCTCGTCGGGTCGAGCAACTACTTCGGGGCGCCGATCGGCGCCCCGGAGCGCGCTCCCGCGATCTATCTGCTTCTCGACGGAGGCGATCCCACGAACCTCCCGGTGGGAACGACGGTGACGATCCAGGGAGTGATCTTCGATCCCGCCACGCTCAGCAACAAGGGCGTGAGCGCGACCAACGGCCTGATCCTCGAGATCCAGTAAGAAGGAGCCTCCCATGCGATCCGACGTTTCCATGAAGCTCACGTCGCTTCTCGTGCTGCCGTTCGTAGCTCTTGCCGCGTTCTCGGCGGCGGGGCAGACGACCTTCGAATTCGCGCTCGACGGGGGCCAGGAGGTTCCGGCCACGGCGACCGCGGCGACAGGGAGTGCGGTCGGCATCCTCGACGCCGGCGAGACTTCGTTCGATCTCACGATCACGCACGACGTGGCCAACCCCACGATGGCGCACATCCATCTCGGGTTGCCCGGCACGAACGGCCCGGTCGTGTTCGACCTCGGCAGTCCGGCAAGCCCGATCGTCGTGACCTGGAACCTGGCGCCGGGCGACGTGTCGGATCTGCTCGCCGGCGAGCTGTATGTGAACATCCACTCCACCGAGGAACCGGCGGGCGAGATCCGCGGGCAGATCGTCCAGGACTGCCGCACCGGAACCGTGAACAGCGGCGCCGGCGCGATCGCCGATGTGCTCTACCTGAACGGTAGCACCGGCGGCGTCGATCGAGCGATCGACATCGATACCGCAACGGAACCGTTCCTGTGGGGCGCCATACTCCCGTCGCCGGCGGGAACGAACGGCAAGTACGTCGTCCACGGCAACCTCGGCACGCCGACGGGCGCGACCGCGCGCGTGCTTCCCGCCGACGTCGGAACCTCGTGCTTCCCGTTCCTCGTGTCCGGCGGGGCGACACCCTCGATCGTCGCCAACAACATCGGCAAGGCGCACCTCGTCGGAGCGAGCGACTACTTCGGCTCGCCCGCGTCCGATCCCGGCCGTGCGCCCGCGATCTGTCTGCAGGCGGCTTTCCCGGATACGAACCTTCCGCCGGGGACGGTCCTGACGCTGCAGGGCGTGACCGTCGATCTCGGCAGCGCGAGCCCCAAGGGCGCGAGCAGCACGAACGCCGTCATCGCGACGATCCTCTGATCGACGATCGCGCCGTCCTTCGAGGCTAGGCGTCCCGGAAGATCCACGAAAGAACAAGGGTCGCCACGCCACTCCCGACGAGCGCTCCGGCATAAGCGTGGAGCGACACCTTGAGCTCGCGCGCCGTTCCGAGGAACCGTGCGCGGAAGGGACTTCCGGGGAGCATGCGCTTCGTGAGGGCGTAGGCCGTGAAGTGCGGGATGGAGACGCATACCGCCACGATCGCCATGCAGCCGACGGCCGCGAGCCCCAGGATCCAGTCGATCGGGGGGGACCACAGGAACGCGGCGGCCCCGATCACGAAGGCCGGCGCGGCCACGAAGAACGGAGTGCCGCAAACGGCGCCGTAGACCAGTGCACGCCGGCAGACGCGGCGGTAGTCCTCGTCCGAGATCGTCTCGCCCAGCTCGCATGACCGTTCGACCGATCGCCGATAGGCCAGAAGGAGCAGCCCCGGTCCGTAGGCCGCGAACGCGAGCGCGCCGGCGACCGATCGCTCGCCGATCGCCGCCGCGACTCCCGCGGCAACGGTGAGCACGGCCAGTATCCGAAGTGCCGCGAGGCTCGACATGGACGGAATCCTCCCGCGGAGATTCTCGCCGATGTCCGGCTCCGGGGCAAGACCAGCGCGGCGCCGACCGCGTGCGCCGATCGTTTCGTCCGTCCTCCTTGCAGGTTTTCTGCGAAGGATTCCGATGGGGTTGCGCACCCATACAACGGAGGACTTCGAAATGAGACTGCGTACGGCGTTTGCTCTGGGACTGCTGCTGGTCATCACGCAATCGGTGGCCTTTGCCGCTCCGCCCGGTTGGGATTTCGATGCCGTTCCCGAGTCGATGGTCCTGCGGGGCGGATCCGTCTTCGATGGGGAGCGATTCGTCGTCCGGGATCTGTTCGTGGAGTCGGGGCGATTCGTGGCCGAGGCTCCTGAAGAACCGGATCGCGTGGTTTCGCTCGAGGGGCGGTTCGTGATTCCGCCGCGGGGCGATGCGCATACCCATCGGTTCTCGAGCGCCTACGATGCGGAGTACGCGCGCGACCTGATCCTGCGGCGCGGAGTCTTCTACGCGCTCAACTGCTGTTGTCCGAAGACGGCGCGGAAGGAGTGCGCGCCGTTCCTCGATCGACCGGGCGGCGTGGACGTCGCGTTCAGCAACGGCGGGTTCACGTGTCCGGGCGGGCACCCCGTGAAGCTCTACGAGATGCTCCACGAGAACGCTTACCAGCGGCCTCCCGAGACGTTTCGCGAAGAGAACGAAGACAGCTCGTTCTACGAAGTGGCCGACCGCGCAACTCTCGAGGCGAAGTGGGCGCTCCATCGAAAGACCGACCCGGACTTCGTGAAGGTGCTGTTGCTGTACTCGGACGAGTACGAAGCGCGTCTCGGTGCCGAGCGCTTCTACGGCGGGCGCGGGATCGATCCCCGGCTCGTCGCGCCGCTCGTCGACTTCGCGAGGAAGGACGGGCTCCGCGTCGGGGCGCACGTCGAGAATGCGGCCGATTTCCGGGCGGCGGTGGCGGGCGGCGTGTCGGTGATCCTGCACACGCCGGGCTACGGTTTGCGCGAAGGAGGCGATCCCGAACCCTATCGCGTCGATGAAGCGGCGGCCGAAGCGGCCAAGACGGCGGGCGTGACGCAGGTGACGACACTCGGCGTGGGGCGCTGCCAGGAAGCGATCGATCTCATGGCGCAAAACCTGCGCGCGCTTCGTGCGGCCGGCGTCCCGATCGCGTTCGGCAGCGACACCTGGACCGGGCCGGACTACGAGCTCGACATCCTGAGCCAGATCGACGTGTTCGAGCCGGCGGAGCTCCTTCGCCTGATCACCGAGACGACGCCACGGCTGATCTTTCCCCAGAGGCGCATCGGCCGTATCGCGCCGGGGTTCGAGGCGAGCTTCGTCGCCTATGATCGCAATCCGCTCGAGTCGATCGGAATCCTCTCGAAGGCGCCCGCCCTCGTCGTGAAGGACGGCGCGTTTCTGTACGAGAAGGCTCCGCGCGCGAAGGACTGATCCGGGCTCCGCCCGTTGAGCGCGATTTGTAACCCGAGTGGGTCGAACCCCGACATACCTGTCATGAAGAAGCTTGTCTGTGCGCGACGTCGGGGTAGACTGAGTAAGAATAGTGCAATTCTTACTCGTTGTGCCGAGGCTGCCGCCATGCGAATCACGTCCAAGGGCCAGGTCACGATCCCGCTCGAGATCCGGGAGAAGCTGGGCCTCCTTCCGAACACCGAGGTCGATTTCGTGGTCGAGGGGCGGGCCGTCCGCCTCGTGAAAAGGGAAACGGCGCGTTCGCGCGGTGAGAGCGTGCTGCGCGGCCTGCGCGGCCGGGCGACCGTATCGATGAGCACCGACGAAATCCTCGCGCTCACGCGAAAGGGTCGATGAAGCCCGTCCTCGTCGACAGCAACGTGCTGCTCGACATCGCGACCGACGATCCGAAGTGGGGCCCATGGTCGGCACAGGCACTCGAGGGCGTGGCGGAAGACTCACTCCTCGTGGTCAACGCACTGATCTACTCGGAGGTGTCGATCGGGTTCGACACGATCGAAGATCTCGAGGAGGCGTTGCCCGCATCGGTGTTTCGACGGAAGGCGCTTCCGTACGAGGCGGCGTTCCTGGCCGGCAAGAGCTTCCTCGACTACCGACGCCGAGGCGGTCGACGCACCTCCCCGCTGCCCGACTTCTACATCGGCGCTCACGCAGCGGTCTCGGGTTTTCGGCTCCTGACGCGGGACGCGACGCGCTACCGCACGTACTTCCCGACCGTCGAGCTCATCGCGCCGTCGTAGGCGTCGCGCGGCCAGGAGCCTTGGGCGACGTGTCGCTCGTGTCGTGGAGCATGCGCACGGACGGGGTGTCGAGGTCGTCGAGCTGACCGTGTCGAACGGCCCACACGAAGGCCCAGACGGCGGCGGCCGCGAGCACGGCCGAGATCGGGAGCAGCACGAAGACGACGGACATCAGCGGCCTCCGTTGGTCGCGGTCGGGTTCGGTTGCGCGTCGCTCGGGAACGAGCGCGAGGTCATGGCGAGCGTCAGCACGGTGAGCGAGCTTGCCGGCATGAGCACCGCGGCGACGAGCGGATGCACGAGGCCGGCGACGGCGAGCGTTGCCGCCACCGCGTTGTAGGCGAGCGAAGCCCCGAGGGCGCGCTTGACGGTGCGAAGCGTTCGGCGGCCGCCCTCGACCATCTCGACCAGGGGCGTCAGGCCGGAGCGCGCCAGGTAGACGTCGGCCGCGGCGAGGCTCGCTTCGGCCCCGCCGTGTACGGCAACCCCGACGGTCGCGGCGGCGAGCGCGGCGGCGTCGTTGACCCCGTCGCCGACCATCACGACCTGGTGGCCGTCCTTCATCGCTTCGGTGACGATCGCGGTCTTGTCCTCGGGGCTGACGGCTCCCCTTGCGTGCGCCGAGTCGATGCCGAGATGCCGGGCCACGTGCCGCACGACAACGGGGTCATCGCCTGACAGGATGCGAATGTCGAATCCGTAGGAGCGAAGGGTCGCGAGGCTCGCGGCGGCGTCCGATCGAATGGCGTCACCGACGGCCAGAGCCCCGACGACCGTGCCGTCGACCGCGGCGAGCACCGGGGTGAATCCGCGGCTGACGAAATCGCGCACATCGGATCGGAAGAGATCGCGGCACTTCGCATGCGACTCGACGAAGCGGGGCGATCCGATCAGGACGCGTCGACCGTCGACGGTGCCGACGATCCCCGCGCCGGTCGTCTGTTCGACGTCGCGAACGACGAGCCCGGCCGCATCCTCGGTGAGGGTTTCGCCCTCGAGGCCGGCCGCGATCGCGCGGGCGACGGGGTGCGAGGACTGCGATTCGAGCGCCACGACGAGCGCGCGATGGCTATCGTCACCTCGCCATTCGACGAGCGAAGCGCGGCCTTCGGTGAGCGTCCCGGTCTTGTCGAGGAACAGCGTTCCTCCGCGGCCGATGCGCTCGAGAGCATCGCCGCCTCGGATGAGGATGCCGGCCCGCGCGGCGCGCCCGACGGCAACCGCGATCGCGAGCGGCGTCGCGAGACCGAGCGCGCACGGGCACGTGACGATGAGGAGCGCGGTCGTGTGGTCGATGGCGTGCGACGGATCGAGCCAGGACCAGAGAGCGAGCGTGATCCCCGCGAGCGCGATGACGACGGCGACGAAGACGCCGGCGATTCGATCCGCGAGGCGGACGATGGGCGCCTTCCGGCGCGAGTGCTCCTCGACGCGGCGCATGAGCTTGGCGATTCGCGTGCGGTCGCCGGCGGCCTCTACCGCGACGACCAGGCGTGCCGCGAGATTGACCGCACCGGCGCGAACGGAATCGCCCGCCGACACGCCGATGGGTCGCGACTCTCCGGTGAGCAGCGAGAGGTCGACGCTCGACGAGCCGTCCTCGATCGTTCCATCGACCGGGATGGTGTCGCCGGCGGCCACGACCACCCGGTCGCCTTCGAGCAATGCCTCGACGGGAACGGTGCGCACGTCGTCGCCTTCAACGCGTTCCGCCGTGCCCGGCGTGAGCGAGTACAGGAGCTCGACCGAGTCCGCCGCCCACCGCTGGCTGCGATGCTGCAGGAACCGACCGACCAGAAGCAGGAACACGAGCGCCGTGATCGAGTCGAAGTAGACCTCGCCATGGCCCGTGATCGTGTTGACGGCGCCGGCGATTCCGCCGACCGCGAGGCCGAGGGCGATCGGCAGATCCAGATGCGCGGTGCGCGTGCGGATGGCCGACCAGGCGCCCTGGAAGAAGACGCGTCCCGGACCGAAGAGCGCGACGCATCCGAAGACGAGGCTCGCGAAGCGGAAGAGCGTGGACGCGCCGCTGGTGGCGTCGGCCGATGCCCCTCCGTACAGGGCGAACGAGATCGCCATGACGTTTCCGGCGCACGCGCCCGCGATGCCGAGGCGGACGAGGTGCTTTCGATCCTCACGCTGGCGCATCTTGCGGGCTTCGGCATCTCGCGCGGGGTGGGGCGGATAGCCGAGGCGGTCGAGAGCGCGGGCCGCCTCCGACAGCGAGACCGCGTCGTCGTTCCACGAGAGCTGCAGGAGCGATCGTCGGAAGTCGAGCCTCGTCTCGACGACGCCGGAAACCAGCTCGGGGAGCTTCTCGACGAGCCACACGCAGGCCGCGCAGTGCACGCCCTCGAGGTAGAGCTCGACGCCGCGAAGGCCGTCGTCGCCCGGCAGCTCGTGCGTGTACAGCTCTCGGAAGCGCGCGTCGTCGAGCTCCTCGAAGCGTCGCCCCGTCATGCGGGAGCGGTTCTCGATTGCGCCGCCTTCCGGCTCGCCGTCCGCGTCGCGAATCGTGTAGAAGTAGTCGAGCCCGACGTCGCGGATCAAGGAGTAGGCGGTCTCACATCCGTTGCAGCAGAACTGTTCGGTCCGATCCTCGCGCACGAGCCCGGAGGGAACCGGGAGCCCGCAGTGATCGCAGGCGACGCCGTTGCGCGCGCGGCGATCCGGAGTCGTCGTGGAAGCGAGGGTGGCCGAGGAGTTCGTCATTGCGGATCATCCGCTCCTTGGCTGCAGCAAGGAAGCTCTTCGGTGTCGAGGTCGCGCACGTGATCGATCGCCTCTTCGACGGTCGCGGGCGGAGCCTGTCCGAAGGACTTGGCCCACGTGTCGGGCGAAATGGCGAGGCGCGCCGAGGCGGTCGCCACACCGATGGCGATCACGAGAAGGCACGTCGCGATCTGGACCGGACGGCCCGCGGCGTGCCCGAGGCGCGAGATCCCGAGGCCGAGCGCGGCCAGGATGGGAACCGTCCCGAGCCAGAAGGCCGTGAGGACGAGCGCGCCGGCGATCGGCGAGCCGGTGCCGGCCGCCGTGATCACGAACGCGTACAGCCAGCCGCACGGCAGCAGCGGGGTCGCGAGACCGATCGTCGCCGCGCGGGTGGTCGGGCGCAGACGGCGGCTCGCACGGTGCGCAGCCGAGAGCGCCGAGCGCAGGATCGCAGGAGTCTTGGCGTGCGGGATTCGAACGCCGAGGTGCCGCAGCAGGACGGCGCCGCCCAGCGCGACCATCGTCACGCCGGCCAGAATCGCCGCGGCCCGCTGCCAGCCCATTACCGATCCCCCCATGTCGATCGCTGCACCCAGCGCTCCCGCTGCGGCGCCCAGGGCCGCATAGGTCGCCAGTCGTCCCGCGTGATACGCGACGTGCAGTCGAGCGCGTCCATGGGACGGGCCCGCAGCGGCCAGGATGGCGAAGCATCCGCACATTCCGGCGCAGTGCACGCTACCGAGAGCACTCGCGGCGACAACGGCGATCAAGAGCGGGATCATTCGTGGGCTCCCATTCCCACCCACGTCACCCGGCGATGCGTGAATCGATCGTCTCCGCGGACGGCCGTGAACCGAAGCTCCCACTCGCCGTCGCGGTTGGGCGGGGCGAGCCCGCCGTAGGTTCCTGCGGATTCCTCGACGAGCCGGAGCGTGGCTCGCTCCGCGGCCCGCGCGTGGTGGAACACGATCACGTCGACCGCAGCGCCTTCGACGACGCCGCCGTCTCGATCGGTGATCACGCACTGGATGCGTCGTTCCCCGCGCAGCGTGGCCGCGCCCGAGATCTCGGTCTCGATCGTCCAGCCGAGCGCGTCGCTCTCTTCCTGCGCGGCCCGGTTCTCGTCCCAGGCGACGGCCTTCTCGTAGTAGTCCGGCTCGATCGCGAAGGAGCGGTCCATCGAAGCGAGGAAGAGCGCGCCGAAGCAGAGGCTCGCGTGGAGAGCGAGCGCGCACGCGATTCCGACCGGCCAGATCCAGGCTCGTTGTTTCATCGGGATCCTCCCTCGTCAGTGGCTCTTCCCGCCGGGCCGAGAATGCGGTACGGCAGGTCTTTCGATAGCTCGGCGCCGTCCTCGATGCGGACGACGATCTCGATTCCACCGCCCTTCGTGAACGCCGATCGCGGTGCGGACAGCACGAACGGCAGCGTCCGGGACTCGCCCGGCTCCACGACGAACGGGTTCTCGTTGAGGACGATGCGCGCGCCGTCCGGAGCGTCGACGAGCGAGAGCGTGTAGGAAGCCGGCGTCTCGAGTCGGTTGGTGACCTTGACGCGCACCGGGTTGGAGACGCTCTGATCGGGCATCACCGTGTACGGCATCCCGGGGCTTCGCAGCAGGCGGACGTCGGCGTCGGACTTCGACGCGAGCGCGAGTCCGAACGCCGTCAGCAGCGCCGTCATCGCGAGCGGATACAGGATTACGCGCGGTCGCAGCCAGCGCGGCTTCTCACCGGCGATGCGAGACTGCGAGCTGTAGCGGATGAGCCCGCGCGGCTTCCCGATCTTGTCCATCACCTCGTCGCACGCGTCGATGCACTGCGCGCAGTGCACGCACTCCATCTTCAGGCCTTCGCGGATGTCGATACCGGTCGGGCACGTCTCGACGCAGAGATGGCAGTCGACGCAGTCGCCGAGCCGATTCTCGGTGTCGGCCTTGCGGTGCTTGCCTCGAGGCTCGCCGCGGTTGGGGTCGTACGAGACGATCAGCGAATCCCGATCGAGTAGCGCCGACTGCAGGCGGCCGTAGGGGCACGCCACGATGCAGAGCTGTTCGCGGAAGTAGCTGAAGTGGAACATCATCAGCGCGGTCGTTACCGCAATGATCAGGAACGACGCGGGATGCTCGAACGGCGAGCGCCGCACCCACTCGGCGAGCGCTTCCACGCCCACGAAGTAAGCGAGGAACGTGTGCGCGAGGAAGAACGACACGAGGAAGTACGTGGCGTACTTGCCGACCGTGCGAAGCGGCGTCTTCTTCGTTCCCGGGCGTCCGCCGCGGTGGGGCGGGCCGTCGAACAGCCGCTCGATGGGGCGGAACAGGAACTCCATGTAGACGGTCTGCGGACACGCCCAGCCGCACCAGGCCCGGCCGAGGAGCGCCGTGACCAGGAAGATGCCGATCAGGACCGACACCATGGCGAGCGCGAGCAGGATCGTATCGGTCGCGAAGAACGTGACGCCGACGAACGTGAACTCCCGGGCCGCGACGTCGAGCAGGATCGCGGGCTTGCCCCCGATCCGCAGATACGGCAGCCCCGCGAACAGGGCGATGAGCCCGTACGCGACGATGCGGCGGCGGTCCAGGAAGCGACCGGGCGATACCCGTGGGCGAATCCAGTGGCGCGAGCCGTCCGGGTTCAGCGTCGACAGGACGGTGTCGTCGGGCTCGGGCGCGAGGTGCGATTTCTCAGGCGGGGGCATCATGGTGGTCATGGCGTCGTTCGCCTAGTCTCCACTTGCTGCAGTAGGCCACGGCGGGATCACATCGCCTTCGGGACCGCGTGTGCTCGGCAGGTTCTGGCCGCGCATGTTCGCGACGTAGGCGGCCGTCAGCACGATCTCATTCGGATGCAGCCGATTCTTCCAGGCCGGCATCGCGCCCGCGGCTGCACCCTCCTCGAGGACCGTCGCGATCTCGGTGAGCGTTTTCAGGTTCTTGTAGTGGTCGTCGGTCAGGTTCGGCCCGATCAGTCCCGATCCGTCCGATCCGTGGCACGAGATGCAGTTCGCCTGGAAGACGGTCTTCCCGACGAGCAGCCACTTCTCTTCCTTCATGTACTTGAGCATCGTCTCTTCGTCCGCGACGAGGTCACCGATCTCGCCGAACTGCTTCTGCAGGTCGGCCGCCACGGCGCCGTCGTACTGCTCGTAGATCGACCAGGCCGTCGGGCTGAAGGTGAAGAACACGAAGTACAGGATGCTGAAGGCGATCGACGCCCAGAAGATCCCGTGCCACCAGCCGGGCGTCGGGTTGTCGTATTCGCGAATGCCGTCGTACTCGTGATCGAGGAGGTTCTCTTCCTCGTGCTGCGGGTTCGTCGGCTGTGGATGATGTGCGTCACTCATCACTCGTGCTCCTCCAGGGGGATTCTCGCGCGCTCCTCGATCTCTTCCTTGGTCCGCGTCAACGCCCAGACAACGATGGCGAGGAACATCCCGAAGGCGAGGAGCAGCGCGAGCTGCGTCAACGTCGTGCTGCTGTTCAAGAACAGGTCCGATAGCTTCATCGAATGATTCCCTTTCCTAGCGGCTTCCGGCCGTTCCTTCGCCGTCGGTATCCGCGCTCGGCGCCGTCGCGAAGAGGTCCGTACCGAGTCGCTGCAGGTAGGCGATCAGCGCCACCACCTTGGTGTCGGCGTAGAGCGCCTCGCCGCCCTGGTCCGCGATCTCCTTGTCGATCTGCGCGGCCTGGGCTTTCGCGTCGGCGATTCCGTTCGCGATCTCCTCGTCCGAGTAGGGCACGCCGACGGAAGCCAGGGCCCGCATGCGAGCCGGGATCGTGTCGAAGTCGAGCTTGTCCTTCAGCAGCCACGCGTAGACCGGCATGATGGAGCCGGGCTGGAACTGCTTCGGGTTGCGGAAGTGCTCGAGGTGCCACAGGTGCGACTGCTTGCCACCCTCGCGAGCGAGGTCCGGACCGATGCGCCGGGATCCCCACAGGAACGGGTGATCGTAGACGGACTCGCCCGGCTTGCTGTACTCGCCGTAGCGCTTCGTCTCGGAGAGGATCGGGCGGATCATCTGGCTGTGGCAGTTGTTGCAGCCCTCGGCGATGTAGACATCACGTCCGGCCATCTCGAGCGGCGTGTACGGCTTCACGGAGGCGATCGTCGGCACGTTCGACTTCACCACGAACGTCGGGATGATCTCGAACAGCGACGCGGAGACGATGGCGATCGTCGTCCACACCGTGAAGCGAAGCGGCAGTCGTTCCCACTTGCGGTGCCAGGCCGCCTGCTCGAAGACGTCGAGCTTGTGGGCGAGCGGCGTGACGGCCGCGCCCTGTTCGGCAAGCCGGGACTTGGGCGTCGGCGGATCGACGTAGTCCTTCCCGAGCTTCGGCGCGCGTTCGACGGGGACGTCGTACGTCTGCGGTCGTCGCTTCCACGTCATGAGGATGTTCGTGAGGCACATCACCATGCCGGTGAAGTACAGCGCGCCTCCCGCGATGCGGATCCAGTACATCGGCAGGATCGAGGTGACGGTCTCGACGAAGTCGGGGTAGAGGAGCCGTCCCGTGTCGTCGACGCCGCGCCACATGAGGCCCTGCGTCAGGCCTGCCGCGTAGATCGGGACGACGTACAGAAGCAGTCCCGCCGTGCCGAGCCAGAAGTGCGTGGAGACCCACTTCTGCTTCCACATCTCGGCCTGGAAGAGGCGCGGCGCGAGCCAGTACATCATTCCGAAGACCATGAATCCGACCCAGCCGAGGGCGCCCGCATGCACGTGGGCGATCGTGCAGTCGGTGTAGTGCGAGAGGC
>CAZQZX010000172.1:0-15253 GCA_964597885.1 uncultured Planctomycetota bacterium
CGGGGCCGCGACGACCACGGAGCCGTCGATCGGTTCACGCCCGGCAAAGCGGACGGTTGCGAGCCGCTCCTCGAACGCGATCTGGACCCCGAGACCGACGCTCGAAGGGATCGTGACGTCGTGCAGCCCGATGGCGTTCCTCACATCCCATGGATCCAGACTCACGGTCCGCGTATCGGTGAAGGCTCCCTTCGCGTCGCCAAAGAGAATCTCCATGCCTCCTTCGCCCGCCACGGCGGCGTCGAGGCGCCCGTCGCGATCGAAGTCGGCGATCCGCAACCGCTCGGGCCGGTCGATCGTCGGGTACGCGGCGTCTCGCTCGAAGCCACCGGCGCCATCGCCAAGGTACACGGAGATCGTACTGGCATCCATGTCCGCGGTGACGAGATCGAGGCCCCCGTCGCCGTCGACGTCCGCGCTCGCGAGCTCGACCGGGCCTCCCGGAGCGGGAATCGCCGGGATGAAGCTGAAGTTCCCGTTGCCGTCGTTCCCGGAAAAATAGAGGCCTACGGAGTTCAGCAACATGACGTCGGTAGATGCGTTCCCGTCGATAGCACCGAAGTCGAACGCCACCGGTTCATGGCTCGTCGGGTAGGTCGTGACGTCGGCAAACGCTCCCGTCCCCGTACCTTTCGCGACCGTGAAACCACCACCCACCGATACGAGATCGAAGTGTCCATCGCCGTTCACATCCGCGGCGCGCAGGTCACGAGACGTACTCATGGCGAGCGTCCCGGACTCGACGAACCCGCCGGCCGCGTCGTTGAGGAAAACCGTCGTAGTCTCGAAACGACCCGTGCCGATCGCGATGTCGGGCGAGCCGTCCTCGTTCAAATCCGCAGCCGTGATGGTGTCGCCGCCATCCGTGAAGACGGTTCGCGTCGGAAAATCGCCGCTTCCATCCCCGTAGAAGACCGCGAACCGGTCTCCGTCGAGGAGCGCGAGATCGAGATGCGAGTCTCCGTCGAAGTCGGCGGCCGCGAAGTCTGAATAGTCCTCCCCCGTCGGGATGGTGAGGAGCGGCGCGAATGAACCGTCCCCGAGGCCGAGGGCCACGAACAACAGGAAGTCGGCGTCCTCCAGCTCGGCGACATCCATATTCCCGTCCGCGTTGAAATCCGCGATGATCGGCCCCATCAACGAATAGGCGAAGATCGGAATGGACGGCCCGTCCGTGAAACCACCCTGTCCATCCCCGAACAGCACGCGGCGGCCGAAATCGCCAACGAGCAGATCGACGTGGCCGTCGCCGTTGAAGTCGGCCGCGCCCACCGCCTCGTTGCCCTCGAGCGCGGGGGGCGTGTACGGCGCACCGAATCCGCCGCTTCCGTCTCCCAGCAGGATCCATTCCGTCGTCGCGATATCGAGGAACCCGTCTTCGTCGAAGTCGCGCACGACGCATTTGGCGAACAGACTCGCGAGCTCGGGCAGCGGAACGAGGCCGATGTCCAGCGCGCCCGTCGCATCGGCGAGAACCGGAAACAGGAAATCCTGATCTACCGAGTGCAGGATGACGTCCGAGTAGCCGTTGCCGTCGAAGTCGGCAACCTGAATCCCCTCGAAACCGGGAAGGATCAACCGAGCGCTGGGCACGAAGCGCCCCGTCCCATCTCCCAGGAGAACGAGACCGGATCCGAAGATCATGTCGAGGTTTCCGTCTCGATCGAAGTCGACGACCGTACCGAGGCTCGGGCTGGTCTCGAGATCCTCGAGCGTCTGCTCGATCACGAAGCCGCCGTCGCCATCGCCCAGGAACACGTCGAGTCGATTCACGAAGCGCTGCCCGACCGCGATATCGAGCGCATCGTCCCCGTCGAAGTCGGCTGTCAAGATCTCGGTCGCGTATTGTGCGTCTTCGATCGGCAGAATTGCTTCTTGCCGCTCGAGCCGACTCGCTCCGTCGTGCAGGTAGATCACGACCCGGTCGAATTCCGCGACCGCGACATCGGAGATTCCATCGCCGTTGAAGTCGCCGATCGCGGGCTCGTGACTGAACGTGCCGAGCGTCGGAACCGCGTCCCATCGGAGAGAATCCAGGTCGATCTGCGCCGTGGCGGTCGACGCGCCCACCGCCAGCAAGAGCAACGCGGCGAAGCGGACACGGAAGCACGGCGCAAATGAGCGATGCGGTCGAAGCATGGCGATCTCCTCGGCCCCCTGCGGCAGCTGCCACGATACCACATCGCTCGGGCAGGAGTGGAGGCTGCGCTCGCTCGAAAAACCGCCTACTCGGCGCGGACCCAGCCCTTGTCGACCGACATCCTGATCTGCGACTCGACCCAGTCGCCGAGGTCGCGCGACGTCTCGCCGACGAGGGCGAAGCGGCGGCGCATCATCGGCGCGGTGATGCCCTTCTCCATCCAGGTCACGCCTTCGGTGGCGAGGTGCTGCATCATCGGGTGGATGCGATCGAGCGACGCGACGTATCGGGCGGTGGGCGTCGTCTCTTCCTCGAACTCGTCCCACAGCTCGCGGAGCTCGGCACCGAGCGCTCCCGGGAGCAGTCCGAAGATGCGATCCGCCGCCTTGCGCTCGCGCTCCGCCTTGTCCTTGTTCGCCTCGGCGTCGTACGCGAACGTATCGCCGGCGTCGATCTCAACGAGGTCGTGGATGAGCGCCATCTTGAGCGCCCGCTCGGAGTCGAAGGGGATGTCGCCGACGACGTCGCGGAACACCACGGTCATCAGCGCGAGCGTGAAGGTGTGCTCGGCCGAATTCTCCTTGCGCTCACCCGTCGGGACCGGGTTCACGCGCATCACGTCCTTCAGCTTCTCGGTCTCTCGGATGAAGCCGAAGACGGCCTCGAGCTCGCTCGTCATCGCGGGGTCGGATTCCATTCTCGAATCCTATCAATTGAGGTATGCTCTCCGCCGGGGATGCCCGCCGGCACGACCCTGGATACCGAGGTTCCATCCGATGACGCGTACATCCATTCTTCTTCTGCTCGTAGGGTCGCTCGCCGCCGTGGGCACGATGGAAAGTAGCGCTGCCGAGAACTACGCCCCCACCGTGGGAGAGCCGCACGTCGACGTCGTCCTCGAGACGATCGAGCACGACCGCACCGTCGCTCTCTCGGACTTCCGCGGGAAGAAGGTCCTCCTCATCAACTTCGCGTCGTGGTGAGCGGGCTGCCGCGTTCAGGTGCCGGTCTGGCACCGCCTCACGAAGGACGCCGTCGCCGCCGGCAAGCTGGTCGTCGTCGGGCTGATCCAGGAGCAGCACCCCGATCGTTGCGTGCTGTACTCGCAGTGGCGTGAGCTCGGCTGGACGATCCTTCACGATCCGCTCAATCTCATCGGTGCGAAGGCGGTGCCGATCCCGATCGCCATCGACGAGCACGGGATCGTACGCGAGAACCGCCTGCGCCCCGGCCCGGAGTTTCTGACCTCGTTCGTCGAGCAGGAGTTTCCGAACGAGAGCGACAAGAAGCCTCGCCGCCTCGGCCTCGTCGATCCGTCGAACGCCGAGAAGCGCGCCCGCTCCGAGAAGACCGCCGACGCGTGGCGCGCCTTCGGGGATCATCTCGTCCTGGGATGGGAGATCGATCGCGCCACCGACGCCGTCGACGCGTACCGCGAGGCCCTCGCCAAGGACGCGAACGCGGCCGACCTCTGGTTCCGGCTCGGCGTCGCCCTCCGGATGCGCTACGACTCGGACGCGCGCGAAGCCGGCGATTTCCAGGCCGCGGTCGACGCCTGGTCGAAGGCGCTCGAGATCGACCCGAACCACTACATCTACCGCCGTCGGATCCAGCAGTACGGCCCCCGGCTCGACAAGCCCTATCCGTTCTACGACTGGGTCGACACCGCCCGGCGCGAGATCGCGGCACGCGGTGAGACGCCGCACCCGCTCGTCGCCGAGCCGGTGGGCGCCGAGCTCGCCGAGCCGTCCCGACGATTCGCGACGAGCGAGATCGAGACGGCCAACGGCGATCCCGGCGGCAAGATTCACCGGGACGAATCCGGGCTGATCGCGCTCGAGGCCGTCGTCGTTCGCGGCACTCCCGGAAGAGGACAGGGCGCCGCCCAGGTGCACCTGAACTTCCGCCCCGACGCCGGCAAGAAGGGTCACTGGAACAACGAAGCGGAGCCGCTTCGGGTCTGGCTCGACGATCCGCCCGCAGGAACCGTGCTGAGCCAGGGATTCGTCGAGCTGTCGCAGCCGGCCGGGCAGGCCACGAGCGACGAGCTTCGCACGGCGAGCTTCGAGGTGAAGCTACCGAGGCGGGCACCCGGGCCGATCCGCATCCGGGGCTACGCGCTCTACAACTGTTGCGAGGACGCGAGCGGCGTCTGCCAGTTCTTGCGTCGAGACTTCGAGGTCGAACTGGAGCCCTAGCGTGACCCTCGAAATCGCGGTGCTGTTCACGCTCCTCTCGGTGATGGCCTACTTCTTCTTCACCGAGAAGCTCCCCATCGAGCTCACCGCGTTCGCGGGTCTTCTCGTCCTCGTGCTCGGCGGATTCGTCGGCGTCGACGAAGCCTTCACCGGCTTCTCGTCCCCCGTCGTCATCACGATGCTCTCGATCTTCTTCCTGAGCGCGGCGCTGCTGCACACCGGCGTCGCGGACATGATCGGAGCGCGGGCGCAGAACCTGTTCGGCAACCGCGAGGTGACGCAGATCGTCGCGATCATGCTCATCTCGGGGGCGCTCTCGGCGTTCATGAACAACATCGCCGCAGCGGCCGTGCTCCTCCCGGCGGTGGGAAGCATCGCGCGACGAACGGGGATCGCGCCGTCGCTCCTCTTCATGCCGCTCGCCTTCGGGTCGATCCTCGGCGGAACAACGACGCTCGTCGGAACGCCGCCCAACATGATCGCGGCGGCCGAGCTGCACAACCGCGGCCTCGAGCCGTTCTCGCTCTTCGAGTTCTCGCCCATCGGCATCCTCTTCCTCGGCGTCGGCACGGTCTACATGGCGACGATCGGACGGAAGATCCTGCCGCGACGCGCGCCCGCCGCCACCGATCCGCAGAGCAGCGATCTCGTCAAGCTCTACAAGCTGCAGGAGCGCTTCTTCTCGATCCGCATTCCGGACGAGTCGAAGCTCGACGGACTGACGCTCCGCGACAGCCGCGTGGGAAGCGCGCTCGGCGTGCAGGTACTCTCGATCCGACGGCGCGACGGCAAGAAGCTGCTCGCGCCCGGGCCCGACACGCGCGTGATGGGCGGCGACGAGCTCCTGCTCCACGGGCGACCCGAGAACGTCGAGCGTCTTTTCCGCGTCCAGGGAGTCGAGCTTCTCGAAGCGGATCCGGCCCGGATCGCCCGCACGGCCAGCCATCTCACGGCGCTCGTCGCTCGCCTCCGGGAAAACTCACGGCTGATCGGACGCTCCCCGCGCGAGCTCCGCTTCCGAGAGACGTTCGGGCTGCTGGTCGTCGGCATCGTTCGCGACGGCACCGGGCTTTCGCGCGAGCTCCGGGACGAGCCCCTGCGCGCCGGCGACGAGATCGTCACGCTCGCCGAAGAAGACGGCTTCGATCAGGAACGGCTCACCGAGGACTTCGAGCTCGAGCAGCTCGGACGCGCCACGATGAAGGCCCTGCGCGGGCACCTGTTCGAGCTTCGCATCCCGGAAGGGTCGGACCTGGCCGGCCGCACCATCGGCGAGAGCGGGATGGGCGAGCTCGTCGGGGTCACCGTCTCGGGAATCCTCCGCGGAGACGAAAAGTTCATCGCCGCCGATCCGATGCGGACCATCGAGGAGAACGACCGGCTGGTCGTCCTCGGCGAGCCGGACCGCGTGCGCGCGCTGCTCGCGGTCGGCAAGGTCGAGCTGCATCGCGCCGTCGGCGACGCCAACCTCGAATCCGACACGGTCGGCATCGTCGAGGCCACCCTCTCTCCCCGATCTCGATGCGCCAGCCAGACGCTTGCCGAGATGCGATTCCGGGAGCGGCACGGCCTCCAGGCGATCGCGGTCTGGCGTGAGGGCGAGCCGATTCACACCGGGCTCGCCAAGCTCAAGCTTCGATTCGGCGACGCGCTGCTGCTTCAGGGGCCGTGGAACAAGATCCGCGAGCTCGGAAGCAGCCCGGACTTCGTCGTCATGTCGCTTCGAGCGCAACAGGAGCGGCGCACGCACAAGGCCCCGTTCGCGATCGGTGCGCTGCTGCTCATGATCGCGTTCGTCGTCACCGGCTACCAGCCGATCCACGTGGCCGCGTTCGCCGCAGCGGTCGCGGTGCTCCTGGCGAGAACCATCTCGATGGAGGAGGCGTACCGGGCGGTGGAATGGCGCGCGATCTTCCTCGTCGCCGCGATCCTCCCGGTGGGTGTCGCCATGGAGAGGACCGGCGCCGCCGCCCTCGTCTCGGATCTCGTCACGTCGGTCGCCGCCCCCGCCGGCCCCTTCGCCGTCCTGATCGCGATGGCGCTCCTCGCGAGCGCCCTGTCGCAGTGCCTCGACGGGGCTCCGGCCGTCGTCATCCTGACCCCGGTCGTCCTCGATACCGCCGAGCAGCTCGAGATCAGCCCCTACCCGCTGATGATGGCGATCGCGGTCGCTGCCTCGGCCGCCTTCATGACCCCCTTTAGCCACAAGGCCAACCTGCTCGTCATGGGCGCCGGCGGCTACCGGCCCTCGGACTACCTCCGGGTCGGGACCCCGCTCACGATCCTCCTACTACTTCTTCTCGCGGGTCTCGCGCCAATCTTCTTCCCCCTGTAGGATGTCAGGCGAAATCGCGGCACGGTCCCGGCCCTGTCGCCGTCGTCAACGTCATCCCCGAGGGACGGAGGAGGTCTTCCACCCGTGATCGTACCCCGCACCAGCCGCGAGGAGATCCTCGCCAAGCTCCGAAAGAAGGTCGACGCCAAGATCCCCATCCTCATCTCGAGCGCCGGCAGCGGCCTCGTGGCCCAGCTGCTCGAGAGCGCGGGCGCCGACTGCATCAACACGTTCTCGGGCGCGCGCCTTCGCGCCAACGGCATGGGAACGATGTCGATGCTCTGGCCGATCCTCGACTCGAACAAGCAGACGCTCGACTACACGCGCGAAGACATCATGCCCGCGATCAAGGGCGACGCGTTCATCTGCGCCTGCGTCAACGCGAACGATCCCCTGAAGGACATGCGCACCGTCATCGAGCAGTGCCAGAGCATGGGAGTCTTCTCGATCTCGAACATCGGTCCGTCGATCAGCTACGTCGACAAGGACAGCGAGGTGTATCGAGTCCTGACGAAGAGCGGCATCACGTTCCAGAACGAGATCGAGCTGCTGCAGGTCGCGAAGGAGATGGGCATGGTGACCATCGGCCTCGCGTTCGACGAGCAGGACAGCCTCCAGATGGTCGAAGAGGCCAAGCCCGACATCTTCTGCTTCCACGCCGGCACCACCAAGGGCGGACTGAAGGGTTACGACAAGGGTGAGACGATCGACGAGACCTCCGCGCGCACCGAAGAGGTGAACCAGAAGGTCCGCAAGCTCCACCCCGAAATCCTGCTGGTCGCGCACGGCGCGGCGATGGAGACGCCCGAGGACAGCCAGTACATCCTCGACCACACGACCTGCGACGGCATCTGGACGGGCTCGTCGACCGAGCGCATCCCGATCGAGAAGGCCGTGTATGGAATGGCGAAGAAGTTCGCCGACCTTCGTTTCTCGAACCGCTAGCCCGCCGCGAGGAGCCGCAGCATGAGTGCCAAGACGATCGCCGTACTCGCCACGCTCGACACCAAGGGAGCCGAAGCCGCGTTCATCCGCGATCAGCTCGAGGCGATGGGAAGCCGGGCGCTCCTCGTCGACCTCGGCGTGATCGGCGAGCCCACGACCGAGGCCGGGATCTCGCGCGAGGACATCGCGGCGGCCGGCGGGAAGTCGCTCGCCGACATCCTCGCCGACCCGACGCGTGAAGCCGCAACGCCGATCATGGCCGCGGGCGCGACGAAGCTCCTGCGTGAACGGCTCGAGAGCGGTCAGCTCCACGGCGCCATCGGCCTCGGCGGGCTCCAGGGCACGGCGCTGTGCACGCAGATCATGCGCGACCTCCCCTACGGCTTCCCCAAAGTCATGGTCTCGACCGTCGCGTCCGGTGATACCGCGGCGTACGTCGACATCAAGGACATCACGATGATGTTCTCGGTGAGCGACATCCTGGGCCTGAATCCGTTCACGCGGAAGATCCTCGCCAAGGCGGCGGGCGCGGCCCACGGCATGGCGCAGGTCGACGACGAGGTCACCAAGAGCGCCTCCGGCAAGCCGCTCATCGGAATGTCGAACCTCGGTGTGCTGACGCGAGGCGCGCTGAAGGCGATCGAGTACTTCGAGGAGAAGGGCTACGAGGTCATCGTGTTCCACGCCGTCGGCTCCGGAGGCCGAGCGATGGAGCAGATGATGAAGGAGGGGATCATCGGCGGCGTCTTCGACTACGCGCTCGGCGAGATCGCCGACGAGCACTTCGAAGGGCTTCGCGCCGGCGGTCCCGAGCGGCTGACCGTCGCCGGCAAGCTCGGCCTGCCGCAGGTGATCTGCCCGGGAGGCGCCGAGCACCTCGGCGTCCTGGTCGATCCGCCGAACACCGTGCCCGATCGCTACAAAAACCATCAGCACGTCTTCCACAACCCGATCGTGTTCGTGCCGCGGCTCGGCAAGGACGAGATGGTCGAGCTCGCCTCGGACATCGCCGATCGGCTGCAGTACACGAAGGGCAGCGCGGTTTTCATGATGCCGCTCGGCGGCACCGGAAGCTACGCGATGGAGGGAGGCCCGCTTCGCGATCCCGAGGGCGACCAGGCGTTCTTCGCCGCGCTCGAGGAGAAGCTCCCGAGCACGATCGAGATCGAGAAGCACGACACCCACGCCGAGGACCCCGCCTTCGTGAAGGCGTGCGTCGATCGGCTGATCGCACTCATCGAACAAGCATGAAAGACAGGAGTCCACGCGTGCCGCGCTCCCCTCGATTCGCCCTCTTGTTCCTGTTCGCCTTTTCGCTCCTGATCGCATCGGCCGCGGCCCAAGCCGCCGACGCGTGGGTCACCTACGAAGGACAGGCCGGCCCCGGCAAGGGGCTGCACCTCGTGCTCGTGAGCGGTGACGAGGAGTACCGCTCCGAGGAAGCACTGCCGCAGCTCGGCAAGATCCTGTCGGCTCGGCACGGCTTCAAGTGCACGGTGCTCTTCGCGATCGACCCCGCGACCGGCGCGATCGACCCCGACAACCAGCGCAACATCCCCGGCCTCGAGGCACTCGCCGACGCCGATGCGATGGTCATCGCCACGCGCTTCCGCAATCTGCCCGACGAGCAGATGAAGCACATCGACGCATTCCTGAAGTCCGGCAAGCCGGTCATCGGCATGCGCACCGCGACACACGCGTTCGCCATCCGCGACAGCGAGACGTACATGCGCTACACGTGGAACAACGGCGGCGAGGACTTCGCGCAGGGATTCGGACGACAGGTCCTCGGCGAGACGTGGATCGCGCATCACGGTGCCCACGGCAAGGAGAGCACGCGCGGTGTCGCGGCCGCCGGTCAGCGATCGCATCCGATCTATCGCGGCATCCAGGACGGCGATATCTGGGGACCGACCGACGTCTACCAGGTTCGCCTGCCGCTGCCCGAGCCGTGCACGCCGATCGTCAACGGCCTCGTGCTCGAGGGTATGTCCAAGAACGACAAGCCGCTCGAGGGCGACAAGAACAAACCGCGCATGCCGGTCGCCTGGACCTCGCGCTACTCGATCGACGGCGGTCCCGAAGGCCGCGTCTTCACCACGACGATGGGCGCCGCGACGGACCTCGTCGCCGAGGGCACACGGCGCATGATCGTCCAGGGCATCTTCTGGGCGCTCCGAATGGAGCCGGCGATCCCGAACGTCGGGCTCGACGTGCGTCTCGTCGGCACCTATGACCCCACCCCGTACGGCTTCAAGTCCTTCAAGAAGGGCGTGATGCCCGAGACGCACGCGCTCGACGTCGGGGCCCTGGGTGCGGCGTGGGATCCGACCACCGGGCTCGTGCTCGACTCCGGCCAGAAGCTGATGATCCTCGGCAACGCCTTCGCCGATCGCCTGTCGCAGGCGGGGTATCTGGACGCACTCGTCCACGCCGCGCACGCCGATCGCAACGTCGTTGTGCGAACGCTCGGCTGGGCCGCCGACGAGGTCGGCATTCGTCCGCGTGAACGCAACGTCCCCACGATCGAGCACCGCGCGGACACCTTCGACCCCGACGCGATGCTCCTGTGCTACGGCATGAGCGAGTCGTTCGGAAGCGACGAGACCCTCGCCTCGTTCGCGGCGAACCTCGGCTCCTTTGTCGAGCGATTCCGCACGAAGGCCGACGGCACGCGACGACGACTCGTCCTCGTGTCGCCGATCGCGCATGAGGATCTCGGCGCGCCGTGGCCGACCGGAAAGACCGTCGCCGACCACAACGCGACGATCGAAAGCCTCACGAGAACGATGCGCGAGGCCGCCGCGAAGCATGGCCTCGGTTTCGTCGATCTCTTCTCCTTCACGAAGAATCGCGCGCAGGATGCCGAGCCCCTGACGACGAACGGGATCCACCCGAGAGAGCGCGGCGCGCAGATCCTGTCGGCCGAGATCGGTCGTCAGCTCGGGTGGCTCGACGACACGCTCTCGCCCGGAAGCGCCGACGACATCGCGGCCGCCGAAAAGCTCCGGCTGTTCTCGTGCGACAAGCAGTACATGTACCGCCTCACGTACCGCCCGACGAACACCGAGTACGTGTGGGGGCGCCGCGCGCGTCCGTTCGGCGTGGTGAACTTCCCGCCCGAGTGGGTGCAGCTCGAGCGCATGATCGAAGCCCGCGAACGAGCGATCCATTCGATGGACGACATCCCGCCGGCCGCCCTCTTCGCGAAGGCGCCCGCTGACGTCACCATCTGGGAGACGCTTCCCTCCCCGGACGTGAAGCTCCCCGAGGACGACTGGACCCCGGACCCGGTCGAGGCCAAGGGCACCGAAACCTCGCTCGGAGATCTGAACATCCTCGCTCCGGAGGAGTTCAAGGCGAGCTTCACGCTCGCGAAGGGCTACACCATCGACTGCTTCGCCTCCGAGCAGGACTTCGAAGATCTGCAGAACCCGCTGGCCCTGACGTTCGACAACCGCGGGAGGCTCTGGGTGGCGTGCACACCGACGTACCCGCACCTCCTGCCGGGCGAGCATCCTCGCTGCATGCTCCTGATTCTCGAGGACACCGACGGCGACGGCAAGGCCGACAAGCGCACCGTCTTCGCCGACCGGCTGTACATCCCGACGGGATTCGCGGTCGACACCGATGCCGTCTACATCGGACAGGCGCCCGATCTGTGGCGCTTCCGCGACCTCGACGGAGACGACGTCGCCGACCGGCGCGAGATCGTGGCGACGGGCTTCGCGATGCCCGACTCCCACCACGAGATCAGCGCGTTCGAATGGTCGCCCGACGGAAGCATCCTGCTGAACGAAGGCGTGTTCTGCATCGCGTCGATCGAGACGCCGTACGGAACCCGACGCACGCGCGACGCCGCGGTGTGGCGCTTCGATCCGCGCACCGAGCGCCTCGAAGTCCTGTCGCACTGCTCGTTCTCGAACCCGTGGGGGCACACGTTCGCGGACTTCGGCGAGAGTATCCTGGCCGACGCGTCGGGCGGCGACAACTACGCGTTCTCGCACGTCGTGCACGCCTTCGAGTACCCGCGAAAGCCCGGACGACCAAGCCGGATCCTCCACCGCGGACGCCCGACCGCCGGATGCGAGCTCATCTCGAGCCGCCACTTCCCCGAGGACGTGCAGGACTCGTTCCTCGTGAACCAGTCGATCGGCTTCCACGGCACGCGCTGGGATCGCATGAAGCCCGAGGGGTCCTCGTGGCGCCCGGAGAAGATGCCCGAGGATCTGATCACCTGCTCGGACACCAACTTCCGGCCCGTCGCCATGGAGATCGGGCCGGACGGCGCGCTGTACGTCGTCGACTGGTGCAACCCGATCATCGGTCACATGCAGTACTCGGTTCGCGATCCGCGTCGCGACCACACCCACGGTCGAATCTGGCGCGTGCGACACGAGACGCGCCCGCTCGTCGATTCGCCGAATGTGCATGACGCTTCGGTCTCCCAGCTGCTCGATCAGCTGCGAACCCCCGAGCGCAACACGCGGCAGCTCGCGCGGCGACGCCTGCAGCAACAGCCGGCCGACGCGCTGTTCCCCGCGCTCGACGCGTGGCTCTCGAACCTGAACCCGATCGACCCCGACCGCGATCGTCTGATCCTCGAGGGGCTCTGGATGCACATGGCGCACGGTCGCGTCGATCTCGCGCTGCTCGACCGCGTGCAGAAACTGTACGAGCCGCGCGCTCGAGCCGGCGCCGTTCGTGCGCTGCGCGTCTGGCTGCAGACCGGTGCGGTCGCCCCCGACGCCGCCGCGCCGTTCCTCGATGCCGCGGTGCAGGACCCCGACATGCGCGTGCGCCTCGAAGGCGTGATCGCGAGCGGCTTCTTGCCGCGCACGTCCGGCGTCGATATCGCCGCGCGCGCCGCCGACCTCCCGATGGACCCCGCGATGACCACCGTGCTCCGCGAGACACTGCGTCATCTCGATCCGGCGGCCACGTCGTCGTCCGAGTTCGTCCGTCGAATCCTGCTCGAGACGATGGACGTCGAGAAGCTGCGCGAGCAGGCGCCCGACGACATCGTGCGAGCGGTGCTGCTGGCTCGCGACGACCTCACCCTCGAGGAACGACAGGAGGCGCTCGTCGAGCTCGCCGGCGAGGACGCGTCCGCGCAGGCGGTCCGCCTGGCCGAAGAGCTGACGCGGGCCCGCACGGCACGCGGTGCCCTCGCCATCGGCGATCTTCTTCTCGCGATGCCCTCCGCAGCGCTCGCCCCGACCCTCGATCCGCTGACCGCCGCCGCTAGCCACGACTCGAGCGCCGTTCGCGAGGTCGCGCTGAGCGTGCTCATGCGCTCCGACCGACTCCCGCCGACGTCCGAGCTCGAAGCCGCCGACGTCCTTGCCGCGATGGCACGACTCGAAGCCGGCACCGCACCCGACGCGGCCGTGACGCTCGCGCGCTCGCACGCCGAGAGAGACGCGGGCGACACCCCGACGGCGATCGAGCAGGTCGTCCGACACACCGACGATGCGCCCGGCACGTTCGCCTGGCTCGCGGGCCTCGTCGATGCGGTCGAAAGCCGTCCACTCTCGACGTGGGATCGTGAGCACGAGCTCGCCATGGCCGCGCTTCGCGGGATGCACCGCCTCGAGCCCGCCGACTGGCCCGCGGGCTACGACCGCTACCGGATCGGCACCGCCCCGGACGAGATCCTCGAGCTGGGACGCGAGGTCTACGGCGACGAGGAAGCCGGATGCATCCGATGCCACGCCGCCGACGGAAGCGGACTCGAAGGCTTCCCCGCGCTCGATCGATCCCCGTGGCTTATGGGCGATCCGGAGCGTGCCGCGTCGATCGTCGTGCACGGTCTCTACGGAACGCTCGCGATGCCGGACGGCGTCACGTACTCGTCGGCCATGGCACCGCTCGGCGCGTCGCTCGACGACGAGAAGGTGGCCGCGGTCCTCACCTACGCGCGGCGTTCGTGGGGTAACTTCGCGAGCCCGGTCTCCACGGCGGACGTGGCCCGGGCGCGAGCTGCGACGCCCCCGCGCGGAGGCATGTGGGAAGGTCCGGCCCTCGCCGAGACGTACCCGCTCGAGAAGGAAGGCCTGGTCTTCCGGCTCCCGCCACCGCCGCCGGCCATCGAGGTCCACCACGTCTCGCTCGCGGTGGCGATCCTCGTCGCGGTCGGGTCCGGACTGCTGATCATCGCCGGGATCTTCGTCTACAGCCGGATGGTCGACGGGCGCTGACCTGCGTCAGAACGCGATCTCGGCGCGCAGGAACGCCACGACCGCATCGTCGAATCCGGTGACGCTCGCGCCTCCGGGGTTGAACACGTACTGCACGGCGGCCTGCATGGCGAAGCCGGGCGAGATCTCGGCGCGGTAGGTGGCCTCGGCCACGGACTCGGTACGAGAGCCCGGATTCGCGGCACGATACTCGCGGCTCAGTCGCGGGTGGAAGTAGCCGATGCCGAACCGGTCGATCGGACGATCGGGAAGCAGGCCCTGGTACAAGAGGCCGACCGAGAAGTCGACGTCGTACAGGTTGCGGTCGTCGGGACTGAAACCGTATTGCCCGAGGACGTGGAGCCCTTCATCGTGCTCGGTCCGCGGCTCGCGCCAGACCATCTGCTCGAGTGCCACATACAAACCGTAGCTCGCGTCGTGATCGTCTCTCCCGCGGAAATCTTCGAAGTCGTTGCGATCGATCCACGCCCCGACCTTTCGCGTCCCGGCGTGATCCTCGAACAGAGGCGTGCTCGATTCGACCTCGAACGCGTAGTACATCTCGGATGCGTCCCACCCGAACTCGAGATGTACTACGCGTTCGAGGCGTGCTCGATTCGACCTCGAACGCGTAGTACATCTCGGATGCGTCCCACCCGAACTCGAGGCCGTGCTCGTTACGGCCCGACTGGTCGAGGTTGCCCGGGTCGGCATGGAAGGCCGCCGCGCGGAACGTCCAGTCCGGATCGGGCATGACCGCCACGCGCACCGCGGTCGACGTCGTCGGAAAGACCGGCGCGTTCACGGACAGGTTGAACGAGTAGCCCGGCGCACTGTGCAGGAAGAGGTCCGTACCCTCCAGTGAGAGGAACTCGTCCTCGGAGCTCTGCTGGCCGACGCGGATCGAGAGCGCGCCTTCGAAGAGCGATTGCTCGAGCCACAACGAGTTGAGGCGGACGGTGTCGAAGCCGTCGATATTGCTGACGAGGATGTCGTCGCCGACCCGTTCGCTCGGGCTCTTGCCGTGGAGATTGAACGCGTTGAACGCGAAGAGGAGTCCGTCGAAGCCAGCCGCCCGCTCGAGGTCGAGCTCCATCGCGAGCTCCACGAGACCCTCGTAGACCGCTCCTCGCGACTTCCCGCCCGACAGGTTTCCCACGATCTCCGCGGTGTAGACGAGATCGAACGTCAGACCGCGTTCGCTCAGGGCCTGTCGAAATCCCCCGGGATCGCCTAGAATTCCTTCCTGGGCCCGTGCTCCGCCGGGCCGGCCGACGAGCATCGCGAGGAGGACCAGCGTCCCCATGGCGATCCCGGTCGCCTGTCGCGTCCGGAGCCTCGACCTTGTTCGAATGTTGCAATTCACGACTTTGATTTATCAAAATCGTGGTCCGAACCAAAGAATACGCCCGCGACCGCCCGGTTGGAGACTCATGGCTGTTGGGTCTGGGGGTGG
>CAZQZX010000173.1:0-15232 GCA_964597885.1 uncultured Planctomycetota bacterium
CTCGAGCGTCGCCCCGTCGATGGGCTCGCCGCGCGACGCGCGGCTCCGATCTCGCGCCTCCGGGCGGCTCACGTCTCCAACCTTCCCGCTTCTGCGACTTCGGAGACGAGCCGTCCGGCGTCGAGCTCGAGCTTCACATCCGGTGCGAGCTCCGCGGCGTCGCCGTGACTGACGACGAGCGTCGTCCGTTCCCCGGCGATGCGCCGGATGCCTCGAGCGACCAGCGCGCGGGCCTCCGGATCGAGGCCCGCGAGAGGCTCGTCGAGCAGCAGGATATCGGCGTCGCGCAACGCGGCCCGCGCGAGCATGAGCCGACGGGCCTGCCCCCCGGAAAGCCGCGCGCCGCCCTCGCCGAGCGGGGTGTCGAAGCCCTCGGGGAGCGCCTCGACGAACTCGAGTGCCAGCGCTTTCCTGGCCGCCTCTTCGATCTCGAGATCGGTCGCGTCCGGCTTGCTGAAGGCCAGGTTGTCGCGAACGGTTCCCCCGAACAGGAGCAGCTCTTGCGGTACGTACGCGATGCGCCCGCGATACGACTCGAGCGACCAGCGCGTCATGGACGCGCCATCGATCTCGATCCGCCCGGCCGTCGGTTCGATCAGCCGCAGCAGCATCGACACGAGCGTCGACTTGCCGGCTCCGTTCGGTCCGGAAAGAAGCACGATCGAGCCCGCCGGCAGCGTCGCCGAGACGGATCGCAGCGCCTGCGTGCCGTCGGGATAGCGCTTCTCGACTCCGACCAGAGCGATCTCGCCCCGGAATCGAGGCGCCGGCTCTCCCTCGCCTCGATCCTCGACGGGGCGGTCGAGGATCTCGAGGAGCCGGCCGGCGCACGCCGTGGCCTTCGAAAGGCGCACGCCCTCGCGCGCCATCTTGCGCACCGGCTTGTACATCGACCGAGCATACGCGACAGCTACGAGCAGGACGCCCGGCTTCAACGCACCGTCGAGCACGCGAGTCGCCCCGACGATCAGTACGAGGGCCAGGCCGATGCCCGTCGTGACCTCGGCGACGCGATTCATGCCGGCGGCGATCCGGATCGCACGCAGCCCGGCCCGCTCGCTCGATCTCGTCTTCTTCGTGAACGCACGCGCCGTGCGCTCCTCGGCCGCGTACGCCTTCACGACGCGGATCTGACGGAGCGACTCGGAAGCCATCGCCGCCACCCCGCCCTCCTTGCGGCGCTGCTTGCGGCTCACTCGCGTGAGCTCGACCGACGAGCGCCCGAGCCCGACGAACAGGATCGGAATCGGTAGGAGCGCGACGAGCGCGAGACGCCAGTCCACGACGAACAGGACGATCCCCGTCCCCAGGAACAGGACGACCCGCTCCAGCATCGAGGCCCACGACGAGAACAGGAGATCGCGGACGAGGTTGACATCGCCCATCAGGCGCATCAAGAGATCCCCTCCGCGGCTCGACTCGTGGAACGGCAGCGCCAGCCGGTGGAGATGCTGGTACACGCGGCTGCGGATTCGCGTCGTGACCTTCCGCCCCACGCCGCCGACGAGCACGCTGCGCCAGACCCCTAGAAACCCGATGGAGACCGCAATCGCCACGACCGCCCCGCAGCTCGCGAAGAGCAGCGTCTTCGGGTCGACCGAGGCGAAGCGTCCCTCGGGTGCCTCGGGGTCACGCAGAAGCACCTCGTCGAAGAGCACCTGGATCGGCCAGGGTCGGAGTAGCTCGAACGCGATCAGAAGCAGTGTGAGCCCGATCGATCCGGCGACGGCTCGGCCCTGCCCCTCGAGCGCGGGACGAAACTCGCGGAACGCGCGAGCCGCGTCGGCCATCCCGTCGCCGGTGAGCAGGCGGGGCCATCGCAGGCGTAGCCTCATCGCGCGCGAGCCCCGATGTGCGACAGCGACGGAATGGAAGCCGTCGCCAGCTCGACGAGCGCACGGGCCGAGTGATCCCAGGTCATGGAGGAGCGAGCGCTGCTATGTGCGGCGCACGCGAGCGATTCGAGCCGCTGCGGTTCGTCGAGAAGCCGGGCGATCGCCGTCGCGAGCGAATCGTCGTCGCCCGGCGGAACGAGCACGCCGCACTCGCCAACGATCTCGGGGATGTCCCCGATCGCCGATGCGACGACGGGCACACCCGCGCCCATCGATTCGATGACCTTGATCGGGCAGAAGTAGAAGAACGGCATCGCGGGATAGGGCGCCAGCGAGAGCGCCGCCTCGCCGAGCCGCCTCACGGCCTCGGGATGGGACACCGCACCGCTCACGACCACTCGATCCGCGAGTCCAATGGAAGCGGCCTCGTCGCGAATCGCGTCCGCCCCCGGCCCCCCTCCGATGATACGCACTTCGACGTCGTAGCCGAGGTCGACAAGCCGGTTAACCAGTCGCGGCAGCCGATCCGCACCGTGCCAGGGCTTGGGGTGTCCGAGGAACGCGAGCGGAATGCGACCGCCACAGCTCGACACCAAAGAGGAACCGGTGCTCATGTCGCTCGCCTCGGGGTCGTATCCGTTGCGAACGACCCCCACGCCGCGCGAAGAACCGCGAACGGGTACCACGTGGTCCCGGAGCGGATTCGAAACGACCGCCACCGCATCCGATTCGCGAAGCAGTCGAGCCTCGCGCGCGGAGTCTTCCGGGTCGCGATCCTGACCCCGGTACCTCGCGGCTTCCTCGACGAGCGGCGCGTTCATCTCGAGGACGAATCCCGCGCCGATCTCTCGCGCGGCATCGAGCCCGTCCACGTGCCCCAGCGAGTAGCGCTCGACGACGAGATCCGCAGACGCTTCGCGCAGGTCGCGACGCAATCCGTTCGGGTCCTCGAGCGGCTTCCACGGCAACGGGAATTCCTTCGGTCTCGCCGGCGCGCGGCGCGTCAGCACCGTGATGTCGTGCCCGGCTCGCGCCAGAGCGGTCACGATTGATCGAAGGTGAACCGACGCTCCCTTCGTGCCGTCGGGGGCGATTCCGGAATCGGCGCAGACGTACGCGATCTTCACGCCCGCACCTCCAGCCCCCCCTTCCCGGCCGCGGCCTCTCGCGCGGGCGTCTCGTCGCGGGCGGCGACGGCCGAACGAAAGACCTCCATTAGCTGGGGAAGCGTGGTCTTCTGGTCGAAGCGACGCGCGATCTTGTCCGGGCCGGCCGTCCCGAGCGCAGCACGGAGCTCCGGATCGCGGACGAGCCGCACCACGGCCTCGGTAAGCGCGTCGACGTCCCCCGCCGGAACCACGAGACCTTCGACTTCGTTCTCAACGATCTCCGGAATGCCGCTCAGCTCTGTCGTCACGACCGGCAGTCCGAGCGCCAGTGCCTCGAGCAGGACCGTCGGAAGCGCGTCCTGGTTGCCGTCCGAGCCCGGGATGCAGGGCGCCACCAGCAAGTCGGCCTCACGCATCTCGTGAAGCACCCGCTCACGGGGTAGGGGCCCGAGCAGTTGCACGTGCTCCTCGAGCCGGAGGCGCTCGCGGTGCTCCTCGAGATGCGCGGCCTGATCTCCGTCACCGACGATACGGCAGTCGATCGCGCACCCGCGGTCGACGAGACGGCGGCAGGCCTCCAGCAGAACGTGGAAGCCCTTCTTCTCGACGAGCCGACCGACGGCCAGAAGGCGCATCGGTCCGGAGGCGTCGGAGTCTCCGTCGGATGGATTCTCGGCCGGAAGGCTCGCGCGCAGAGAGTCGACCGGCAAGCCGTTGTAGATCCGGCGAAGGTTGGCGGGCTCGCCTTCGAGAAGGCGCTCGACGATGAAGCGTCGGTTGAAGTCGCTCACCGTCACGATCGTCGCGGCGGCACCCGCGATCGTCCGGAAGACATCGCGGTTGACGTCGTGTCGGAAGATGTCCTTCGCGTGCGCCGTCACCGAGTACGACACTCCCGTGATGCAGTGCGCGATGTAAGCCACGTGCGACGCGATCGTCGCGAAGTGGGCATGCAAGTGCTGGAGCCCGCTCTCGCGAACTTCTCGAGCTACGTGAAGCCCCTGAACGAGAAGCGAGGTGCGCCGGCTCTCGGGCAGCATCTCGAGAAAGGCCACTGCGCGATCGAGAGCGGAAGCGGCCGCTTCGCCCGAACCGGCAACGACGCGGAACGCCTCGAACACGGCGGCGGATTTCGGCTCGGGGACGTACCGGACCTGGCCCTGAAGACGCGCGAGGTCGGCGTGGAATCGCCCGTCGTCGGGCATGCGCAGCGACAGCACCGAGACGTCGACACCCGCCTCCTCGAGCCCGAGCAGCTCGTTGAGGATGAACGTCTCCGACAGCCTCGGAAACTTCTTCAGGACGTACGCGACACGCGGGCGCGCCGCACCGTCAACCTCGGGAGGCACCATGGAACAGCCTCCTCGGCAGTCCGAGCATGCGCTCGACGGCCTCGGTGAGAGACGCGAAGGCGGACAGGCGCCCGTCCTTCGACGAACTGCGCGGCTGAACTTTCTTCGCCGAGGGCGAGATCGCGGAGGTCTCGCCCCCGTTACGCGACCCGCGCGGCGGGCGGGAACGCGAGCTCTCGTCGAGAAGAAGCGAGCGCACCTCCGCCGCCGCCCGGGTCAGGCCGTCGAGCCGGACCCGCGGGGCCGGGCTGCGCTCGGGGCTCTCGAGGCAGTTCGAGACGAAGGCGTCGATGGTCGCGCGGTCGAGAGAGTCCATCGGGCACGACTGGACGGGCACGATGCGGTGCAGCCTCTCGACGCGAAGCGACTGCTCCCGACGCGGAGCCTCACGCGGAACGAGCAGGCACGGGACACGCGCCGCGAGGATCTCGGTCACCGAGTTGTACCCGGCCATCGAGATCACACCGCAAGCCGACGTGAGATAATCGGTGAGGCGGTTCGTGAAGCGGTACACCTCCACCGGATGGCCGGTCGCGGCGACGCGCTCCTGGATCTCGCGGAACCGCGCGGGCGAGAGAAAAGGTCCGGTGACCATGACCGTCCGGAACGGCGCCGGTCGAGGCACACTCTCGAGGTACTTGGCGAACGCGCGGAGCACGCGCTGTCCGTCGCCGCCGCCGCCGACGGTCACGAGGATCATCGGAGTCGACGGCTCGTCCTCCGAGTACGGCGACGAGAGGCCGGCCTCCTCGAGCGAGGGGCGACCCAGGTATCCGACGTGACGGACCTTCCCCGGCAGGCGCTCGGCGAGTCCGAGGTCCTCGGCGGTCGTACGCAGATTCGGATCCCCGTACACGAGGATCCGATCGTACAGATCGTCGATCCATCGCCAGGCATCCGCCTTCTCCCACTCGGTGCGAACGCGATCCGGCTCGTCGATGATGTCGCGCAGGCCGAGGACGAGCTTCGCCCGATCCTCGGGCGACTCGCTCGCGAGCTTTCGGAAGAGCGGCACGAGCTCGCCGCCCATGCCCGTGGGTGCATGATCCACCAGAACCAGGTGCGGACGGAAGCTCTCGTAGGCGCTCACGATGAGATCCGCCCGGATGCGCGTGACCTCCTCGATCGTGATCGGGAGCGTGCGCGCGCGGTACGTGCCGTCAGGCTGCTTGCTCACCGCGGGCAGCTTGAACGTATCGCAGTGGTCCGGGATGTCGAACGCCTGCGTACGCGGAGATCCCGTTGCCACGAGCACCCCCGGTTCCTCGGGGAGCTGGCAGAACCGGTGACTCAGGAGCAAGTTCCTCCGCAGATGCCCAAGCCCATAGGTGTCGTGACTGTAGAGGAGGATTCGCTTGCGTCGCATCAGGGAACGACCTCGATGATGACGGCGTTCGTGACGCTGTAGCCCGTCGAGCTCGAAGACGAGGGGTTGCGAATCACCGCCTGGATCGTCCAGCGCGAACATCCTGTGAAGTGCATGAGGTCGCCCGAGGGCAGCTCGAGGAACCGCGTCGGCGCGATCGGTGGGTTCGCCATCGGCACACCGAAGTACTGGCTCGAGCCGACCTTGTTGACTCGGCCGATGTTGTTCCAGTTCGCGACCGGATCCCCGTTCCCCGCGGGCGCGATCAGCGGGTCGAAACACATCGCGCCGAGTTGGAACGGGATCGGCGATCGGGTCGAGTCGTCCGGCGTCCCGTCGTTCATGTGCGCCATGAACTTTCCATTGCCCCGGCCCCCCGGTCGCACGATGTCCAGGTTGAGGGTGCCTCCGGCGCTCACGACGACGCGACGTCCATTGGCCTGCCCCGTGAGGCCGTTCACCGTGAGCACCTCGAGCCCGTCGATTCCCTGGCACTGTTCGGCGAAGTCCGCTCGCTCCGCGAGGAAGACGTCCTTCGAGAGCGGCGTGTCTCCCGAGACGAAGTTGCTGGCTTCGCTGCGGAAGGCGATCCAGCTTCCGTCGTCGGCGATGACGCCTCGCGCGCTCTCGGCGTTGCCGGGCTGTCCCGACGCGAACGCCCGCGAGACGAGCGTCGTCGTCGACGTCTGCCGGTCGTGCAAGAACACGTCCTCGACACCGTTCAGGTCGTCGCCGACGAGGTTCGTCGCCACGCTCTGGAATACGACGTAACGGCCGTCGTCGCTGATGGAGCCGAAGTCGCTGTTGTTGTCGGACTGCAGCCCGTTGGGGCCAACGCTGACCCGCTCGATATCCCCGGTCTGTCGGTCGTGCACGAAGATGTCTTCGAAGTCGTTGAAGTCGCCGGGCACCAGATTCCCCGCGAAGCTCGTGAAGACGACGTAGCGACCGTCCCCGGTGATCCAAGGTTGCGTGCTGTCCTCGTCCGCCTCCGTGCCGATGTCGTCGACGCTGACTCGGGTGACCACCTGCGTCGTCATGTTCCGCACGAAGATGTCGCTGAACACGTTCGTGTCGCCCGCGATGAGGTTGTTGGCCTCGCTCTTGAAGGCGATGAGGTTACCGTCCGCGCTCAACGACGGACGATTGCTGTCCGCATTCCCCTGAATGGTGCTCGTGCTGCGGAGGCTCGCGATCACCGTCGTCCCGTTGGACCGGTTGTGGACGAACACATCCTCGACGGCGTTGTTATCGCTGCCGACGAGGTTCGTGGCGAAGCTGTCGAACGCGATCATCTGTCCGTTCGACGAGATCGTCGGGTGGCTCGAAGGACCGTTCGCCTGGACGCCCCCGCTCGTGACGCTGACCCGCGATGTCTGTGCGGTGACCCGGTCGTACAGGAAGATGTCCGTCATGCCGTTGGTGTCGCCGGTGACCAGGTTGGACGCGTCGCTCGTGTAGACGATGAACCGCCCGCTCGCCGACATCGCCGGTCGACTGCTCGGCCCGTTGGCCTGCTGCCCGTTCGACGCGACGCTGATGCGGATCGTCGTGCCCTGCTGGCGGTCCCGCAGGAAGATATCCCGCACGCCGTTCGTGTCACCCTGGACCAGATTGTTCGCCTCGCTGTAGAAAGCGATGAACCGCCCGTCGCGAGAAACCGCAGGACGCGAGCTCGCGCCGTTGCCGACGACGCATCCCGAGGACACGCTCAGCCGCTCGATCGACTGGGCACTCGCCACCGGTAGAACGGCGACAACGGACAGCACCAAAAGCGCTAAGCGGCTGGAAGACATCACCATAAGGAGATCGCCTCACTGAGAAAAGGGAGCCTCGGCTCCCGCAAGGAGGAGGGGCATCGCCGGGGCCCCGCCCGCTCATCGAACACTAACGCACAAAACGAGAGTAGAATCCGACACTCGGATTGAGAATGTTCTCAAGGGCAGCAAGGGTTTGGCGCAGCTCGCCGGCCTTCCGTCCCGCGCCCCGCCGGACCGGATGCCCGACTTGATCTTCTCGATGGCCGAGGCGAGAATCGCTCGGCCGGCGGGATCCGGCTCCCCAGACGGCCCCGCCCCGCCCGGTTCGCGCACCCCTTTTCGCCCTGAGACAGCCATGACCGAAGAACCCCTGGACGATCTCCTGAACGCCGCTCGCGCCGAGGCGACCGGCGAGGGCGTCGATCCGGTTTCGCCGTCGGGCGAGCAGGCGGGCGACGTGATCGATCGGTACAAGCTGCTCGAGGAGCTCGGCGAAGGCGGCATGGGAACGGTCTGGATGGCCGAGCAGACCGATCCGGTTCAGCGGCGCGTCGCCCTCAAGATCATCAAGCTCGGGATGGACACGAAGGAGGTGATCGCCCGCTTCGAGGCCGAGCGCCAGGCGCTGGCCCTGATGGATCACCCCCACATCGCGCGCGTGTTCGACGGCGGAGCGACGAAATCCGGCCGGCCGTTCTTCGTGATGGAGCTTGTAAAGGGCGTCCCGATCACCCGCTACTGCAACACTGCCAAGCTCGACCTGCGCGAACGACTCGACCTCTTCTCGAAAGTCTGCCATGCGCTGCAGCACGCCCACCAGAAGGGGATCATCCACCGCGACGTCAAACCGAGCAACATCCTCGTGACAATCAGCGACGGCGTCGCGGCTCCGAAGATCATCGACTTCGGCATCGCCAAGGCGACGAGCTCGGCACTGACCCGCAAGACGCTCTTCACGCATCACACTCGGATCATCGGGACGCCCGAGTACATGGCGCCCGAACAGGCCGAGCTCACGGGGCTCGACATCGACACGCGCGCCGACGTGTACTCTCTCGGCGTACTGCTCTATGAGCTTCTGACCGGAACCAAGCCCTTCGACCTCGACGCCGCGCTCGAGGACGGCTATCAGGAGATGCTACGGACCATCCGCGAGGACGAACCGGTGCGTCCCTCGACCCGCGTGTCGACGCTCGACCACACGCCTACGGAAGCGCGTCCGCCCGCCACCGTGGACCGGCTCTCGTCTCGATTGCGGGGCGACCTCGACTGGATCGTGATGAAGGCGCTCGAGAAGGATCGGAACCGTCGCTACGACAGCGCGAGCAGCTTCGCCGACGACATCCGGAAGTACCTCGTCGACGAGCCCGTGGCGGCGGGGCCCCCGAGCCGCGGGTATCGCATCCGCAAGATGATTCGCCGCAACCGCACCGCCGTGCTGGTCGGCACGGGTTTCGCCATGCTGCTCCTGGTCGGCGCCGTTGCGGCGACCGTGGGCTGGCTGCACGTCCGATCCGTGAACGCGGATCTCGAACGCGCCCTCGGGGAGAAGGAGACCCTTCGCGTCCGCGCCGAAGGCAACGCGTCCAAAGCACGGATCGCCGCGCGCGAGGCGGAGGAGTTCGCCCGGCAGGCCGACGAGGAGCGCGACCACGCGCGCGAAGAAGAGCGTCGTGCTCATCGGGTCGCGGGGCTTCTCAAGGAAATGCTGGTCAGCGCCGGGCCGCTGGTCGCCGCCGGAATGGACACCGAGTTGATGCGGACAATCCTCGACGACATGGGCGAAAGGCTTCTGCGCGGGGAGATCGAGGACCGACGGGTAGCCGTGGATCTTCACGGCACGATCGGGGACACGTATCGCGAGCTTCACGTATTCGATCGTTCGGAGGAGCATATCCGACGCGCGATCGAGATGGTCGAAGAAGACACGTCCGACGACGACGCACGACTGCTCAGAACGCGCACCCTTCTGGCGGGGCTCGAGGTGGCGCGCTTCCGCGAGCAGGCGGCACTCGACGCGATCCGACCTCTGGAAAGCTGGGAAGAACGGCTCGGCCTCGAGCACGACGCGGTCCTCGAGGCCAGGCTCATCGAAGCGCGGGCGCTCGCCAACGCGGGACGTCTCGCCGAGGCTCAGGCGATCCTCGAGCCGCTGGTCGAAGTGCGCGAGCGGACCCTCGGCCCGGAGCACCCCGAGACCGTAGCCGCCCGGCTGAGCCTCGAGTGGACGCGCCTGCAGATCGGCTCGAGCATGCATACCGAAGGCGCGCTCGAAGAGCTGATCCGCACCGCGCGGATGCATGGGCGCAACGCGCTTACCACGATGCTCGCCGAGAAGACTCTCGCACGGCTCTACTACGATCGCGGACGGCGCGCGGATTCCGAAGCGCTGACGCGGGAGCTGATGCAGCGGTCCGAGCAGGCCTACGGCCCCGGCTATCGACTGACCGTCGACCTCCGACTCTTCTACGCCACGATCCTCCACGAGTCCGGCCGGACGCGGCAGGCCGATCGTCTCCTCAGCCAGATCGTCGAGGAGGCCACGCCCCACATGGGAGCCGACGGCGCCGGTATCCGCGCCGCGCGATTGACCCACGGCCTCCAGCTCATGGCCAACGGTGTGCGCGGCCAGCGAGGCGCCCTCGATCGGGCGCGCACGATCCTCCAGGAGAACCTGGATCAAGATGTCGACGAGAGCGAGCCGAACGTCGCCCCCACCCGGCAAGCCATGATGATGGTGTGCGCCTACCAGAACGACTTCGACTGCGTCGACGAGCTACTCGCCAAGACCTGGCCCGCCATCGAAGATCTGCAGCACCGCTTCGATCGAGGTGAGGCGCGCGTCGACAGCCACACCTTCACCCTGCTGAAGACGCTGACCAACGTCGGCTCGCAGTACCTCGATCAACGCCGCTTCGAAGACGGCCTCGAGCTCCTCGCGATCAGCCTGCCGATCAAGCGAGGGGTGCTCGGCGACGATCACCCGTTCACGGGATTCGCGGCGTTCCATCTCGCGCGGGCCTACGAGGGCCTCGATCGAACGGACGAGGCCGCGGATGCGTGGAGGCAGTACTCCGAGTGCGCACTCGCCCGGGTCGACGTCATCGTTCGAATGGGCGAGACCGCCGGTGCGATCTCGGAGCTCGAGAGCGCCCTCTCACTGGCCGAGGGCAAGACGGCCGAGGAAGACCGGCTGCGCGCGCGGCTCGAGGAGCTCCGCGCGACTCGCGACGGGTAGCTCCCGCTCGAATCGCGACCGCGGCCGCGGCCGACGCCGAATCCTACTCTTTCGGCTTCGAGGTCGACTTCGACGCGGGCTTCGCCGATGCCGGGCCCCAGGCCGAGACGGTGCCGTCGTCGGCACCAACGACCACGCGACCGGCGACCACGGCCGGCGCGGTGACGTCGTCGCTGACCTCGGCCGACCAGACCTTCTTGCCGTCCGCCAGATTCAGGATGTAGAGCACGCCGCCCGACGTGAACACGATGCGCTCACCCGTGACGACCGGGGACGACGCGGTAAACTCGGAGTCGAAGGACCAGACGGTCTTCCCGGTGCTTCGCTCGAGCGCGTAGAGGAAGCCGTCGGTCGAGCCGTGCACGACGAGCCTATCGGTGACGGCGGGAGTCGAGAACGCTTCGCCGGTGCTGTCCTCGTTCGTCCAGATGAGGTTGTTCGTCTTCACGTTGACCGCGCACAGCGCCCCGGTTCGCGTTCCGGCGTAGGCGATGCCGTCGACGATGGCCACGCCGCCCGCCACCTGCGCGTCGCCGCCGAGCTCGACGTCCGCCACCTTGGCCTTCTTCTCGATCGAGAAGACGTGGAGCGCCGACGCGCAGCTTCCCATGACGATCGCGCCGTCCGCGACCGAAGCCGAACCGTCGCAACGGTCGATCGCCTCGGTCTTCCAGAGCGACTTACCGGTCGTGAGCTCGACGCAGTGGATCGCGCCATCGGCCTGCGCGTTCACGATCACGGCCTTCGTGCCGTCCGCGAGGTCGGTTCGATTCGCGGTGCCCTGGATCCCGCCCTCGACCTCGTACTTCCACTGAATGTCGCCCTTGGCCGCGTCGTAGGCCTGGAGGAAACCGTCGCGCGTACCGACGATCACCAGCCCGTCCGCGAAAACCGGCGGCGACGAGAACCAATCCTTCTCGAGGGCCGCGTTCCAGATCTCTTTGCCGGTCTCGAGCGAGATCGCGAAGAGATCGCCCTCGTCGGTCGCGAAGAACACGCGCCCCTCGGCCGCGACCGGCGTCCAGTCGACGTAGCCGCCGGCGTCGAAGGTCCACAGCCGCGTCAGCTTGTCGGGGATCTCGGTGTCGGCGATGCCGGAGAGGTTGTAGTCGCCGTGGTACGTGCGCCAGGCCGAACGCTTGAGGTCGGCCGGCGTCGCGCCCGTCAGACTCCCGAGGGCGAAGACGGGAACAAGAACGAGGCCGATGAAGTTTCGAGCGATACCGCGCATCATCACGATTCTCTCCCGGTCGAAGCCGCGACCTTTCCGGAAACGGCACTCTCGTAGACGTCGAGCATACGGCGCGCCATCGGATCGAGGCTGAACTCGGTGCGAACGGCCTCACGGCCGCGGCTCGCGAGATCGGCAACGCGCGCGCGATCGAGCAGCAGATCGCGGAGCGTCTCGAACAGCGCGTCGGGGCGATCCGTATCGTACAGCACCCCGCCGCCGGTCGCCTCCAGAAGCTCGGGGAACGAGCCGACGTTCGGCTCCACCACCGGAACCCCGGACGCGAGCGCCTCGAGGATGTACGTACCGAAGGCCATTCCGTTCGCCGCGGGGACAGAAAGTAGTGTCAGCGACGAGAGCATCTCGCGACGGGCATCCGGGTCGAAGTGGTCGAAGAAGCGCACGTCGTCGGCCACGCCCTCCGAGGCGAGCGTGCGGTGGAGGCGCGTCAGGAAGGGCTTGTCGTCGGCCGTGGAGCCGCCGGACGCGTGCAGCTTCAGGCCCTCGAGCCCCGGGGTCTTCTTCAGACGCAGGAACGCGTCCACGAGCACGCCCAGGCCGAGCGGCTCGGACATCCGCGACAGGTAGCCGAGCACGGGCGGATCGACGGGCGCCGAGGCCGTCGCGAACGCATCCACGTCGACGCCGATCGGGACGACGCGGACGCGGTCCGCCGGCAGCTTCATCCGCTCCTGCATGACGTCGGCGAAGTAGCGGCTCACCCCGACGAACACGTCGACGTGCGCGGCGGCCTCCCGCATCGCGTCCCAGCAGCGGGCCGGGTACGGGTCGTCCATCGCGTCGATCCAGGTGTCCTCGTCCTGCATCGTGCAGACGATCGGCAGCCCGAGCCGTCGCTTCACCTCCTCCCCGATGCCGAGCAGGAGCGGGCTCGAGATGTGGACGACATCGACCTTGCCGATGCTGCCGAGCCAGTCGATCAGCCGCTCGAGCTCTTTCTTCTGATGTCCGGCGCGCCCCTGGAGCATCGAGAGGGTCATCTCGCCGAGCCCGGAGGCCCGCACGGATCCCGCCCGGTGCGCGGCCATCCGCAGCAGGAAGCGCGAATCGAGCAGCCGATCGAACCACCGCGGCGTGTGCCGGAAGAGCCCCGACTTCTGCTGCAGGTACGAGTTGATGCCCCCGAAGAACAGCGGCGCGTCCGTCGTCTGGTCGAGCGTATCGATCTCGCGCGGCAGGTAGAGCGGCACCGCAAGCACCTGCTCCCCCCGCGCCAGAAGCGCCCGCACCAAGGAGTTATCGCGGACGCAGTTCTCGCAATAGAAGTTGTCCCCCGACCCGGGGACGATCTGCACGATCTTCATCCGGCCAGTGTAGCCCCTGGAGGCGGGGAGGTTCTAGCGGGCGGGGTTCGGCGGGGCGCCCGCGCCTCCTGTAACCCGCCAGCCGCCTGGGTCGGCCAGTCCGGGCTATGGTCCATGCGCACGCACGGGATCCGGCCCCTGGCGCTCCAAGGCCGCCACGCCGAGCCGGCACTCGTTACGAGCGGCGCCGCCCCGAGCGCTCCGTACTCTCCTGTCGAGCCTGCCCGAAGCGCTCAACGCGTCCCTGGACATCCTCCGTACCCACCTCCGGATTTCCGCCGAACACGGCCCCGACCCGACGCATCAACGCGCTAAAAACAGCCTCATCGACACGAGAACCACGCGGACGACGCCATGCGACGCCTGGGTTCCGCTTCTGGCAACACCGAGCCACCTCCACAGAACCTCGAAGAGACACCGAAACCGCGCTTGGGATTCCTATCCGCTGCACGCAACGGGAACGACAGATGCCAAACTCCCGGACCGCCGGCGAAGTGGCGGCGGCCCGGAAGAACAACAAGCGGGTGTTACAGGACTCTCAGGATCACTGCGTTGGTGGTGCTGACGCCTTTGGAGCTCTCCGAGCCGGGATCGAAGATCACGCCCTGGAAGGTCAGGACCGTGCCGGAGGGGAGCGGTGGATAGGAGATCGTGGTTGTCGCCGCATCCGGGTCCGCGATGGGTGTCCCGTAGAACTTGCTGACCCCCACTTTCTCGGTCCGGCCGAGGTTGTTGGCGACGATCACCGGCGATGCTCCCTGATTCAGAAGGAACGGGAAGCAGGTGGTGCCGATGTCGAAAGGCAAGATGGTGGCGTCGGGCGCGCCGCCGATGCCCTCGTTCGCGTGCAGAACGAACGTGCCGTTGCCGCCCGTGAGCGGCTTGAGGACGAACACATCGACGAAGTCGCCGTCGCTCACCTCCACGGTCCGGTCCGCGCCGCCCGCCGATCCGTTGATCCCGATCACGTCGAAGGCGCCGGTTGCCCCGTTGACGGTACCCTCGCTGCAGTCCCGTCCGTAGAAAAGGTATGCCGAACCCGATCGACCGTTCGTGCTTGCCCCGATCAGCGCGTTGCCGACATTGATGGATACCGCCGCGCCGAAATCGGCTCCGAAACCGGCGCGCTGCGAGGTCAGCACCGATACCTCTTCCCACGTCGTTCCGTTGAAACGGTACAGATGTGCGGACCCCACGTCGTCCACTCCGGGGGCTCCGACCAGGGCGCGGTTGCCGGCCAGGGCGACCCCTTCACCGAAGTAGTCGTATTCCGAGCGGCTACTCGCTGTCAGCTTCAGCTCTTCCGTCCAGGTCGAGCCGTCGAAACGAAACACGTACGCCGAGCCACGGTAGCTGTCGTCGCCCCAACCCCCGATCAGGGCGGCATCGCCGCTCAGCGAGACCGAGCCGCCGAAGAAGTCACTCGCCGCGCCATCGCTCGCGGTCAGCTTCTGATCCTCGATCCAGGTCGAACCGTCGAAGCGGAACACGTAGGCCGCGCCGATCAAGCCGTTGTCGTTCTGGGCTCCGATCAGCATCCTATCGCCCTCGACGGAAATCGCGTCGCCGAATCGCTCGTTCGCCGCGCCGTCGCTCGCTGTGAGCTTCTGTTCCTCGACCCACGTCGACCCATCAAAACGGTACACGTAAACAGCACCGGGCCCACCATCGGGAGATCCGACCGCGGCCACGTCACCATGAAGCGATACTCTCTCTGCGTACCCGTCACCCAGCATGCCGTCGCTCGCCATCAGTTCCTGCTCTTCCACCCAGGTGGAACCGTCGAAACGAAACACGTAGGCCTTCTCGGGGCTGGTGCCGTTCGTGCCGATCAGGGCGACGTCATCGTGCAACGAAACCGCCATCCCGAACTGATCACGGTTGCTGGTGTTGCTCGCTGTGAGCTTCTGTTCCTCCACCCACGTCGCGCCGTTGAAACGGTAGACGTACGCGGCTCCCGCGTTGTCGCCGGCCTCGTTGTCGCGGAAGGCGCCGACCAGCGCCTTGTCCCCACTC
>CAZQZX010000174.1:0-15224 GCA_964597885.1 uncultured Planctomycetota bacterium
TGTCGCCGCCGACGATCGTGCGGCCGGCGGGCACCTGGACCCACGTGTCCGGTCCGGGATGGCGGTCCGTCTCGTACATCGCGACGGGGTGCGTGGCGGCGTGCTGATCGCGCCGGACCAGCACCGGGTAACGCACGTCCTCGCGCCCCTCGGCACGCAGCACGAACAGGTACGAGCCCGTGGGCAGGTCACAGTTCTCGATCGGCGTCGATCCGAGGTAGTTCTTCTCCGTGAACGGGCCGAGCTTCTGGAAGACGGCGACCTTCATCTCCTCGTACGGATCGACGTCTTCCGCCGTGTTCTCGATCTTCAGCACGACGGACGCGTCGCGCTCGGCGATGTCGTAGGGGACGGGCCACAGCCGGTAGCCCCGCGGCTCGAAGCGGAAGACGTAGACGTCCGCGCCGGAGGGCTCGGTCTCGAGCGTGACCGTGCCGCCTTTCTCGAGCTTCTCCTCGAGGCGTCCGTTCGTGTCGTACTTCGAGCAGAGGCGCTTGAAGGTGTCGGCCGCGACCTTCCCGGTCGAAGCACAATCGGCGAATCGGCAGTAGAACGCGTCGGCGAGCGCGACGTTCGCCTCCTCGAAGCCTTCGCCGCCGATCTCGTTCGCTTCGTGGTAGGCGTCGAGCATCGACTTCCAGACGCGCGTCGCGTTCGAGCGGAACTGATGGAACTCCTGCTCGTCCCAGGACGAGGCCCGGAGCGCCGGGCCGGCGAGCGGATGCGTGCCGTCGCTCTCGCGGTCGGTGCTGCGACCGGCGTCGCGTTCGGCGCGCTTCATGATCTCGACTTCGCGCATCATGTCTTCGTACTTGGCGAACAGCTCGCGACCGGTCGCCACGAGCTGTTCCGCTTCGACGACGCTCTCGCTCTTCGCCGGGGCGGGCAGGGCGTCGATCGCGGGCGCCTCGTCGGCGGGCTTCGCCGCAGAGTCGTCTTCAGATCCCGAACCGCAGCCGATCGACAGCAGAAGAACCAGGCCGCACAGGACGCCGCGCATCATCCACCGAGTGAACAGTTCGATTCGCATCGGATCAGGCCTTTCGGAAGAGGTCGAGGGGTTCGCCGAAACGGTTGCTGATGATCTTGGCCGGATCGGTGTCGAGCCAATCGCGCAGCACGCTCGCGTAGATCCGGCGGAAGTCGACGGTGTAATGCAGGTTGTCGATCTCGGGCTCGTCGAGGTCGGGGTGCTTGCCGTGGACGCCGGCGCTCAGCGATGAGCCGAAGAGGAACATCGGAAGCGCTTCGCCGTGATCGGTGCCCCCCGACGAGTTGACGGCGATGCGACGGCCGAACTCCGAGAACGTGAGCACCGTCACGCGGTCGAGGATCTTCAGCCGTTCGAGCGAGCGGACGAAGGCTTCGACACCGTCCGAGTAGACCTTCAGCAGATGCTTGTGCTTGGGCAGCTGATCGGCGTGGGTGTCGAAGTCTCCGACGGGCACGAAGTACACGCGCGTCGGCATATCGGCGGCGATCAGCTTGGCCACCGTCGAGAGCCGGAACGCGAACTTCGTGGCGTTCTTGCCGAAGGCGCTCGTGTCGATCGAGGCCGCCGGCTTCTCGAGGGCTTCGCGCACCTTCGCGGTCGTGACGCGGCTGTCCATGGCGATGCGGGTCACGTACGAGGCCGCCGAATCGTCGTCGGCCATCTCCTGCGCGCCCGAACCGATCGAGTTCAGCCCGCGGAACGCTTCGTGCACGTCGGGGTCGTCCGAGCCGCACCACGCTTCTTCGGGAGACCCGTCCACCGAGGCCCCGCGGAAGCGCTCGCCCTTGAAGAGGAGCGGCGTCTTTCGATCCACGGCGATCGCGCTCTCGACCGGCGCCTGATTGGCGTCGAACCAGCGTCCGAGCCAGCCCGTCGGCAACGCGAGCGAGGGCGTCGCGGTCTCCCACACGCGTCCGCTCACGAAGTGCGAGTGGTCGGGGTTCGGGTAGCCCGTGCCCTGGATGACCGAAGCGAGGCCGTCGTCGTACAGGCGTCGAATGCCCTCGAGCGACGGATGCAATCCCACGTCCGATCCCGAAAGCGGCAGCACCGTGTCGCGCGGGATCGCGTAGATCTCGCGGCGCTTGTAGTAGTTGTCGTTCTCGTACGGGATCACGGTGTTCAGCCCGTCGTTCCCGCCGACCAGCTGGATGACGACCAGGATGCGACCGTCCCTGCCCGTCGGCTGGGCCGTGAGCGGGCTGTCCAGCGGATCGGCCATGGCCCAGGCCGATCGGTTCAGGAACGCCGGAACCGTGAGGCCGGTACTGAGGAGCGTCAGGCCCCGGCCGAGGAACTCTCGCCGCGTGGTCACGGGATGATCGTTCACGTTCGATTCTCCGCTTCGAGGTCTCGGTGGCTGTCTCACATGATCTGGGATTCGGGCATGCTGAGGAGCAGCGCGACGAGATCGCGCACGCGTCCCGTCGTGTCGTCGCTGCCCGCGTCGATCGATTCGGCGTCCGCGAAAATCTGCTGCACGCGCTCGCGCCGCGCTTCGGGGAGGGGCTGCTGCAGCAAGCGCTCCACGAAGTGTTCGACGATCGCGTCGGCCGAGCTCAGCCCGTAGCGGCGAAGGATCGGCGCCGGATCCCACGGCTGGCTCAGCAAGGCGTTGTGTCGGATCTCGGAGAGCGACGGGCTCGTCATCACCTCGGCCATCATCGACTGCTGCTCGCGACCGCGCGTCAGGCGTCCCGAGAGCTGGCGGTAGCGCGCCTCGTTCGGGTCGCTGTCGCCGAGGATGTGCCGGGCGAAGTTGTAGCGCAACGCGAGCGTCTGCGACGTGATCCATGCGCGGTCGCCGTCCCATCCGGCGACGGACGGGGCGTGGAAGGCGTCCTGTCCCATGTCGCAGGCGAGCGTGTACAGGCCCGTCGAGTTCGTCTCGGGAACTTCGAGCATGCGGACGATTCCGATGACCAGCTCGATCGGGGAGCGCACGCGCGAGAAGCGCGCCCGTTCCGAGAAGAAGTCGTCGCTCGAGAGCAGGATGCGAAGGGTCTCTTTCACATCGAAGTCGACGCGGCGGATCTCGCCGGCGAGCCAGGCGATTCGATCCGCGGGAGCGTCCGGCATCACGAACTCTTCGTAGAGCGCTCGCGCCAGGTGCACGGCGCATCCCGGCTGCTCGAAGATGAGGTCGATCACGGCGTCGCCGTCGAACTTCGCGGTTCGGCCGAGGATGGTCTTCTCACCGTGGTCGTGCAGCTTCGGGTCGAAGAAGAAGTGACCGTCCTCGTCGAGCCGATAACCCGTGAAGGCGCGCGAGATCTCCTGGATGTCGTCCTCGGTGTAATGTCCCGGGCCGATCAGGAACAGCTCGAGGAGCTCGCGCGCGAAGTTCTCGTTGGCGTGGCCGACGACGTTCGAAGCCATGTCGAGGTAGAGGATCATCGCCGGATCGCGCGAGATCGCCTTGGCGAGCGTGCGGAAGTTCGCGACGGCGTGCTCGCGCAGCAATCGGTTCTGCCAGTACAGCGGCATCCACCCGACCTTTGGGTGCGCGCTCACGAAGTGCCCGTGCCAGAAGAGCGTCATCCGTTCCTCGAGAGGGCGCGGCGTGCGGAGCATGCGTCGGAACCACCAGCGGCGGATGCCCGACAGATGCACTTCGTTGACCCGCCGAAGGACCTTGTTGTAGCGCCGCTTGTCCTCGAGGTCGGTGGCGTTCGCGACCTTGTCCTCGAGCACCTTCAGGTCTTCGGGATTGTGCGGGTAGGCGTCGACCGGGAAGGGGATCGAGTCGTAGTCGACGAACAGATCGACCGCCGCGCGGCGCGAGAGCTTGGCGACGTACTCCACCTGCTCGGGTGTGCCGCCGAACCCTGCCCGACGCAGAAGATGAGCGGCGTTCAATGCGCCGATCGGCGGCTCCTCGGCTGCCGGCGTCTCGGAGCGCGGCGCCGCGACGACACGGCTCGAGTCGAGCAGAAGGAGGGAGGAGAGGCACAGACCCAGGGCGAGTACCGCGCACGAACGGTACAGGACGAGGCAACGAGGCGATCTCATCGCGAGTTCCCCAGGAGGGATCGCGCCCCGACCGCGATCTCCTCGGCACAACAGAAAGCCCGGGATCGAGGACCCCGAGATCCGTCATTCGGCACATTCCCCTGGCCGATGCGCCGATGGTAGCGCAGTCGGGTACTCCTTGGCAAGACGCAAGAACTCTGTTGCCATCCGTAGTATTAATGCTACGGTATGTTCATGCCAAGGACGAAACGTAAGAATGAGCCGCCGATCTACAACCGCCTGGCCGCCCTCAGAACCGACCGCGGAATGAGCCGACAGGAGGTCGCCGAGGCCGTCGGCGTCCACTACCAGACGATCGGTTACCTCGAGCGGGGTGAGTACAACCCGAGCCTGCTTCTGGCGTTGCAGATCGCGCGCCTGTTCGGGCTCCCGGTCGAGGCCGTGTTCTCCCTCGAGCCCATGCAGCCTATGAGTCAGCAGCTTTTCTCGGAGAAGGAATCGGGATGATGAGTGATCAGCGCGAACGAATCGACAAGCTACGCCAGGAGGTCATGGACGACGTCGCCAAGCGAGCCGCCAAGGGGTTTGCCGACACACGATTCGACTGGCTGCGGCCGCTTGCCCGCCGACGCGGTCTTGTGGTCCTCACCTTCGGCCTCGTGTCGCTTTACGGTATCGGGATGTTCCTCGACTGGCCCTTCGTGGTCCTCGGCGCGCTGATCGCCTTCATGGCCTGCGCGGCGCTTCTGCGCGTATCCGTGCGCAGCGTGACCGACCTCCCGGACGAGATCGTCGACGAACGCATGCGAGAGGTGCGCGGCCTGACCTACCGCTACGCTTTCATCGGCGCCGTCTGCGTGATGACGCTCTACATCGTCACCTACATCGGCAATCAGCTCCTCGCCAAGGCCGAGGTCGTCTCGCGCCTCACCGCGGAGCAGATGCACGACGCCTCCTTCGTGATGTTCTTCACATGCCTGGTGCTCCCGACCGCCATCTACGCCTGGATGGAGCCCGAAGTCTGAGGGAGGGCGTATCGCGAAGCTTGCTGCGCAGTCGCGAAGCCGCGCTCGAAACGCTCGACGCGGAGGCGACGGAGATGCTCGCCGCACTGCATTCCGTTCAATCCCGTCTCTCTCGCGGCTCTACGCAACACGCTCCTCGCGTAAGAGCGATGCCAGCGAGAAGGAGAGGTCTGAGACGACTCACTCGGTAGGTCGGATCACCAAGGCGTTCGTGACGCTGATGGGTTGCACCGCGGTCGACTCGAGATCCTGAATGAGGCCCTGGATTGCGAGTGCACGTAGGCCGGGTGGCCACGGGAACTCGCCGAGGACCGTGGGGGCAGGCGTCGACGGTAGCAGCGGTTTCCCGAGGTTCTTCCGGTACCCCAGGTTGTTCCAGAGTACTCGCGTCGAGGGTTCACCTTGAAGCGGCATCGGGAAGCAAGTCCAGCCGAGGTCATGCTTCTGAAGAATCGCCGTGGAAGTGTCGGGTTCGTCGAGCCACGCGTAGAGCACGTATCGGGCGGAGATCGGTCCCCCGGTCGGGGCGAGAATCGAAATGGCGATCGGATCCTCGCCGGTGACGTGTACGACGCGATCGGGCCCTCCAGCGCTCCCGTTCACCAGGACGACGTCTTCGATGCGTCCCGAGGCCGCCCCCACGGCACCGAACCTGGCCGCGAGATGCAGTAGGAACTCGTCCGCTCCGATGTCCGGGTTCTCGTACTGCCGTTCGTGTCCATCCAGGTCGAGGGCCGGAGGAATCGTGCTCGGGTTCCCGGAATCGATTGCGGGAGATCCGATTCGAAGGTGGCAGTTCATTTCGTCGATGTTGGCCAGGAGCGGATCGGAATCGGATACGTTCGTGCCCTCGAATCCCCCCTCGATGATCGACCAGCCCGCGCTCACGCTGCTGGAGTCGTCGGACGATATCGCAACGCCTTCCTCACAAAGGAGCTCGCAGGTGTTCTCCCATAGGATGGAACTGTCGACGATCGTGTGGCCTCCGTCTGACGATCGAATCGCACCTCCCGCGGCTCGCGCTTCATTCAGGACGATCGTGCAGTAGTCCACCGCAACTGAGCTGTTGGAATGGATCGCGCCTCCCCAATCGGCAGCGTTGCGCCAAAAGAGGTTGCCTGTGATTCTCAAGGTGCTGCGATCGCTACTCAACCCGCCGCCTCGTCGCATCGCCTCGTTTCGGGCGAATACGTTCGAGCTAAGATCTGCCTCCTGGATGTCGACGAGCAGCAGGCCACCTCCGTCGTCGCTCGAGACGTTACCTCGAAGCAAGTTTCCATAGACGATGGTACGGCAGCCCTCCAGTTTCATGCCTCCGCCGCCTGCGCCGCTGCTCGCCCAGTTCCTCAAGACGTCGTTGGATTCGAGGGTCGATTCATCCGTGCAGCAGCTGTAGATTCCTCCTCCACCTCCCGTTGCCTCGTTGCGGAGGATGGTGTTGCCGCTCACGAGCGCGTGGCTGCCTCGTAGGTAGATCCCACCACCGAAATTGGAGATGCCGTCGACGATCTCATTGTCGACGATCGTGGCCCCTGAGCTCTCGCAGTAGATCCCGCCCCCGAGAGCGCCCGAGCTACCGCACCTCCGGATAAGGTTCCCGCGAACCGTCGGGGAGCTGCCGATACAAGAGACTCCACCCCCAAGCGGACCCCAGCCGTTCACAATCGAGAAACCTTCGATCGAGCTATCGGGTCCTTCCCCGGTCGCGAACGTTACCGCCGAGCCGTTTCTCTCGGCGTCGATCGTCGTTGCCGAAGCACCTGCTGACGCGACGACACTCACCGCCTTTCCCAGGAAGTTGATCGATTCCCGGTAAGTCCCAGGCGCAACCAGCACGATGTCTCCGTCGCGGGACGCACGGATCGCTCCCTGAATCGACGTATGGTCATGCGGTACCAGGATCGTCTCAGCCCCCGAGTTCCTCGCGGCGCCAAGCAAAAGCGCAACAAACCAGCAGGCGGCAAAGAAGCCTCGCACGGTGATGACCTCGTGGCGTTGAGAGAGGGTGGCGTGGGCTACCCGTATCAGGGGGCGACTTCGACCGAGAAGAAGTAGATATCTCCGTTCCGTCTCGTCGCGGCGAGGATTTGCCAATCCCTGCACAGTGAGTCAAGGCAGCCAAACTCGATCAGGCCATCGTCCATTCCGATTCGGGCTTTGCCCGGCCCGCCAGCGACAACCCGGTCATCGGGGGTCTTGTAGCCGCCCTGCGTCAACGCCCGCTTCGTACGCCTGGTCGTCACGCCGTTTGCGTCGGTCGTTTCCTCGGCCTCCACGGTGTCCGTGAAGTAGAGACACGTTCCCCGGTCATCGGACAGTTCGTTCGGATGCCCTACGAAATCGAAGGCCCACCAGGTGTGCCCGGTCTGCGAATCCCACTTCAGAGCCACCCTGCAATCCGACGGAACTTCGATATCGGTGGCCTCGCCGATATCCATCCACGCGCGCACGGCCTCCTCCGAGACGTCGAGATGATCTGCCGACGTCCGTTCGAAGGTCAGCTCGGTTCGGTCGCCATCGTGCACGGGGGCGTCTGTGAGATCGAGCTCTTCCCGACTGAGCCATTCCCCGCGTAGCGCCAGCTGAGATCGCGGAATCAACCGCACGTCGTCCCAGTCCGGGCCGATTGAAGCCGATGTCGTCGGGGCGGGCACGCGGCCCGAGGTCGATTGAGCCTTGTCGCTAGCACAGGCAACAGCGATGAGCACCGTTCCTGCCATGCAAACCGTGCCTCGGAGAATCCTGATCATGTCGTCCTCCTCGATGCCATGGCGTCTGTGTTGACCCACCCGTACACCCCAGCCCGGGGCCACTATGCGGTAGGAGACACGGATCTGGCAACAGGTTTTCTTTAGGGTGGACACGGCAGGCGCGGTTGCGCCTTTCTTCGCCGACGGATCAGGCGCCCCGCGGCCGGCCCGAGGTCACGCGTCCGGCTCGAGGTCCCGCGCACAGTAACGGCAAGCCGTGGCATCCCGTGGGACCCACGATTTGCACCAGTTGCACTGGCGTCGATGGCGGGGAAGCGCGAAGAGCGTGTACAGCAAGCCGAACGGACCGAGGAAGAAGGCGGTGATTCCGGCAAGCTCGGCGCGCTCGCGGTCGCCAAGCCGAATGGCCGCCAACCGTGCCGCGACTCCCCAGAGCACGCCATGCACAGTGAGCAGCAGCCATACCGGCACACCGATGACATTCGTCACGAGGATTTCCATTGCGGATCAATGCGAGGCTCGCCGACGCAGAGTCCGGCGGAATCTGGAGAAAATCGGCGTCGTCGTGTAAGGCCTTGGGCCGCAGGTAGCGCCGCGGGTCTACTCTACGCTGAAGAAGATCAAGCTATGCGACTCTACGCCGACGTCCGTCTTGAGTGCTTCGATGATCGAGATCCTCGGCGCCAGCGTTTCGTCGATCGTCGTGGTGTCCAGAACGTGGTATCCGTCAGCGTCATGATGGAGAATGCCGGCTGCGCCGAGGTCTCTCGCGCGCGCCTGTGCCTCACCTCGTGTGTCGAAGTGCATCATCTCGCCTCGTTCGGTTGCCTCCGCGATGAGTCTCGCGCGCTCTCGGTCGTGCTCGAGCAGCTCGATGCTCAAGGCCTCGACAAGCTCGCGGTTTTCGCCGGTCGGGCGGATGTACGTCTCTTCGCCGGCGAGGTGGAGAACACCGACCTTGCCGTCGTCGCCGCGGATCAGGATGGCGTCATCGCTGGGCGGGTGGTCGCGGAACCAGGCTCGTTCAGCAGACGTCAGATGCTCGTGTGCCAGGAGGCCACCAGGGAAGGTCTCGACGACGATGCCATCGTGGATGTCCACGCTCTCATTCTCGTCGTCGCCGGGAGCCGTGTTGACAGGGGGCGGCTCCCGGGTCGCATCGGCGAGTGATGGCGGCGTCGTTCTGCCACGCTCGAGCGCAGCGATGCGCGCGTCCGCCTCGGCGATCTTTCGAAGCAGGACTCGTGTCGTCTGCGAGATTTCCTCGAGGCTCGTTTCGATGTCGCCGAGCCGGTCGCCGCGTCCATGGAAAAGATCCGCGATTTCTCGCGTTTGCTTGTGGACGATGTAGGTCGAGGTTGCGACTGCGACGACGAGGAACAAGAGCGCCACGGTCAGCACGCCGTTCGTTCTAGACACGATTGGTTGGTCTCCAGTTTGCCGGCCGAACCTACACCTGCCTATACTTCCGCGCCGTCCCCAGCGTGGACATTGTGTCCTCGCGCGCGCCGAGAAGTCAACGTCGAGCCAATCGACCGTCGGTCGTAGTGAGGGGGATTGAGCGGCGGGCCACCGGCGCTCGGGTGCCCCGCGAGCGCAACGGCAAGAACGGCTAGACGTCAATCGTGTAGCGTCGATATCCGACAGACGGCCTTAGCTTCTTGACGCGACGACTTGTGTGCCGGGCGGAATGGCTGGCGTCGGTATCGAACGACGATTGACGGCTGGAGACCTCGCCAGCAGGGCGCGTCGGTTCACGACTCAGTCGATGCGCAGAATGTTCTCCCCCTCACGGATCGTGGCATTTGTTCGTTCCCCCTGAATGCTCAGGACGATATCCCCTGGCGAAGCTAGGAACCTGTAGGCACCCTCTAGCGGCTCGACTTTGTGGACGATTCCACTCCCGTCGCGAAACCACCATCGGGGGACGACCTCGTCGGAGCTGAGCTTCGGGTTGTTCAGGACTCGCAACTCAAGTGACACAGAAGCTGGCCTCGGTACGGACAGCTGGAGTCTCGTCTGAGACTCCAGCCGCAAACCCCACACGTGATTGGGGTGTTCCAGTTCGAGCCGATACGTTCCCCCGGGAAGCGGGGGAGTTGAGAAGATCAACACGAAGTCTCCGTCGTTCCGCTTCGGAGCCAAGTCTGTAATCACGTACCTTGTGCTTCCGCCGCCGAGAATCCTCAGGCCGATTGACGCATACCCGCCAAGTGTAGAGACCATGACGTCTTCCCACTCGTTCGGGACCCTGATAGTTCCGCTGTACCTCGCCATAGATGTCGGAGGCACTGAAACGTGCACCTCAACATCGGTTTGTTCCTCAGCCTTGACTCGGATGCTAGTGGAGGCGATTGGCGCGCTGTCTCCCAAGACACCAACTTCGAGCAGGTATCGCCCAACTGGGATGTGCTGGAACGTCGTGACATCCTCTAGATCGCGAGCTGTCTCGGGCAAGGTGATATGTGCGGGAGGTTGCGCCGAGAGGCGAGTCCACAGCGGTACGTCGGACGAGCCCCGAAGAACGAAGTTCGCCCTGACCGAGCCAGTGGCCCATGACAATGCCGGACGATCTGATTGAATGAGCGCGACCCAGATGGTGGTGCAGATTCCGGCCAATACTAGCAGGGCGAGTAGTAAGCGATATCGCAAGTGGTGGCCTCACGGACTCCAGAGAAGTTCTATCCGAGTAGCTCTTCTGCATTCGTACTCATAGTCGAAATCGAGAATCTCCAGTCGTAGACGCTCTGCAGACCAGTGTTCTGGCGGACCATCAGCGGCAGGAGGGTCGCGAACGCGCCGATCGAGCAAGGCAGCCTGGCGTGTTGGATGCGTCGCCGCATGGCTCTTGGACCCTTCGAGGGTGCTGCTACGTCGTCAGACCTTCGGTCCGCTCCTTCCTCGCGGATCTCGCGAGAAGGCCGAATCCCGCGAGTGCATAGGCGCAGGAGACGATCCACGCAGAAAGGGGTGCGGAGAGGTCAATCACGGTCATCTGTAGAACGATACGACAGGCAGACAATGGGGCGAGAAGCACGTAGATTCGGATCCAATCTGCTACGTCGCCCTGGCCAATGAGCGTAAGAGGGAGCAGGGTCACGTAGGCCCAAGTCAAGATCAGGACGAGCGGGAGTGATCCAGGCCAGACTCGATAGGCCGATTCGTCCTCCTCTCCGCAAGTTTGCCGACGCGACGAAGTGGAGTCAACCATCGATACCGACCGAGCCGGGATAGGCTTGCGGCAATGGGGCCTAGAGGCTGCCGAGAGTCAGGCGCCCCGGGCCGCCGGATCACCTTCATTGCGGCAGGAGTAGGGGCCGAGCCGGGTTGATCGCGATTGGAGGTTGAACGGGGAATGGCGCGGCAGACCTAGGCTTCCCTAGACCTACTCCACCTTGAGCACGATAGCGTTCGTGACGCTTGCGCCGAGGTCTGAAACGGACGCATTATCCATGATCATCCCCTGGAGCGTGGCGACGTAGGGCCTCCCGGCCCCGCCAGGGATGTACTCGATAAGCGATGGGGCGGGGTGCGACTCACGAGTAGGCGTCCCTAGCCGACTCTCGCGGCCGAGGTTGTTCCAGATTGCCTTGAGGTTGCCACCGCCAACGAGCGGTGCTCGGAAGCACATGGTCCCGATGTCTCTCGGCTGAGGAGTGACCTGAGTCCGATCGATCTCCCCGGCCGACGCATAGAGCACGAATCCACCCGGGAAGGGGCCGCTGGGAGAGGCGAGCATTGTCAGTTCGATTGGATCAGATGTAGAAAGCGAGACGGTACTGTATCCATCGCCCGCTGATCCGTTGACGAGGAGCGTCCGCGAGACCCTGCCAATTCCGCCACCGACGGACCCGTCTACGCATCGATCCGAGGAGAAGACGAAGGCTCGACCCGTGCCCGGCGCTCGTCCACTTCCGCGGGGCGCCCCGATGACGACAAGGCTCCCGTCCGTAGCGACAGAGGCACCGAAGTAGTCCTCCTGCTCCGGCTCGAGAGCTCCGAGTCGGCGTTGCTCAACCCACTGGGCCCCCACCTTTCGGTACGTATAGGATGATCCCGCAAGCAAGAGAGGATCGTGATCCCACGGGGCCCCGACCACGACGAGGCCTCCGCTCATGTCGACGGATCGGCCGAAGCCCGCTGGCTGCTCCAGCTCGAACTTGGCCGTTTCTCTCCAAACGCCGGCCCATTCAAAGAAATGGACGGACCCCCCAACGGTTCCCGCAGACTCACCAGGTGCCCCGACAACGGCATGATCGCCGTCCTCATCAATCGCCAGCGCCCATCCGAAATGCTTGTCCTCGTCGTTCAGAGAGAATCGCTGTCCGTGCGTCCACACACCGCGGTTCTTCGTGAATGCATGAACCGCGCCAACGCCGAACGCGCCCGAGTATGGAGCTCCGACTAGGCAGCGACTGTCTCGTATTGCCACGGCGAAGCCAAACTGCCCCCAGCCAAGCGGCTGCGGCATCAGCTTCTGCACGACACTCCACCGGCGCCCCTGTAGTTGCAGAAAGTAGGCGACACCAGCGTGGCCGACGCCGGAGTGATTGGTCAACGGCGCCCCTATGAGCGCAGTTTCGTTGTGGATACTGACCGATGCGCCGAAGGCCTGTAGGCCTTTGGATGGAGGTGCGATACGCTGCTCTTCCACCCAGAATCCATCCTCGATGCGATACGAATAGACGGCGCCAGTTGCCCTATCGAATGGAGCGCCCACGAGCAACCGACCAGCATCAGAAGCAAGCGCTTGACCGAATCGAGCACTCGAAGCGCCATCCTCCGGCCGTAGCGTCTGCCAGTGAATCCATTCGCGTCCTTCGCGCCTGAATACATCGACAGCACCCGTAACTGTACCCTCGCGATACGCCTCTGGCGCCCCAAGGAAGGCGTAGGGTTCGTAGAAAGCGACGGCTCTCCCCGAGTCGATAGAGGTGGTACCCGCATTCAGCTGAGCGACCGGCGGCACCTCCGCCCGGATGTTTCTCCCCGAATCGGTGAGAAGCACTGACAGGAGGATCGTGGCCTGGATCTTTAGCATCGCGAACCTCGTCGTCCGGTAAGAGCGCCGATAGGTACCGGATTCGGCGCAGGCGTTCGTGGATATCCTGCTGCCGCTTCTTGCGGACACGACGCTTGCGGCTCCGTTGGGGATCAGGGCGCGTCTGACTACGTTGACGGTCGGTAGGGGAAGCTGGCGGGAGTGCATGGGAATCGAACCCACCAGAGGTTTTGTTGAACCCCTCACTGGATTTGAAGTCCAGGAAGCTCACCAGACGCTTATCCACTCCCGCTCGGGGCGCCTAGGGTAACAAGGGGAGGGCGGTGGGTTCAATCTCGCGTCACGGCTGCTCGGCGCGGGCCCGGATCTCGGCGATCTTCTGCTCGAAGGTCCGGCGGACCGGCTCCGGCTCGTTGGCGAGGGCGGGGCGCACGCGAGACTCGTAGACCTCGAGCGCGGCGGGGACGTCGTCGTTCCGAACGTGCGCCTCGATGAGCGTTCCGAGGATCGGAAGCGTCCGGTTGTCCGTGAGCTCGGCGGCTCGTTCGGCCAGCGCGACGGCGAGCTCGGGATCGCGGCTCGGCTCGGTAGTGGCTCTCATGATCTGCCACGAGAGCTGATTCAGGATGGTCGGATCGGGCGGCGGCTCGAGGGTCGTCATCTCGCGCAGGCACGCGTAGTACTGCTGCCACGCCTCAGCCGCGGCCTCCGGGTCGCCGAGTCCCTCGACCGCCTTGGCGAGCTCTCGACCGGCGTTGTTCGTCCAGGGGTGGTTGCACCCGAGCTTGCGCCGCTTGATCGGGAAGCTGATCTCGAGGAGCGGCCGCGCTTTCGCGAAGCGTCCGACGCGGTTGAAGCAGAAGCCGACGTTCGTGAGCGAGCGCAGCACCTGCTGGTCCAGCTCGTGAAGCGCCTTCGCATCGCCGAGCTGTCGGTCGCGAAACGCTTCGAGGTCGGGCCAGATCTTCTCGAGATACGCGTCGACGTCGTCGAAGCGCGAGAGGTTGGCGTACACGTCGAGCAGCGTGACGACGAAGTGCACGTCGAGATTGACGTCGTCGGGCATGGCGTCGAGGTAGTTCTCGAGCATGTCCTTGGCGCGATGCAGCTGCCCGAAGTCCTTCAGGTTGGTCACGAGCGCGAGCAGTGCCTTGCGCACCACGTGGTGATCGGCGCCGAGGGAGCGCGTTCCGTTCTGCACGACCTCGTTCAGGACCTGGTGGCATCGCATGACATCGCCGGTCTTCGCGAGCGCCTGCGCGAGGCTCACCTGCGCGAGGAGCGTGTGCAGGTAGCCGGGGCCGAGGGTGCGCTCGGCGGTCGAGACCGCGTCTTCCATCATCTCGAGCGCTTCGTTCGTGTAGCCGGCGGCGAGGAGGGTTGCGCCCAGCCGCTTCCGGGCGCGAAGCGTCTCCACGTGATCCGGTCCGAAGTGCTCTTCGTAGAGCGGCGTGACCCGGCGAAGGATCTCTCCGGCCTCGGCGAACTCCATCCTGGCGAGCAGGATCTGGGCGAGGGCGGACTCGGCTCGAACCATCTCCTCGGAGTGCGCCGGGTAGTTTCGGGCAAGGACCTCGACGGCGCTTCTCGCGATGCGCTCGGCGTGGTCGCGGTCGCCGAGATTGGAATGGGCCTGCGAGGTGAGGATGCGCGCACGCTGCGTCGCGCGGTGCTCGCTTCCGAACACGGCTTCGAAAATCGGAAGGCGGCTTTCGATCAGATTCAGCACCTCCTGGTCTCGGCTCTGCAGCAGGCGGAGGTTGGCGAGCTGATGGATCGCGAAGAGGGTTCGCGGGTCGGCTTCCGTCCAGGCGTCGGTCGCCTGCTGGACCGCGGTCGACAGGTGGAGCTCGGCCAGCTCGAACTGCTGGATGCCGATGTAGGCGTTGCCGACGGTGAGCTGGAGCTCGTTCGCCACCGACAGATCGTCGATCTCCCCGTCGAGGATGCGCTGCGCCATCTCCTCGAGAAGCTGCTCGAAGAGCGCGGTGTCGGCGCCCATCGCGACCGCGGGCTCGGCGCTCAGGATCATCTCGGAGAGCAGCGTGCCGACCTCGGTGGCACGCGACAGCTCGCGAGTCGCGCGCTCGGACTCGTTCCTGGCCCGCTCGGATTCGCTCTTCGCGCGGCCCTCGTTCTTCACGGCGAGGAGACGCTGCCGTTCCTTCTCCTTCACGGCGTCGGCGAGATCCTGGTTGACGCCGCGCAGGTGGAGCCAGCCCCAGGTCGCGCCGATCGAGCCTACGAGGAGAAGCGCCGCGACGATGCCGGTTGCCGCCACCATCACGCGATGCCGGCGCGCGAGCTTGCGGAGCTGGTACATGCGGCTCGGCGGACTGGCCGCGACGGGCTGGTCGGCGAGGTGGCGCCGGACGTCGTCGGCCAGCGTGCTCGCCGACTCGTAGCGGCGAGCGCGATCCTTGTCCATCGCCTTGATGACGATCCAGTCGAGGTCGCCGCGCAGTCGGCTCGGCGGCCACGCGACGCGCGCCTCGGGCGTCGCGACGGCGTTCTCGATG
>CAZQZX010000175.1:0-15153 GCA_964597885.1 uncultured Planctomycetota bacterium
TTCGGTGAGTTGTCCTCGATGATCCACACCTGCGGCATCTCGGGGAGGCTGGCGGCGATCGACATCTCCTCGACGACGTTCCACAGTCGCGCGTGCTCGGTCTTCGAGTGCAACTGTCGCGCACCGGCTCCGGCCAGAAGCAGCCGGCTCCCGCCACCGATCGCGACCGCGAGCATCACGCCAAGGACGACCAGCGCGATGGCGGCTCCCATCCACCAGATGGCGGGGTCGATCATGGCGGCGATCAGGGATCCGAGCGCGAGGAGCAGGAACGTCATCACGGTCACGAGGATCCAGGACCGCCGTCGGTTGCTCTCGATCGCTTCCCACATGGTGGCGGATTCCCTCCCGGCCTAGAACTTCACTTCGGGAACGTTGCGCTCGGCGGCGTCGTCGATCTCGAAGAAGGACTCCTGGGTGAAGCCGAACGTGCCGGCCACGAGGTTCGAGGGGAACGACTCGATCTTCGTGTTGAAGCGCATCACGCCGTCGTTGTAGGCCTGCCGGGCGAAGCTGATCCGGTTCTCGGTGGACGTCAGCTCTTCCTGAAGCGCGAGGAAGTTCTGGTTGGCCTTGAGATCGGGATACTGCTCGACGACCACCATGAGGCGGCCGAGCGCCGAGCTGAGCTCCGATTCCGCGGCGGCGCGATCCGGGACGGGCCCGGCCGAGACGGCTCGAGATCGCGCGTTGACGACCTCTTCGAGGGTGTCCTTCTCGTGCTTCGCGAAGCCCTTCACCGTCTCGACGAGGTTCGGGATCAGGTCGTGCCTTCGCTTGAGCTGGACGTCAATCTGGGCCCAGCCGTTCTTCACTTGGTTTCGCAGGCTTACCAGCCCGTTGTAGATGGCGATGAGCCCCAGGGCGAGAACCGCAACCACCGCGATCCCTCCGATCATCATGGGCGTCATGATTCGCGACTCCTCTTCTCGCTTCGACCGTGCTTCTCGTCCGCGGCATGCGGCTCCTCGAGCTCGGATCGATACAGGTCCTTGAAGAAGGCGGCGATCGCGCCTTCCTCGTCTTCGTGGAATACTTCGAGCAGGTCCTTCATCTCGCCGCGATCCAGCCACAGCCCGCAGCCGCGATCGCATCGGTCGATCTTGACGCTCGCCCCCTCGGCCGAGACGTCACCCGTGCGGAGCCGTCGTCGGCAGCGCGGGCAGGGCTTCTCGCTCTTCGTACCCGTTCGTCTTGGCGCGTCGAGCACCGATTGGAACGGCCCCGGGTCGACGCCGGCCAGCTCGGCGATGGCCTCGATCTCTCCCTCGTCGAGCCACGTGCCCAGGCACTGGATACAGTGGTCGATCTCGATCCCGGTGAGCTCGTAGGCGATCATCGGGACGGCGCACGCAGGGCAGGCGTTCTGGACCTTCTTTGCGTGACGGTCGGACATCCGAGGCTTCTCCTCTCGCCAGGTTGTTGCGGTGCGGCCGGTTGGAGCGTCATCGGCGGTGCGGCCCGCACTCGACCCGGGCGGCCCGCACTCGACCCGGGCGTGCGGGGCCCTTACGCCGGCCCGCGCGGTTTGTTCAATCAGCTCATTCCGTAGAGGATCACCGCCACGGCCGCGATCCAGAGCACGATCGTGATGCCGAGCGGCCGATCCTTCAGCAACACGTCGGTCGGATCGTCGCCTTCTCCGAGGCAGCGGATCAGATAGAGGTATCGGAAGAATCCGTACGCCACGAAAGGAACGGTGTAGACGAGCTCCTGGGGCTGGACCGAGGAGATCGTGTAGAGCGTGTAGGACAGGATGGCGCAGGGGGTGACGACGAGAAGCAGGTCGTCCAGGAATCCCGCGTCGAGCGAGCGCAGCGCTTCCCGATGGCGGGGCGCTTCGTCGCCGAGCCGGGTCAGCTCGCGACGGCGCTTCCCGATCGACAGGAACAGCGCCAGGAAGAACGTGCAGACGAGCAACCACGCCGACACCGGCACGTCGATCGCGATGCCGCCGCCGACCGCCCGCAAGACGAAGCCCGCCGACACGAGGACCACGTCGAGCATCGCGAGGTGCTTGAGCCCGCCCGAGTATCCGAGATTGATCGCGACGTAGGCGCCCGTCACGGCGGCGAAGGCAGGGCTGAGCAGCCACGATCCGACGAGCCCCGCGGCCAGGAGCACGACGCTGAGGACGCCGGCCGTTCGAACCTCCAGCCGTCCGGAAGCGATCGGCCGATGCCGCTTGGTCGGATGCTCCCGATCGCGCTCTCGATCGGCGAGGTCGTTGATCAGGTAGACACCGGAGGAGAGGATGCAGAACAGCGCGAACGCGATTCCGCTCCGCAGAAGTGCGTCAGGGTCGCCCAGCTGCTCCGCAAAGACGACCGCCGCGAACACGAAGACGTTCTTCGTCCACTGTTTCGGCCGTAGTGCCTCGATCATCGAGACAAGCTAGCCCGGTGCTTGCGGGCCGTCAACGTTCGTATTGCCATTCTTGACCCCTTGCGCGGCCAATTGTTAGAAGTCCGTCCCGGAGGATCGATCGGACGAACCCGCATGCTCGACACCATTTTCCTGGACTGGTCCGGCACCCTCGTCGACGATCTCGAGGCCGTCCTGGCCGGGACGAACGAGGTCTTTCGATCTTTCGGTTTCCCCGAGATGTCGCGGGAGCGCTTCCGTGAGGAGTTCGAGCTTCCCGTGCCTCGATTCTACGAGCGCGTGATGCCGGGGATCCCGTTCGACGCGCTCGACAAGGCGTTCTTCGAGGGGTTCCAGCGGGCGCAGTCTTCGATTCGCCCGCTCGACGCGGCGGAGCCGTTTCTTCGCCATGCCTCGGAGCGGGGGGTGCGATTGCGCGTCCTGACCACTCTCGATCCGGACAACGCGGCGAGGCAGCTCGCGCAGTTCGGGTGGGGCGGGTTCTTCGAAGAAATCCATGCCGGGGTTCTCGACAAGGTTCCGTTCCTGTGCGAGCTCGTGGACGAGCTCGGCCTCGACCGCGGGCGGACGGCTTTCGTCGGGGATCTGCCGCACGACATCGATGCGGGGCGTGCCGCGGGGTTGCGATCCTGCGCGGTCCTGAGCGGCTACGCGAGTCACGATCGGCTCGCCGAGTCGGAGCCGGACTGGATCCTGCCCGACGTCGGCTCGCTGTCCGAGCGGCTCGCGGATCGGTAACGAATTGCTCGCGCGCTCGAGCCGCGAGCCGGATGCGAGGAGGCTGCAAGCGTGGCGGACAAGATCATCATCCACGATCTCCGAATCGAGTGCATCGTGGGCGTCTTCGAGGATGAGCGGACGCGCACCCAGCCCGTCTTGCTCGACATCGAGCTCGAGGTCGACGCCGCCGAGGCGGCCGCCCGCGAAGATCTCGAGGGCCTTCTCGACTACTACCGCGTGACGAACGAGGTGCGTGATCTCGTCATCGAGAGCCGCTTCAAGCTCATCGAGAGCATGGCGGAGGGAGTCGCGCGCCTGTGCACCGATCGATTCGGCGTCGCGAACGTTCGCGTGCGCGTGAAGAAGCCGGGCGCGTTGACCGATGCGAGCCATGTGTCGGTCGAGATCGAGCGCGGCACCGCGGTTGCCGGGAAGGGCGCGCGATGAGCCTCGCGGTGCCGATGATCGAAACGGATCGTGAGCTCGAGAAGATCTGCGCGCAGTTCGCGACGGCCAAGAGCCTCGCGATCGATACCGAATTCATGCGCGAGCGGACGTTCAGCCCGAAGCTCGGCCTGATCCAGGTGAGCGATGGCGAGACCCACGTGCTCATCGATCCGCTCGCGGTCGACAGCCTCCGGCCGTTTCTGGATCTACTCTCGAACACCGACATCCTGAAGATCCTCCACGCGCCTCGCGAGGATCTCGAGATCTTCTTCAACCTGTCCGGTGAGCTCTGTGAGCCTCTGTTCGATACCCAGACCGCGGCGTCGTTCGTCGGTCACGGGCACTCGATGAGCTACCAGAACCTCGTCCGCGACCTGCTCGGCGAGACCGTCCAGAAGGTGCAGACGCGAACCGACTGGTTGCGCCGTCCGCTCAGCGACGCGCAGATGCAGTACGCGATCCTCGACGTCGTCCACCTGCACCCGATGGTGGAGATCCTGTCGCGGCAGCTCGACGAGTCGGGACGCCGCGAGTGGGTCGAGCAGGAGTTCCGAACGCTCGAGCGAATCGCCCGAGACGACGACCCGATGGCGTACTACCGCCGGGTCAAGCAGTGCTGGCGCCTCACGCGGCGGCAGCTCGGTGTGCTGCAGCTCCTGTGCGCCTGGCGAGAAGAGCAGGCCTTCGAGCGTGACGTGCTGCGACCGAGCGTCGTCCCCGATGACGCGCTCCTGGACCTGGCGCGCATGCAGCCTACGCACCGCAACGAGCTGCGGTCCTTGAAGAGACTCCATCCCCGAGAGATCTCGCGCAGCGGCGACGCCATCCTGGCGACGATTCGCAAGGGCAAAGGGCTCAGCGATGCGGAGCTTCCGCCGTCGATCCCGTCCCCGGTCTCGGATCCGGCGCTCCTGGCGCGCGTGGACTTCCTGACGAGCGCCATCCGGATCCGCGCCATGGCCTTACGGCTCTCGCCGGAGATCCTGGCCCGGAAGAAAGCACTCGAAGAGCTGGTGAAGCGGCACACCGAGGGAGCCGAGGATCCGTTCCCGGAGGTGCTGCAGGGGTGGCGCAAGGAGATCCTCGGGGACTACCTGCTCCGGCTGCTCGACGGGAAGATCGCGTTCCGGATCAATCCGGAGGATCGGGAGCCCCCTCTCGAGATGGTCGAGCTCACGCCCGACTCCTGACGGGCCGAGCCCAACGGCTCCTGAGGATCCGAGCCCGACGGCCCGAGTGCGTCTCCCGGACTCGTGACGACGGAAAGTCGTGGCCGCCAGAGTCTATCGATCTGAGTGACTAGCGCTCGGGGGCCGCTCCCAAACTCTTGACAGTGGCGGCGCTATCTTCCAGAATTGCGGCTTGGCCTCCAGCGCTTCCATCCTCGGAGCCTTGGAGGGGGATATCACAAGTCTCCACGCACTCTCTCGGCAAGGGCGGCCGCGCGTGCACGCTCCGTGTACGGTCGTATCGTCCGCCGATGATCCGCGTCGAGTCAGGAAGGGGTCGAATGGTGCGCAACACTTCCTCCAACCGCACTCTGCTGCGGCGGGTCCTCTCGTTGTTTCTGCTCCTGGCCATCATGGGTCCGGGTGCATGGCTCGCGACGGCCGACACGGCGTCCGCCCAGCCGATCACGCTGGATGGCGATCTCTCGGACTGGACGGATCCGGACGCGAGCGCGCCGGACCCCTGTAATGACGTCATCCCGCTCTGCAAGAGTGGCTTCGACTTCACCGAGATCTTCGTCTACTACGACGAGGACTCCGACACGCTCTTCCTCGGATACGACGTCATGGACGCGATCGGCCCCTGCTTGCAGTCGCCCGATCCCGATCCGACCCGAGACGTGCACGGTGTGCCGGGTGACGCCGACGGCGACAACGACCCGGGCGCCAAGACGTCGATCGCCTGTATCCAGGGTGTCGACCAGGGCATCTGCGTCGGACGCGACGAGTTCTACACGTTCGACATCGATACGAACCTCAACCTGATCTTCACCGATCCCGAGGACCTCCGACTCAAGTACGAAGGCAAGGGCCTCTCGCTCGAGCGAGGCGACGGGACGCTGATCGAGAACTGGCCGATCAACATCGTCGTCGGAATGGCGGCGCGCACGAACGGCGGGCCGTGCCCGAACGAGAACCCCAACACGTTCGACATCGAGCTCTCGATCGAGCGCTACAGCGAGCTCGACGACATCCCGGTCTGCTACTCGGTTGACGTCTTCTCGGGTTCGCAGGTCGACGGCCCGGTCGAGGACTTCCTCGACGAGCCGCTCATCGTCAACAAGAAGACGGACCCGGGCATCGAGGTCCTGAAGAGCATCCGCAACACGACGGTCTCCGGCGAGATGGGCCCGTTCGACGACAAGCGCGTCGCGGGTAAGCCGGGCGATGTCATCTCGTTCAAGGTCCAGGTCACGAACACCGGAAACATCCGCCTCGAGAACATCATGGTCGAGGACACGCTTCCGGACGACTACGAGAACATCGTCGAGAACGAAGCCGGGTGCATGCTCGACAACCAGAAGATTACCTGCATGATCGCGAGCCTCGAGCCCGGCGCATCGCAGGAGTTCGAGTACTCGGCGACGATCGTCCAGAACCCGACCAAGCGCGTCATCATCAACACCGCGCGGGCGACCGGTACTTCCGCGAGCGAAGGTGCCGGCAGCGATCTCTGCGGTGGGGACCCGGTCGAGGACGAGGACAACGCCCGCGTGGCGCTCCTCGACATCGTCTGCGTGAAGGAAGTCTCGGTCGACGGCGGGATCACCTACGGGCCGACCGGAACGGCCGTTCCCGGTCAGCGCGTGTTCTTCCGCGTGACCGTCACGAACCCGACGCTCGGTCCGCTCAACAACATCGTTCTCTCGGACCAGCTCGTCGACGGCTACGACATGCCGCAGGATGAGTCGGGCGGCCTTTGCATCCCGAACATCCCGGGGAACTCGATCACCTGCACGGTGGACGAGATTGCCGCCGAGATGGCCGTCGAGTTCATCTACAGCGCGCGCGTCCGGCCGGAGCCGTTCCCGAATCCGCCGGTGCTGCCGAACACGGCGAACATCAGCGCCGAGTTCATCCCGACGCAGGGCGACCCGATCCCGCTGACGACCAGCTGCATGGCCGATGTCATGGTCATCGAGCCGTCGGTCATCTGCGAGAAGCTCGTTTCGCTCGACGGCGTCAACTTCGGTTCCGAGGTCTTCGCGGCGAACTGCCAGACGGTCTACTTCCGTGTCACGGTGACGAACGATGGCGACACGGATCTCTTCGACGTCATGATCGACGACCTCCTGCCGCCCGAGTTCAGCAACGTCGACCTCGGCGGGGGTTCGCTGTGCGGGCAGGCGATGGAGGGTAACCGCATCCGCGTCACGTGCGATCTCGGCACGCTGAACCCGGACGGATCGACCACGGTCAACTTCAGCGCGACGTTCGACGGAACCGCCAACGGCGCGCGCATCACGAACACCGCGAACATCACCGCCACGCCCGGCGTCGGTCCCGAGCCGGAACAGCAGGGCGAGCCGATCATGACCTCGTGCGACGCCGACGTCGTCACGCAGGTCCCGATCATCAACTGCGTCTCGGGTGTCAGCCTCAGCCAGGGCGGCCCGTTCGTGCAGAACCTCGACGCCGTCGCGGGTCAGGAAGTGTTCTTCGAGGTCCGAGTGACGAACGCCGGTTCGGCCGCGTTCTTCCAGACGAACGTCCAGGACACGCTCCCGCCCGATTGCTTCGGGGACATCACGGTCGTTTCGCCGTCGATCAGCTGCGCGAACGGCACGTCGATCGATTGCGACCTCGGCCCGTTGAACCCGGGAAGCTCGCTCACGATCGTCTACCGGGCGACGCTCATCAAGATCGACGGGCTTTGCACGAACGACGTCAGCGTCACGGGGACTCCCGGCACGCTGGACAACCCGGGCTGCCCCGCGATGAACACGTGCAGCGCCAACGTCAACGCGCTGCTCGCCGAGATCCTGTGCGAGAAGGGCGTGTCGCTCAGTGAGAGCGGCCCGTTCGTCCCGGAGATCACGGTGCAGCCGGGCGACACGGTGTTCTTCGAGGTGCTCGTGGACGTGACGGCTCAGAACGAGGCGTGCTTCCTCGACGTCGAGCTGATGGACCAGCTCTCGGACGTCTTCACGAACGTCACGATCATCGAAGGCATGTCCTGTGCGACGACCGGCGCCGGGAACCGCACGATCAGCTGCCCGGACCTCGCGCCGGCGCCTTGCTGGCCGGCCGACGGCGATCCGCGACCGCTTCGCGTGCTGTACAGCGCGGTCGTCCGTGACGACCTCGAGACCTTCCCGGACCCGATCACCAACACGGCGATGATCGACGCCACGCCGGGTGTCCCCGGCAGCGACGTCGGCGGAACGATCATCGAGACCGAGTGCATGGCGATGCTTCGGGTGCTGCAGCTCGACATCATCTGCGAGAAGGTCGGAACGCCGGATCCGGCGATCCGCGGTCAGAAGGTGACGTTCGAGGTCACGATCACGAACACGTCGCCGAGCGACGCGACGTTCACGAACGTCCGCCTCGAGGACACGCTCTCGGCCGGCTTCGAGCTCGGCTCCATCAACGTGCTCGAGCCGCTCAACGTTTGCGACATCAACCAGGCGGCCCGTACGATCGAGTGCGACCTCGGGCCGCTCGCTCAGAACGACAGCCTCACGGTGCGCTACGAAGCGCGGGTTGCCGAGGACGCGGGGCCGTCCGTCCTGAACGACGCCACGGTCTTCGGTGTGTTCGGTGACGACGAGATCGAGGTCATGAGCGACTGCTCGGACACGATCGCCGTCCTGGATCCGTGCATCGAGTGTCTGAAGGAAGGTTCGCTCAGCCTCGAAGGACCGTATGGTCAGGATCTCGACATCCTGCCGGGTCAGCGGGCGTACTTCCGCGTCACGATCACGAACTGTGGCGAGGTGCCGTTCCGCCAGGTGAGCCTGACGGACATGCTGCCGACGGGCTTCAGCGACGTTCGCATCGAGAACGGTTCGGCCTGCGAGGTGAGCGGCGGCACGACGGTCGTCTGCAACGATCTCGGCCCGCTCGGCACCGAGCCGAACGCCAAGATCGAGGTCTTCTTCTCGGCGCTCCTGTCGGCAACGCAGGATCCGGGTGGTCTGACCAACATTGCGGTGATCACCGGCTTCACCGGTAGCAAGGAGAACCCGGGCATCGAGGCGGACAACAACTGCGAGCTGCCGATCGATGTGCTGGATGTCGACTTCATCTGTCGCAAGCTCGTCTCGCTCGACGGGGTGAACTTCTCGGAGACGGTCGAGGCCGTGCCCGGGCAGCTCGTGTACTTCAAGGTCGAGGTCGAGAACACCGGCGACGTCCGCGTCGCGCTGCGTCTCACCGACGATCTCGGTTCGGCGTACGAGAACCCGATGACGAACGACGGAGCGATCTGCGAGTTCGGCGGGGCCTTCGGCAACGTGCTCACCTGTGAGTTCGAGATCGATCCCGGCCCGGCGAACGTCCGCACGCTGACCTACGACGCGCGCCTGCGCGAGAACGTCAGCCCCGGGACTTATGTCAACACGGTCGACCTCGAGGGCGAGGGCGTGATCGGCGGGATCGAGGGCGGCACCATCGAGCGCCCGAACGCCTGCCAGGCCAACGTCGTCGTGCTCGACCCGGCGATCATCTGCGAGAAGGGTGTTTCGCTCGACGGTGTCGGCTTCCAGACGAATCTGTTCGTGCAGCCGGGCGACCGCGTGTTCTTCCGCGTGATCATCCGCAACACCGGTTTTGCGCCGCTCAGGGACATCACCCTCGAGGACATTGTTCCGATCGAGTGCTTCGAGAACGTCATGGTGATGGATCCGGATCCGACCGGCACCTGTACCGAGGACAACAACCGCATCAACTGCATGCTCGGCGATCTCGAGCCGGACGAGGAGATCACCGTGCTGTACGAAGCGGACGTGAAGCTCGAGCCGGCGGCGGACGAATGCACCAACACCGTCCGCATTACCGCGAAGACGGGTACGGAAGAGAACGAGGGAATCACGATCGAGACCGAGTGCTCCGCGTCGGTCACGACGATCGTCATCCCGATTCCGACCCTCGGCGAAATCGGCCAGGCGCTGATGATTCTGCTTCTCGGTGCTACTCTCGTGATCTACTACCGACGGCGCGTCGGCTAGCCCGACGGGCTTTCGAGAATCGGGCGCGCGTGCCGTCTCGACGAGGTGCGCGCGCCCGATGACGAGAGTCGAGGAGAAGACGTTTGGCGTACGGCGGTGAGCTCGCGGGGCTCGCGACCGCGCTTTGCTGGGCCCTGACGTCGATCCTCTTCACGATCGCCTCGGCCCGATTCGGGGCGGTCGTGCTCAACCGGATCCGCCTCGTCCTCGCCGTCCTCTTCCTCGGAATTACCCAGCTGATCGTGCTTGGGAGTTTGATTCCGCCGGGGGCGACTCCCGCCGCATGGCTCTGGCTCGGCCTCTCGGGGATCCTCGGGCTTGCCGTCGGCGACAGCCTGCTCTTTCACGCCTTCACCCGGATCGGCCCCCGCAACGCGTCCCTCATCATGTCGACGGTGCCCGTCTTCTCGGCGCTGCTGGCGTGGATCCAGCTCGGCGAGGGGCTCACGACCATCGAGATGCTCGGGATCGTGGCGGTGAGCGTCGGCGTCGTCGTGGTACTCCTCGAGCGGACGCCGAGCGCCGCGGTACGTCGCGACGGTCTGGCGGTCGGGATCCTCGCGGCGTTCGGAGCGGCGCTCGCCCAGGCGATCTCGCTGGTGGTGGCGAAGGCCGGGATGCCCGAGGGGCTCGCGACGCTCTCGGCCACCCTCATCCGCATGATCGCCGCGTGCGCCTCGATCTGGCTCCTGGCGCTGTTCACCGGACATGTCGGGAAGTCGCTGCGGGCTCTTCGCGATACGCGAGGGATGCTTCCGGCGCTCGGCGGATCGGTGGTGGGGCCCTACCTCGGCGTGTGGCTGTCGCTGGTGTCGATCCGGCTGGCGCCGGTGGGCGTGGCGTCGAGCCTCATGGGGATGGTGCCCATCTTCGTGATCCCGCTGGCCGCGGTGTTCCTGCGCGAGCGGGCCTCGGCGCGGGCGATCATCGGGACGGTGACGGCCGTCGCGGGCGGGGCGCTCTTCTTCCTGAAGTGAGCCGGGTAACGCCCTCGGAGCCGCGCCGGCCGGAAAAAGAGTTGGCGCGGCCACGAGACTCGTGGCACGCGCCATCGGTTGCTCAATGCGCAAGACTCGACGTTCCCGCGCGCTTCCCCCACATGGATGACGAACGGTGCCGGCATCGGTGAGGTCCTTCGTCAGAAAAAAGTGCCCCCGGGCGGGCGCGTTGCCCGAGGGCGTTCCGCAACATCAGTTTACGGTGATTCGCTTGGTCGCCTCGTGCCCCTTCCGGTCGGTCGCGGTGATCGTGAACGTGCGTCCCGAGTCGCCCGAGACCGTGCTGAAGGCGAAGTAGTTGTGCGTCCCGAAGCCGCCGGGGTCCGGGGATCCGGTGACGTCCGTGAGGTCGTCGTCCCAGATGGCCTCGACGCGGATCGGGGCATCGCTGTCCCAGGCGTAGCCGTCCAGGGTTTGCCCGGCGTCGACGTCGCAGTCGACCACGATCTCGGGCGCCTCGGTCGGGTCGTTGATTCCGGCCTCGGGAGCGCCGACCGCGAAGGCGACCGGGAAGAAAATCGCGAAGCCAAGGCAGAGGTTGAGCCGGTTGCGGGGTGTCATGGTTTCCTCCTTCGTGATGGGGCCCGTGATCGGGCGCGGTGAACTCGACATCCGAAAGAGGGGTCGGTGCGAGTTGCCGAAACGTCACGAAGGGAGGGAAGAACTTAGCGGGCGTTCGGGTCGATTCCGTAACGCTCGTAGATCTCGGCGAAGGGCTTCCGTGTGAGCTGCGCGAGAGTGGTCGCGGCCTGCCTTCGCAGACCCATGTCGCGGGACTCGGACGCGGCGAGGCTCTCGACGATCGGGATGAGGTCGCCCGGATCCTCTTTCATCTCGTTGCGCGCGAGGAAAACCAGGGCCTCTTTCGCCTTGTCGACCTCGCCGCCGAGCAGAAGACCCTTGCATCGATCGATCAGCTCGCCGCGCCGGGAGCGGATCACGTCGGGCGTGAGCAGCCGGAACGCGTACTTGAGCGACTGCGCCGAGGGATCGTCGCCGAGTACGGTGAGCCCCGTATCCGGGTAGGAGATGGCGTCGTATTCCCTCATCAGGGCCGCGAGCACGGACAACCCGACCTCCCGAAGGCGTCCGTCCTCGTCGAGAACCATCGTCTGGAGCTCGTTGCCGAGAGGCGCCGCCCAGCGGGGCTCGTCGGGTTCGGTATCCAGGATCACTCGGATGGCGACAAGGAGCTCGTTCAGGCTCGGATTGCGGACATCGATCACACGGACGATCTCCTGATAGATCGCCTCGCCGGCGCCTTGCGGCCGGAGGATCGAGAGCAAGATGGCGGCCTCGGTACGCATGGCGTCCGAGGGACGGCCCTCGGGTCCCTTGCCCTCGATGAGGTCGAGCAGCATCGGGATCGCGGCCTCGCGCTCGCGTAGCACCGTCTCGCGGAGCGAGAGCTCTTGCCTGGCGGCGGCGATGGCGCGATCGGAGGCTCGGGTTTCGGCCGGCTCGTCCTCGATGAGGGCCAGCGCTTCGGTGTCGTCCTGGACGAGCAGTTCGAGCATTCGAATGCCGTCGTCGGGTCCGGTCTCGAGCGCCATCTTTACCGACGACCCGAGCGAGCTCAGGAGCCGCTCGGGCTCGCGCTCGGGGGCGCGGTCGAAGAGGAAGAAGCCCGTGGCCGCGAGGATCAGAGCTGCGGCTGCGGCGACGGAGACCCAGAGCCTCGGGGGAGGCGTGCGTCGTGCGATCCGCCTCGCTTCGGGCAGAACGCTCGCGCGGAACGCCTCGTCGGAGGGCATGTCGGCCTGCTCCGAGCGTCTCAGGGCTGCCAGCGCTTCTTCGATCTCGTCGTCCTCCGGTCTCCGCCAGAAGCCGTCTTCGGGCCGTTCACCGCCGCCGCCCGGCACATCTCCGAACCGATCTCGATCGCCGCTACGCATTGGAGGCCTCCCATGCCGCGTGGGCCTTGCGCAGCTTGTCGCGTGCATCGCTCAGGCGGCGTTTGACGGCCGCGTGCGAGATCTCGAGTCGGTCGGCGATCTGCTTTCCGTCGAGCTCCGCGATGTAGAAGAGCTCGACCACCTGGCGCAGCGCCGGTGACAGGTCCCCGAGGGCCTTCACGAGCCACGGGGGTGTTCCCTCGGCCGGCTCCGGGTCCTCGTAGGCATCTTCCTGGGGCAGCTGGGCCTTCGCCTCGGCGTCCTTGCGCTGCCTCCTCCACCAGTCGGTTAGACGGTTGAGCGCGCACCGGGTGAGCCATCTGTCGAATTTCTCGGGGGCGGGGCGCTGCTTGGGCTTACGGACGAGGGTCTGGAACGAGGACAGGAAGATGTCCTGGAGGAGGTCGTCGACCACGTCGAGAGGGCAGCCCCGGTAGCGGAGGATCGCACGGAGCGCGCGACGCTGTTCGAGGAACAGCTCGACGTACGCGTCGGCGTCGCCGTCGAAGGCGCGTTCGAGTCGCTTGTCGTCCACGCGGGGGAGGCCGTCCGGGATTCTTTGTTGTCGGGGTCCGTCGTCGTGACGCCGGCACAGCCTAACGGTTCGCCCGGAAGGGACGCAAGCGGCTCGTCGACGGCGCGTTGCTGGTCGAGGCCGGCCGCATGCGGGTACAATCGAGAGCGTGAAGAACTTCGGGATTCTCAGCCTCGCCCTCGGCCTCGCCGCGATGGGCCTCGCCGCGATGGTCTGCCTGCGTGCCCAGGCCGACGACAAGTCCGTGCGCCCGTGGGCACTCGCGTACGTGATGTCGTACGACAACGACCTCTCGCGATTCGCCGACGGCATCCTGGCCGAGCTCGCGGCGGGCTCGAAGGCCGGCGGCGTGCCCGTCTCGGTGCTGGTCGACGTCACGGGCGACGAAGGTCTTCGACACGTCCATATCGACGGCGGGGTGGTGCGGTCCGACCGACTCGCGACCGAGAACAGCGCGTCGGCCGACGGGATCGAGGCGTTTCTCCATCGATCGGTCGAGCGCTTTCCCAGCCGACGCCTCGCGATCGTCTTCCTGAATCACGGCGGCGCGCTCGACGAGATGAACCTCGACGTTCACCCGGGACCCGGGAACGCCGCTCCCGACGGACGGGTCGAGGGCGAGGCCGAAGAGCTGGGTGGTGCGACCGAGCCGGCCTGGCTTTCCGCGCGCGAGATGGGCGAGCGCCTGCGGAAGCTCGAAGCGGCGATCGAGCCCGACATCGAGCTGGTGTTCCTGCAGCAGTGCGGACGCGCGTCGATCGAGAACCTCTACAACTTCCGCGGGATCGCGCCGGCGGTGCTCGCATCGCAGACCGTCCTGCAGGCACCGAACACGTACTACCGACGGACGCTCGAGTGGCTCGGCGAGAATCCGGAGGCTCGCGGAGCGGGGCTCGCGTCGCGGATCATCGACACCGACGAGCACTACACGAGCTACGTCTCGGTCGACGGGGCGAAGCTCGGTGAGCTGCCGGCCCGGATCGACCCGATCCTCGAAGCGCTGGCCGGGTCGAAGGGCGGGCGCATGCCGGACCCGACTCTCACCGAACGGTGCTTCGGCCCGCGTCGCGGCGAATCGCTGAACGATCTGTTCACGTGGCTGCGTGCGGTGTCCGACGCGCGGGGCGTCGCGCCCGATCACGCGTCGGCGGTGGCCGGCTTCGAGCGATGGGCGACATCGGAGCTCATCGTTCGCCACGGCCGCCACCCGGATCAGCTGTACGCGTCTCGAAACTGGTGCGGTCTCGGCGTGTACGTACCGCTCACCGACGAGGCACGGCAGAAGTACCGCGACTATCCTCTTTATCGAGACAGCCGTCTCGACGAGCTGTGGAAGCCCTAGCAGCCGCGACGCGCGCGCAGGATCACGGCGACGTCGAGCGGTCCACGCACACGAGGCGGAAGCCGAACAGCGCGTTGACGAAGTCCGGATCCTCACCGACGCGATACGCCGATCGGAAGTAGCGCGGTCGACCGTAGCCCCAGGCTCCTCCGCGCAGCACGCGAAGATCGCTCTGCGTTTCGTTCAACGGGCTTCGCAGCCACTCTCGCGCACTGCCGCCGAGGTCGCGTACTCCGAACGCCGACTCGTCGACGAGGTACGTGCCCCGCGGCGCCGGATCGGTCTCGACCGGCTGGGTCTGCGCGCCGAGGCAGTACGTCCACCGGAATCCTTTGCCCCACGGATACGGTCGGCCGTCGGAAGCCCGCGCCGCGCGCGCCCACTCGATCTCGTCCGGAAGGCGGTACTCGAACGGCTCGCCGTTCGCCTTCGCGAGTCGATTGCGCCACGTGGCGTACGCGTTCGCGTCGGACCACGACACGGAGAGCACCGGCCAGTCGCTCCAGGATTCGTCGATCTCGAAGCGGCGTTCGTTCTCGTCGAAGCGCCAGCCGGACTGCATCGTCTTCTTGTCGAGGCGGGGCACGAGCGTGAGGTCGCCCCGGCCGCGCGCGGCGAGGAACGCATCGACCGTCTCGGGATCGTTCAGG
>CAZQZX010000176.1:0-15132 GCA_964597885.1 uncultured Planctomycetota bacterium
ATCCTCGTCGGCGAGGTGCGCAACGAGGCCGGCGAGAAGTGGGATCTCGAGCTGAAGGGCGCCGGCGCGACGCCGCACAGCCGCGGACGATCGGGGCGGCTCGGGCTCGCGGACGCGGTCCGTGAGTTCCTGGGGTCGGAAGCCCTGGCCGCGCTCGGCATCCCGACGACGCGTAGCCTTTGCCTGCTCGAAACGGGGGTCGAGCTCGACGGTGCGGAGGAACGGGCGCTGATCGTCGTGCGGCTCGCGAGAACCCACGTCCGATTCGGCACGTTCCAGTACTTCTATCACCTGCTGCAGAAGGGATGGGTTCGCAACCTCGCGAATCACGTCATCCGCAACCTGTATCCGGATATCGAGCTCGATGACGATCGTTTCCGGATGCTGCTGCGGCGCGTCGTCGAACGGACCGCGGAGCTCGCCGCCGCGTGGCAGGCTGTCGGCTTCTGCCACGGGCAGCTCAACACGGACGACATGTCGGTCGATGGAGTGACCCTCGATCTCGGGCCGTTCGGCTTCGTCGAGGCGTTCGATCCCGCGTTCTCCGCGAACCCCGAGGATGCCGAGGGGCGGTATCGATTCGGGGAGCAGCCGGAGGTGATCGGCTGGAATCTGAAGCGATTCGGCGAGACGCTGCTCGACTTCATGACGCCGGATCAGGCCATGGGGGAGATCGACCGCTACCGCGAGCTGTACGATACGGCGTATCGAACGCGGATGCGCGCGCGGCTCGGTCTCGGGTCTCTCACGGACGTCGAGGTCGACGACCTTCTCGCGGATCTCTTCCGTGGCCTCGAGAGCGAAGCGATCGATCTCACGACGTTCTTCCGACACCTCGCCGATGTGCGTCCGGGTGCCGAGCGTCCGCACGGCGGCGCGCTCGAGCCGTGGCTCGTTCGATACGCCGAGCTGCGCGAGCGAGAGGGCGGGGACGACGACGCGCGCGTGGCTTCGATGAATCGAGTGAACCCCGTGCGCGTACCGCGGCGCACCGAGCTCGACGAAGCCGTGGAGAGCGTTCGTGCTCGCGACTTCACGCGGCTTCACGAGCTGCAGGAAGCCTACCGACGCCCGTTCGGGTGATCCCGGTCGATCAGGCCGGCGCCGTCTCGAGAAGCGAGGCTTCCGCCTTGGCGATCACCTCGTCGAGGATCTCGTCGCTGTGGGCGAGCGAGAGGAATCCGGCCTCGAAGGCACTCGGCGCGAGGTAGACGCCACGGTCGAGCATCGCGTGGAAGTATCGCTTGAACCACTCGAGGTCGGAGGCGGCCACGTCGTCGTAGCGCCGCGGCGGCTCGGCGGTGAAGAAGAGCGAGAACATCGCGCCGACCCGATGCTGGCTGAGCGGAAGGCCGTGCTTCTCGATCACCGCGGCGAGGCCGGCTTCGATGCGCGCGCCGCGGGCCTCGAGCTCGTCGTACGCGGCGGCATCGAGCTGCCGCAGGGTCGCGAGCCCGCAGGCGACCGCGACCGGATTGCCGCTGAGCGTGCCCGCCTGATAGACCGATCCGACGGGCGCGACCTGCGAGAGCAGCTCGGCCTTTCCGCCGTACGCGCCGACCGGCATGCCGCCGCCGATCACCTTGCCGAAGGTCACGAGATCCGGGGTGACGCCGTAGCGTTCGACGGCGCCGCCGCGCGCGATCCGGAAGCCGGTCATGACCTCGTCGAGGATCAGTACGGCTCCTTCGCGGGTGCATCGTTCGCGAAGACCCTCGAGGTAGCCGGGCTCCGGCGGGATGCAGCCCACGTTGCCGCAGACCGGTTCGAGGATCACGGCCGCGATCTCACCCGGGTTCGCCTCGAACAGGCGGTCGATCGACTCGAGGTCGTTGAACCGCGCGAGCAGCGTGTCGGCCGCGGTGCCGCGCGTGACGCCGGGCGAGTTCGGCTCTCCGAGGGTGAGCGCGCCCGAGCCCGCGGCGATGAGGAAGCTGTCGCCATGGCCGTGGTAGCAGCCGTCGAGCTTCACGAGCTTGTCGCGCCCGGTCGCTCCTCGCGCCAGTCGCACCGCGCTCATCGTGGCTTCCGTCCCGCTGCTCACGAGCCGCACCATGTCGACACCGGGAACGCGATCGACGATCTCGCGCGCGAGGTCGATCTCGGCCGCGGTCGGGGCGCCGAAGCTCGTCCCGTTCGGCAGCACGTCGCGGATCGCGTCGAGGACCACCGGGTGCGCGTGTCCGAGGATGAGCGGCCCCCAGCTTCCGATGAAATCGATGTACCGATTCCCGTCGGCATCGAACATGTACGGGCCTTCGCCCCGCTCGATGAACGGCGGCGTCCCCCCGACGGCGTTGAAGGCGCGGACCGGCGAGTTCACACCGCCGGGAACGATCTTGCTGGCCTCTGCGAGGAGGGCGCGGCTGTTGGCGTCGTTTCGCGAAGCGCGGCCCGGATCTGCGGTCGTCATGGTTCGGATCAGCCTGTTCGAAGCCGGCGAGCGGCGTCCTTGGCGAAGTAGGTGAGGATGATGTCGGCGCCCGCGCGCTTCATCGCGACGAGCATCTCCATCATCACGCGGTCGCCGTCGATCCAGTCGTTGCGGGCGGCGGCCTTGACCATCGAGTACTCGCCGCTGACGTTGTAGCAAGCGACGGGAAGCTGGCACGCGTCGCGCACACGCGCGATCACGTCGAGGTAGGCGAGCGCCGGTTTCACCATCACGATGTCGGCGCCTTCCTCGATGTCGAGCTCGAGCTCCCGGTACGCTTCGCGGACGTTGGCGGGATCCATCTGGTACGACTTCCGATCGCCCTGCTCGGGCGCCGATTCCGCGGCCTCCCGGAAGGGGCCGTAGAAGCTCGACGCGTACTTGACGCTGTAGCTCATGATCGGGATGCCGCTGAACCCTTCGCCGTCCAGTCCGCCGCGGATCGCCGACACCATGCCGTCCATCATTCCCGACGGCGCGATCATGTCCGCACCGGCACGCGCATGGGTGAGCGCCTGCTTGGCGAGGTAGGGCAGGGTGGCGTCGTTGTCGACGTCGCCCTCGGCGAGGATCCCGCAGTGCCCGTGGCTCGTGTACTCGCACATGCACAGGTCGGTGATCACGTAGAGCTCGGGGAAGCGCCCCTTCAGGAATCGGACCGCGCGCTGGATGATCCCGTCGTCGGACAGCGCATCCTGGCCCTCGGGATCCTTCTCCTTCGGGATGCCGAACAGGATCACGCGTGAGATCCCGTTGTCGAGCGCGGATTCGACTTCGCCGGCGAGCCGATCGATCGAGTACTGGAAGATGTCCGGCATCGAGCCGATCTCTTTCTCGATTCCTTCGCCGTCGGCGACGAACATCGGAAGCACCATGTCGTCGGGCGTCAGGATCGTCTCACGGATCAGCGAGCGAACGGATTCACTACGGCGGAGCCGCCGTGGACGCAGGAACGGGGTGACTCGTTCGGATTGCATGTTCGTTTACCCTCCCTTGAGCGCGGCCGGGCGAGACTCGGATTCGAGCCAGCGGCCGGCGAGGTCGTGGCCGTTCTGCAGGGTGTCGGGCACCGAGATGCCGGTGCGGTAGTTGCCGCCGAGGGCGAGGCCGGGGTGCGACGCTTCGAACGACTCGATGGCCGCGAGGCGTTCGCCATGGTCGAGGCGATACTGCGGAATCGACCGTTCCCAGGCGATCTGTCGAACGAAGCGCGGATCCGCGGAGACACCGAGCAGCGAGCGCAGATCCGCCAGGGCGATTCGTAGGCGCTCCTCCTCGGGGAGCCGCGCATCGTCGGGGCGACGCGTTCCGCCGAGAAAGACCGAGAGAAGGACGTGACCCTCGGGCGCGCGTCCCTCGAAGATCGAGGAGGGGAACAGCGCCCCCAGGATCCGGAAACGGGATTCGATCGAAGGTACGAGGACACCGAACCCGTCGAGCGGGTGCGCGACGTCCTCGCGGCGGAAGCCGAGCTGGAGCACCGTGATCGGCGGATGTTCGATCGCGGCGACGGTGGCCAGGTCTTCATTCGCAGCACCGTCGATCGCGAGAGCGCCGAGGGCGTGCGCGGGGAGGGCGAGGAGGACGCGGTCGAACACGGCGTCGTCTTCACCCTCGGTCCCGATGCGCCAGCCGTCGCCGACGCGGTCGAGCGACGTCACCCGCGTGCGCAGTCGAACGTCGATGCCGTCGAGGGCGGCGATCGCCGTCGGCAACCGATCGAGCCCCTCGCGGAAGGAGAACATCTTGCGGCTCGGCGGAGGGGGCGCGTCCGGGCCGGCGGCCTCCCGCTCGCGGCGCCTGGCCTTCGCGGTCCGGATTGCGCCGCGGATGAAGCTTCCGTGCTTCTGCTCGAGTGCGTGCATCTTCGCGAAGGCGTGTCGCGCGCTCAGGGTGTCGGGCGTTCCGGCGAAGACTCCGGCGACGAACGGGTCGACGAAGTAGCGGAGGACTTCCGGCCCGAGCCGGCGCTCGACGAGCGCCGCGACGCTCTCCTCGGTTGTGTCGTCCGGACGCTTCGCCACGAAGGGCTCGCGGAGCAGGCGGAGCTTGGCGCCGATCCCGAGGAGGGGGCTTCCGATCAGCGTCCGTAACGACGAGGGAAGCGCGACAGGCTTTCCGTCGCGAACGACGAAGCGCTTCTTCGCGGCCGCCGTGGGGGAGAGCCGCTCATCGGAGAGGCCGAGTCGCTCGATCGTGCGTCCGATGAGCGGCGTCGATTCGAGGACGGTGTTCGGCCCTCGCTCGTAGCGATAGCCCTCCTCGTACTCGGAACGGATCGCACCGCCGACATGATCCGCGGCCTCGAAGACGACCACCGAACGCCCGGCGTCGCGCAGGCGGAGGGCCGCCGAGAGGCCGGCGATTCCGGCTCCCACGATGGCGATCGGTGGTATTCCGTCCGTCTGCATGCGTGCGTGATGCCCTGCCTCAGACCGTCTTCGAATAGCGTTCGCTCGCGTCTCCGAGATGCGCGTCGAATGTCATGGCGATGTTGCGCACGAACAGCCGACCCGGCTCGGTGACCTTGAGGCCGCTCGCGTTCTGCTCGAGGAGCCCGTCCTCGACGAAGGTGCCGAGCCGTGCGAGCTCGCCCTCGAAGTAGGTCGGGATGTCGACGCCGGTGCGGCTTCCCACCTCGGCGAAGTCGAGCTCCATGTCGCACATCAGCGTCATGATCAGCTCGCGCCTCACGACGTCGTCATCGGTCAGCACGTAGCCGCGCTGGATCGGGAGCTCGCCGGCGGACACCTTCTCGTAGTAGGCGTCCACTTCCTTGATGTTCTGCGAATACATCCGATCGAGCTGGCTGATCGCCGACATGCCGAAGGCCTGGATCTCGGCGCCGGCCTTCGTGCTGTAGCCCTGGAAGTTTCGGCGAAGGGTCTTCTCGCGCTGCGCGGTCAGCAACTCGTCCCCTTCGAGCGCGAAGTGATCCATGCCGACGTAGACGTAACCGCCGGCGGTGAGCGTCTCGATGATCGACTTCAGCATGCGCAGCCGCTCGGGGCCCGTCGGAAGATCTTCCTCGCGGATCAGCTTCTGATGGGCCTTCATCCACGGCACGTGCGCGTAGTTGAACACGGCGAGCCGGTTCGGCCGGATCTCGAGGACGTCCTGGAGCGTGGCCGCGAACGAATCGGCCGACTGGAACGGCAGACCGTAGATGAGGTCGATGTTGATCGAGTCGAATCCTTCGGTGCGGATCCAATCGACGGCGTCGATCACGAGCTGGCGCGGCTGGATGCGGTGGATCGCCTTCTGCACTCGGGGGTCGTGATCCTGGACGCCGAGCGACGCCCGGTTGCATCCGATCTCGCGGAGCGCCTTGATGTGATCGTGCGTGAGGTTTCGCGGATCCATCTCGGAGCTGATCTCGGCGCCCTCGGCGTAGCGGAAGGACGCGTGGAGCTTCTCGCCGATACGCCGCAGGTCGTCCGGCGACCCGTACGTGGGAGTTCCGCCGCCGAAGTGCTGCTGCACGACGGGACGGTCGGCGTTCAGGTGCGTGCGGGCGACGTCGATCTCGCGGAACAGGTGGTCGAGGTAGCCGCTCTGCTTCGACGTGTCTTTCGTGACGATCATGTTGCATCCGCAGAACCAGCAGAGCTTCTCGCAGAACGGAAGGTGAAGGTACAGCGAGAGCGGATGCGACGCGTCGGCGTTGCTCTTTTCGAGCTGGCGCGTCAGCTCGTCGCGGCCGACGGCGTCGTCGAAGTGCGGAGCGGTCGGGTAGCTCGTGTAGCGAGGGCCGGGCTTGCCGTACTTCTCGACGAGGGCGAGATCGACTTCGAGCGTCATGCTTCGACTCCCTTCCAGGAACCGATCGTGTCGACGAGCGCCTGCATGCACTCGACCTTGGCATCGGGAAGGATGCCGTGACCCAGGTTGAAGATGTGGCCGCGCCGTTCGCCGAAGTCGGCGAGGATCTTTTCGGCCTCGGTCCGGACGATCTCGGGTGTCGTGCTCATCAGCACCGGATCGAGGTTGCCCTGCACGGCGCACGTGCCGCCGAGATGGTCGTGGAACCGCGAGATGGGGATCGTCCAGTCGACGCCGAAGACGGCGGCCCCCGTGCGGCGCAGGTCGTTCGGCCAGACGTGCGCGCCGCGCGCGTACAGGATCACCGGTACGCGATCACCGATCGCCGAAACGATACGCTCGATCCACTGACCCGAGGCCCACCACCACGTGTCGTGCGACAGGACGCCGGCCCAGGAATCGAAGATCTGCACGGCGTCCACGCCGGCGTCGATCTGCTCGCCGAGGTAGCGGATCACGCAGTCGGTGATCTTCGTGACGAGCGCGTCGTACAGGTCGCGCCGCTCGTGGAACATGCCCTTCACGCGCGCGTGGCTCTTCGAACCGCCGCCCTCGACCATGTACGTCGCGAGCGTCCAGGGCGCACCGGTGAAGCCGAGGAGCGCCGTGCGATCGCCGAGCTCCTTGCGGACGAGGCGATGCGCCGCGCTCACGTAGGCGAGCCGCTCTTCGATTGCGTCCGTCTCGAGGGCGTCGACCTGGCTCTCGTCGTCGACCGCGAACGCCATCGCGATGCCGCCGCCGTCCTTGAAGCTGTAGGGCTGTCCCATCGCTTCGCACACGACGAGGATGTCGCTGAAGAGGATCGCGGCGTCGACGGCGTACCGCGCGAGCGGCATCATCGTGACCTCGCACGCGAGCTCCGGCGTTTTCACCATCTCGAGGAAGCCGTGCTTCTCCTTGAGCGCGCGATACTCGGGCAGGTAGCGCCCGGCCTGCCGCATCACCCACAGCGGCGGGCGATCGACGGGCTCCTTGGCGCACGCGGCGAGGAAGCGGTTTCTCGAGGTCATGGGGGTGTCGGCGGTCATGCGGTCTCCGGGCTCGCGGCGCGGAGGGCCTCGAGGAGGCGTCCCGCGTCGGGTTCAGGGGCGGTGAGATGGACGGTGCCTTGCGCGGCCTCGATGGCGTCCGCCGTCGTCGGACCGATCGCGATGAGCCGCGAGGCGACGTCGCGCAGGTCGGAGCGATCGGTGCTCTTCAGGAAGCCCTGCACGGTGGAAGGCGAGGTGAAGACGATCGACTCCTGCGGGTCGTCGTGGAACTCCCTGCGCAGGTCGTCGTTCGCCAGGCGCTCCGTGCGATACACGTGAATCTCGCGCGTGGGCGACGGATGATCGGCGAGCCACTCCGGGATCTCGGGGCGGCGGTCTTCTCCGGCGACGAAGAGTGCAGGGCGCGCGGCCAGCGTATCGAGGAGGCGAGTCAGTCCGCGGGCCGTGGACTCGTCGGGCGTTCGCGGATCGAGTCCCAGACGCTCGCGGGCGACGGCTGCGGTCGACGCGCCGACGGCGAAGGATTCGGCACCACGCACGGAGGCGAGCTCGTCGACCTCGCTCAGCCACTTCGCGAATCCCAAGACGGCGTGTCGACTCGGGAAGAGGAGGCGCGGCTTGCGGACCAGAAAGCCGCGGGCGCCGTCCTCGTCGTCGGGCTTTCGGTACTGCACGGCGATCGCGGGCGCGTGTACGAGGCGGACGTCGTCCGTCGCCTCAGGCGCCCGCAGTCCGGTGTAGAGGATGCGGCGCGTCAAGAGGCGACGAGCTCCGCGGCTCCTTGTGCGAGGAACCGATCAGCCAGCGCGATGCCGAGCGTCTCCGGCTCGGTCGCGGGGCCTTCGATCGTTTCGCGAAGCCGGCGATCTCCTTCGCGCTCGCCGACGTAACCGGTGAGGACCAGGTGCCCGTCGATCGAGCGGCACCACGCGCCGAGGGCTGCCGAGCATCCGCCCTCGAGGCGATGCTGGAACGAGCGCTCGGCTCGCGCGAAGGCGCTGGCGTCCGCGTGACTCACCGCAGCCATGAGGTCGATCGTCGTGGTATCGCCGTCGCGGGCTTCGATTCCGATCGTGCCCTGGCCGGGGCTCGGAACGAAGCGATCCGCCGGGAGCGCCTCGGTGACGCGATCGCCCAGGCCGAGACGTTCCAGCGCGGCGACCGCCATCACGATTCCGTCGAAGCCTTCGCTCTCGAGCTTCTCGAGTCGGGTTCCGATGTTGCCGCGCAGATCGCGGAAGTCGGCATTCGGTCGGAGCTCGCGGAACAGGGCGCGTCGACGCGGGCTTCCGGTCGCGAGGATCGCACGTTCGGGGAGCTCTTCGGCCGATGCGTAGCGCGTCGACACGAGGGCGTCGCGCGGATCGGCCCGCTCCGGGGTCGCGGCGAGCACGAGCCCGTCGGGGAGGATCGACGGCAGGTCCTTCAAGCTGTGCACCGCGATGTCGACCTCGTCGTCGAGGAGCGCCCGTTCGAGCTCCTTGGTGAAGAGCCCGGTCTGGCCGATGGCTTCGAGCGGGCGGTCCTGCACCCGATCGCCGATCGTCTTGATGATGCACAGCTCGACGTCGAGTCCGGGGTGCGCGGCGCGCAGGGCGTCGGCCACGTTCTCGGACTGCCACAGAGCGAGGCGACTGCCTCTCGTTCCGATTCGGATGCGGCTCACGTTTCTCTCGTCTCGCTCTTGTCGGAAGTCTCGTCGTCGGGCGATCGCTTCGGGGGCGCGTCGTCCTCTTCGAGGCGGTACATGCGCCACAGCGCCTTCACGAGCGAACGATCCATGCGCTCGCCGTTCGACATCTCGCGCAGGCTCTGGATGGGGAAGTGCAGAAGCTTCTTCACGAGGCTGTGGCTCAGCTTCTCCAGGCGCAGGAACTCGTCGTCGTCGGTCTTGGACCGCATCTTCGAGAGCTCCTGGTCGCGCACGTCGTTGAAGTACTCGGTCAGGCGCGCGATGGTGGGCGTCACCTGCAGCGACTTGACCCACTGCCAGTAGTTCTTCGTGAGGCGCGAGACGATGACTTCGGCAGCCGGGATCTCCGCGCGCCTTCGTTCGAGGCTCTCGTCGACGATCATCTGCAGATGGTCGATGTTGTGGAGGAACGCGGTCGACAGCTCGCCGATCGCGGGGTCGAGGTCGCGGGGCGTCGAGATATCGACGAGGACGAGCGGTCGGCCCTGACGCTGGCGGAGCACGGGCTCGACCTGCTCGCGATGAACCAGGAGGCCGGGGCTCGCCGTCGCGCTGAAGACGACGTCGGCATGCGAGAGGGCCTCGGGGATCGCTTCGAGACCGATCGCCATGCCCCCGTGCTCGTCGACGAGCTTCTGCGCATTGTCGCGGCTTCGATTCGCGATCGCGAAGCGCGAGGCTCCGTGCGAGCGCAGGTGGCGAATCACCAGCTCGGACGTCACGCCGGCGCCGATGATGAGGAAGCGCCGCGATTCGAGCTTCGAGAAGGCCTTGCGCGCGAGCTCGACCGCCGCCTGGCTGATCGAGACCGCGCCCTGGCAGAGCGCCGTCTTCGCACGGACACGCTTGCCCGCGCGGACCGCTTCCTGGAACAGACGCGCCAGCAGCGGACGCGGCGCATCGCCGACGAGGATGCGCTCGTGGGTTTCCTTCACCTGCGTGAGGATCTGGTTCTCGCCGAGCATCATGCTCTCGAGCCCGGACGCGACGCGCATCAGGTGACGCGTCGCTTCCTCGCCGAGCTCCACTCGCGGCGTCCAGCCCGGCTCCGCGACGTCGACACCGCGGAGGTTTCGGTAGGTCTCGAGGATCCGTCCGGCCGGGGCCTGCGGAGACGAGACCACCACGTAGTGCTCGGTGCGATTGCACGTCGAGAGCACCGCGGCCTCTTCGATCTCGCCACCTCGGAGCGCCGCCTCGAACTCGACGACGGACCCCGCATCGATCGCGCACCGGTCGCGCTGCTCGACCGGAGCGTTCGTGTGGTCGATCCCGAGGACGAAGAGGTGAGACCGCATGTCAGGTCTGGAACCGGTGGAACGAGCTCGCAAAGAAGTTCACGAGCAGGATGGAGCTGAAGAAGGCGACGAACGTCCACACCGCGAAGTGCCCCATGCGAAGTCCCGTCCAGCCACGACGTCGCACGAAGAAGAGGCTGCCGGCGTAGAGGATCCACGCGGCATCCGTGATGAGGACCTTCGGATCGATGGGGATGAACGTCCCGAGCGTCCGGCCGGCCCACGCGTGGCCGAGCAGGATTCCGCCGCCGAGCACCACGAGCCCGACGGTGATGGCCGTGGTCGCCATCGACTCGAGCTTGTCGAGCGGCGGGAGCCGATCGTAGATGACGCCGAAGCGATGGCGTTTCATCTCCTTGGCGAGCACGAGATACATGCCGCCGTACAGGAAGCTCACCGCGAGCGCGGCCATGCCGTAGATCGTGAGCGTCGTATGGAAGCCGAACAGGGGGTTCGACAGGAGCGGGTGGATCATGTCGATGTCCTCGAGGAACATCGACGAGATGAGCTGCATCGCGAAGACGATCGTCACGAAGAAGACGCCCGTGTTGCCGTCTCGCGTGGTGCGCTCGATGACGTAGTAGATCGACGCGATCCCGAAGCCCAGGAGCGTGAAGGACTCCATGAAGTTCGTGATCGGGAAGTGGCGGAACGCGATCCCGCGCGCCACGAGGTACAGCCCGTGGAGCACCATGCCGAAAAGAAGGGCACGATGGGCGAGTCGGCCGCTACTCGGGGCCTTCGTTCGGAAGTAGCTCGCGTAGGTCAGAAGAGCGAAGCCGTAGACCAGCGGGAGCAGGACGTTCAGCGAGTGGATGAAAGGGATCATCAGGCTCGGAATCGAGGTATGGAAGGAATTCTATATTATCGGCAGATTTACGACCGGGCTCAGCGATGAGCGTCACCCGGAAGTGACAAATACCCCGGCGGTCTCCCTATCTTTCGGCAGGAAAACACTTTGAGTCAAGCTGAAACGAAGCCAAGAAATCCGCGGGAGGCCCATTCAACGGCGACGGCGGCCTGTCCGGCAGATGGGGGCCCGATCGGCGTCCTTCTGCTGAATCTCGGGTCGCCGGACGAGCCCGAGCCGCCGGCCCTCAAGCGGTACCTGCGGCAGTTCCTCGGCGACCCTCGGGTGCTCGAGATCAACCCGATCGTGCGTTGGCTGCTCCTGAATCTGATCATCCTGCCGCGGCGCTCCAAGACCTCGGCGGAGCTGTATCGCTCGATCTGGTCCAAGAACGGCTCGCCGCTCATCGCGATCAGCGAGCGGCAGGCCAAGCTTCTCGGGCGCTCACTCGGGCCGGACTACAAGGTGTCGCTGGTGATGCGCTACGGAAACCCGTCGATCGAGGCGGGGGTGAACGAGCTCACCGAGGCCGGCTGCCGGTCGATCGTCCTGCTGACGGCCTTTCCGCAGTACTCGAACACGAGCCTCGGGACGGCGTACGCCGAGGTGTTCCGCGTGATCTCCGAGCGTCGGGACATGCCGGCGCTCCAGATCGTTCCGCCGTACTACGACGCACCGGAGTACCTCGACGCGGTGGCGGACTCGATCCGTCGCAAGCTCGAGCGCTTCCCGGCCGACCACCTCGTGCTCAGCTACCACGGGATCCCCGAGCGGTACAAGAGAAACGGCGATCCCTACTCGGATCACTGCGAGGCCACGACGCGCGGGATCATGGAGCGGCTGAAGCTGGATCCGTCCCGCTGGACGATGACCTATCAGTCGCGCTTCGGCAAGGAGCCGTGGCTCCAGCCGTACACCGACAAAACGCTCGAGCAGCTCGCGAAGACCACCGAGACCGTGCTCGTGGCGTGCCCCGGTTTCACGGCCGATTGTCTCGAGACGATCGAGGAGATCGCGGGCGAGAACCACGAGGTCTACGTCGAGGCGGGGGGCAAGGATCTGCGCCTGTGCCCGTGCCTCAACTCGTCGAGCGCTTGGATCGAGGGGATGGCGAGCCTCATCCGGAAGACCGCGCCGCGCTCGACCGCGAGCTGATCCGCGCCGGACAGCAGCTCCTCCGCACGCCTCTGCGGAGGCTCCGTGCACAAAAAAACGGGCTCGAAAGCGGGAAGCTTTCGAGCCCGTCGTGCGGTTCAGAAGGTCTGACGCTACGGGATGTGAACCGTCTGCGTCATCTCGACCGGCTGCGCGCCCGGCACGTTCTTGTTGTGGCTCCACAGCTGCCAGATCGTGGTACCCCACGCTCGGAGCTGATCGAAGAACGGGTCGGTCTGCGCGATGTAGGCCTCGGGCGGCAGCGTGAGGTTGCCGGTCCCCTTGATCTCGTCGCGCAGGAACTCGGCGTACTCGCGGCTCACCGTCTGGTAGTAGAGGCCGATCTCGATTCGATCGGCGCCCGCCGGCAGCGAGACCGCGATGTCGTCGGCACCCGCGGTGTACTCGGCGTTCGTGAAGTAACCCGGCGCCGACACGCCGTTCGCGACCGGCTCGGCGATGCGATCGAGCGCGTCGGCGATTCGGAAGCCCTTCGGCGGGATTCGGTTGTCCTTCGTGCGGTCCGTCGAGAGGATGAAGTGCTGGCTCTTCGACTCGCCGGTGATCGAGCTGCTCATCGTGCACTCGTAGACGAGCTCGTCGATGTACTGCTCACCCGCGCCGAGCGGCGGGCTGTTCGGCGAGAACGAGAGCGGCAGGCCCTTCAGCGTGCCGATCGTGTCGTCGAACGGGTTGATCTCACCGAGGAGCGTCTTGCCCTGGTAGGCCTTCACGTTGACGAACATCCGGCGTCCTTCGATGTAGCCGGTGATCAGCTTGTGGCCGGTCTGGTTCTGGATGCGGAACGACAGGTCGCCCGTTCCGGAGTTGTAGTTGACGTTCTCGATGGCCGCGGCCCGCTGCAGGGTGACCTGCGCGCGATCGACGGCGGCGAGCAGCGCGTTCGGCTCGACGCCGAGGCCCTGCGTGAGGTCGAGCGTCAGGACCGCAGGACCCTGGTTGAGCGCCGCGTCGTTGAACGCGTCGTAGTTCGGCGATCCGGGAACCGTCGAGGCCAGGATGTAGGGCACCCACATGTTGCCGCCCGTCAGGTCATGGACGGGCTGGCCGCTCTTCGGGTGCTCCCGGCTGCCGTCCGGTCGAACGATGACGTCGAAGCGGCATCCCTTGCCCTCGGCGTCCGGCAGGTGGCAGTCCTGGCACGAGGCGATGTTGTTGCCCGGGCGAGACGTCTCGAAGACGTCCGGCGCGTAGGGGCCGACGCCCGGAGCGCCGCCTTCCTCGCCGTAGGCCGAAAGCATGAACTCGGAGAACGTTCGCTCGACGTGCGCGTACTGCGCCGGCGATTCCGTTTCCGTCGTGAGCTCGGTGGTTCCGTCTCCCGGCGTCGTTCCCTCGAAGGGGAGGTTGGCGAGCACCGGGTTCGAGACGTCGTGGCACGTCGCACAGAAGAACTTGCTCTTGTGGTAGCGGCTGTAGAGCCACTTGTGCGGCGGCTCGGCGTCCACGAACGACGCGCGCTTCTGATCGTTGAAGCTGACGTAGTACTGACCGCCCGAGTTCTCGCGGTAACCCTTGGCGACCGGGAGGCCATCCGCTCCGTAGAACGGGTTGCCGTTGAAGAAGCGAAGGGTCTCGGCGTTCAGCTGATCGTCGAGGTACGTGTACCAGGCGGCTTCCGTCGCCGGGTTCTCGGTCAGGAGTCCCGTCTGCGGCTCATCCCAGTATCCGCTGAAGTCGTCGCTCTCGCGCTTGCCGTTGAAGGTGAGCTCCGAGAACGGATCGTACATGCGGTGGCAGAAGTCGCAGGTGAGGCCGTCGAAGTCCGATCCGGTCATGGCCGATCCGTTGAGGACCGCCGATCGTCCGCCGAGCCAGCCGGCGGGCATGTGGCATCGCATGCACATGTCGGTGGCGTTCGGTCGGTCGAGGAACCAGATGGAGTCCTGCGCCGCGACGGCGAACGCCGCCCAGAAGAGCGGGTCGCGGCCGGCGTTGGCCATCATGCTTCCGCGCCACGTGTTCCCGGGCTCGACCTCGGGATCGTAGTTCGCGTGACACGCCAGACAGATGTTCGGCGACTCGAGCTCGATGCCGTCAGCCGGCTGCGTGCCGGGCATGCGCAGGAGCGGGTCGTCTTCGATGTCGAGCGGCGTCCAGCTGCTGCCGACGGGCTTCGCCGTGGTTTCGCGGAGCGCGGTGAACGCGCTGGTCGCAACGAGCGCCAGGATGGCAATGGGGATGAGCGTCCTCGGTTTCATTCAGCTTCTCGCTTCTCTCACTCGGGTGTCGGGTCAGGCCGGGCTCGCGGGTGGCGGGGAATTGGCGTACCGCCCTGCGCCAGACGAGCCAACGGTCGGGGTCTCGAGGCTGTTCCGATCCATCTCCGGGGACTGCGAGTCTAACAGAAGCCCGAGAGCTGGTCGATAGGGCACCCGAGGGTCCTTCGCAACGCGTAGCTCGTTCCGCGCCGGGGGATTGCGGACGATTTCCGTCCTTTTTGCGGCCGTCCCCCAGTCGGCTGGCCGGACCTCGGCAGGCAGCTATAATGCGCCCCGCGAGGCGGCGGAGTTCCCGCGGCCTGAAACGAGATCGTTCAGAGGGGTTCCGCTTGCCGCGCGAACCGCCGAGGATTTATGCAAGACGAACTCCAGAAGAGACTTGAGACGGCGAGGGCGGAGGCCGAGAGCGTGTCGGCCCGCGCCCGGCTCGGATCGTGGCTGCGTCTCGGGTGCTTTCTCGCATTCGTGGGCTGCTGGCTCGGAGCCTGGGGAGCCCTCGACTGGTTCTACGCCTGGCTGAGCATCGCCCCCGCGGTCCTGTTCCCGGGGGCCGTCGTGTTCCACGAGCGGACGCTCGGGAGGCAGCGCGCGCTGGCCGTCGAGATCGATCTCCTTTCGGAGAAAATCGACCGGATCCGCTCG
>CAZQZX010000177.1:0-14851 GCA_964597885.1 uncultured Planctomycetota bacterium
CCCTTCTCGGTCGAGCCGACGAACTGCGCCGAGATCGCGCCTCCGACGATCGCGTTCTTGAATTCGAAGCCCGCACCTCGCTCCTGCGCGGTGACCCGCATCCAGACCTCGGCGAACTGGCCGGCACCACCGGTCTGCTTCTTGTGGCGGTACTTGGCCTCGCCCTTCGTCTGGATCGTCTCGAGGTACGGGATCCGCGGGGCCTTTGTCGTGACCTCGACGCCGGCGCTCTTCATACGGTCCATGACGATATCGAGATGAAGTGCGCTCATTCCCGACATCACGAGCTCGGCCGTCTGCTCATCGCGCCGCACGTTCAGCGAAGGATCGGACTCGTCGAGCTTCGTCAGCGCGGCGCCGATCTTCACCTCGTCACCACGCTTGGCGGCCTCGACGGCATACGACACCATCGGCATGGGAATCTTGATCTTCGGGAAGTAGCCCGGCGAGCCCACATCACAAAGCGTGTCGCCGAGATCGAATCCCTCGATCTTGGTCACCTGGACGATGTCACCCGGGATGGCGTCCTTGATCTCGACCTGGTCCTTGCCCATCGGCCGGAAGATGTGGTGCAGCTTCTCGCTCTTGCCGGTGCGCGGGTTCAGGACCATGTCGTCGACGTGAAGCGCACCCGAGAAGATGCGGAACGTCGTCACTCTTCCGACGAACGGGTCGGACACGACGCGAAACACCTGGGCCCGGAACGGAGCGGACGCGTCCGGCGCGACCTCCTCACCCTCCTCGTCGGCGGCTTCCTTGAGGTACTGCCGCTTCAGACCGTCTTCCGGCGACGGCAGGTAGGCTTCGATGAAGTCGAGAAGCTTCTGCACGCCGGCGTCCTTCTCGGCCGCGACGAACAGCACGGGAACGAGCGTGCCCTGCGCGATCGCGCGCTTGGCGAGCGTCTCGAGCTCCTCCCCCGACGGCCTCTCGCCCTCGAGGTACTTCTCGAGCGCTTCGTCATCCACTTCGACGATCCGCTCGATCAGGCGCTCCTGGATATCCTCGACCGAATCCACCGCGCCCGCGGGGATCTCGTCGGGCGGGTTCAGAACGGAGATCATGCCTTCGAACGTGGCGCCTTCGCCGTCCGGAACGACGAACGGGACGCACTTCTCGCCGAACGCACTCTCGATGGCGGACATCACGTCGGCGTAGCTGGCATTCTCGGCGTCCATTCGCGTGACCACCAGGGTCCGCGCGATGCCGAGCCGCTTGGCATCCGACCACATTCGTCGGGTATTCACGGCGATGCCGTTGACGGCATCGACGGTGATCATCGCGGTCTCGGACGCGTAGAGGGCACAGATCGCCTGGCCCACGAAGTCGGGATAACCCGGCGCGTCGAGGAGCTGGATCTCGCATCCCTTGTACGAGCAGAACATCGCCGCCGTCTCGATGGAGATCTTGCGCTCCTTCTCGTCGGGCAGCGTGTCCGACACCGTGCTACCGGCGTCGACCGTGCCGCACTTCTTGATGGCGCCTGCCTTCTCGAGAAGGTGTTCGACGAGGGTCGTCTTACCGGTGGCGCCATGCCCGACGACCGCGACGTTTCTCAGAAATGCCGTGTTCCGAATGGTACGCGTCTCCATGAAATTCCACACCTCCAAATGTGCGTCCCGGCCCTCGAACACTCGCGGTCTACCGGGGGCAAGCGTGTGGCAAAAATGAGTTTGCGTGAATTCGCCAAAAAGAGGCGCCGATCTTACTCAGATCGAAAACCGGATGCAAGCCCTAATCCGCCCCCTGGAGGCCGATCCCGCGCATCTCCTGGCACGGCGCCGATTCGCGCTCGCCCCGCGGTCCGGGAAATCCCGTCGAGCCGGACGCGATGGCTTTCCGTCAGGGTTGCTGAACGCGGAACACGTACGCGCCCGCCGTCTGATGGACGAGCTCGACGCGTTCGCCGAGCGACGGGTAATCCCATTGCCCGAACCTGCGCAACTCGAAAGGGCCGAAGAAGATGAAGTCCACGCCGGCCTCTTGCAGGAAGCGCGCTCCCTCCTCCGGCGTCATGCCCCCACCGAAGAACCGCTGGATCTCCTCGAGCTTCCGCGCGCAGTCGAGCGTCCCCGAATCATGCCCGACGAAGACGCGCCCCCGGATCCGTCCGGCGAGGTAGTTCCCCGACTCGTAGCCGCACAGGACCGCTTCGTCCGGTCCGCATTCGCGCGCGAGCCACTCGGCCGCTTCGACCTCGGCATCCGGGCGGTACAGGAGGCGGTAGTAGAGCTCCGTGTCACCCCGCACCGAGTCGACCGCGAGCATCTTCACCCAGACGAAGGGGGTCACGAGCGCGACCAGGCAGAACGCCACGCCCACCACGCCGTTCGCCGCCGCAGATCCGAGCGCGCGCCCGAAGGCCAGGATGCCGGCCGCCGCGATCATCGCGAGGAACGGCTGGATCCCGAAGGCGGCCCGAATCTGGAAGTCGAACCACGGGAAGTACATCAGGATCGCGGCCGTCGCGATCCAGGCGATGGTCAACCATCGCGCGGTGGCGCGCGTCCGCGCCTCGCGATCGCCGGAAGGCGACGACGCCCCGGCGAGGAACGGAAGGAGCCCGAAGATCGCGGGGATCACGAGCACGAGCAGATGGAACGCGACGACGTCGGGCGCGGGTGAGCTCTGCCCCGTGGCAGTGCCGTAGGTCGCGCTCCAGAACGGATCGCCCCGAAACACGGTGAGGGCGTAGAGCAGGAACGGCAGTCCCCCGGCGCCGCCGATCGCGAGCGCGGTCATCGTCGAGTAGGTCACGTCGGGGAGGGCTTCGCCGCCGCGCCTCCGGAGCAGAAACAGCACGCCGAGCAGAGCGGCCGTGGACGCGCCGAGCGGTACGAGGCTGAAGAAGTTCGTGAGAGAGAGCGCCAGCATCCAGACGAACAGCATCGCCACGCGAGCCGCGGTGACCTCGACCACGATCCGGACGATCGAACGCGCCATCACGAGGATCAACGCGAGCCCGGCGATCAGATGCGGGTGATGGAACAGCACCGCGAACGTGTTGTACTCGGTCCGCTCGAAGCCCTCGCTGTACCGCGCGACGAGCGCGGGCGGAAGATCCCCTTGAAGCAGACTGGCCCAGCCGCCGAGCCCCGACACCACGATCGCGAGCAAGAACGCGAGAAGACGCTCGCGGCGCCCGGCGAACACCAGCGCGGCGAATCGGTACAGCGCCACGAGCAGGAACACCCGTGACAGCAATCCGGCCAGCAGGTACGCGGCGAGAGGGCCGATCCCCAGGCGCCCGGAGATCCAACCGAGGATCGAGTAAAACGGCCGCTGGATTACGGGATCGTGCGGCTCGGTCGTGAAGTGGTTGTGCGAGGCGAGCCGTCCCGATTCGGCCGCATCGCGAATCGCCGCGCGGTACTGCGGATAGTCCTCGGCGGCGAGGATCGACGGGTACACGGGCGTGTTGCCGGCCGGGCGCTCGGTGAACGCGACGATGGACGGAAGGTCGATCCGCGCGAGCACCGCCGGCACCGCCCCGAGGACACAGAACAGGAGGAGCCACGGGAGGATCGAACGCCATTCGGCGCCGGTGGGATCGATCGGGCCTGCGAGGCTCGGCGTCTCGCGCGAGGGAGACGTCGCGTCCACAGGAGGCGGGGTCGGGGAAGATGAGGCGGTCGGTTCCATGATCGATCAGCGTCGTGCGCCCCGAGGAATGAGGCGACGAGCGCAGATCCTACCGAATCCCGCCCGAGTCGCAAACGAGCAATCCGGGAGCGCCGCGAAGAAGCGGCGCCCCCGGGGAGGTCCATCGGGTGAATCTCAGGTGGCGAGAATCACGATCTCGACGCGTCGGTTCTGCTGCTTGCCGTTCTGGTTGCCGTTGCTGGCGACCGGACGGTGCTGGCCGTAGCCGACGACGCGGAAGCGATCCGCGTTGATCTGGCCGTTGCGCTCGAGGTGATCGCGCACCGACATCGCACGCTCCACCGAGAGCCGCCAGTTCGTCTTGAACTTCGACTTCTTGATCGGATCGTCGTCGGTGTGTCCCTCGATGCTGATCGGGTTCGACGCGTAGTCCGCGCGAAGCACCGAGACGAGACGATCGAGGAGCCCTTGCCCCTTGCTCGACAGGTTCGACGAGCCCGACGCGAACGTCACGCGGTTCGGCAGCGTGATGACGATGTCGCCGCCACGGATGTCGACGTCGCCGTCCGAGCCGAGCACGCGCTGGATCTCATCGCGCTTGTTGTCGAGATCGCCGTTCGACGAGCGGTTGCGCTCGCTCTCGTCCCGCAGACGAGCGACCTCCGCTTCGAGCGAGCCCGCTCGCCCGTTCGCCGACTCGGCCGAACGACGCGCGTCCGCCAGCTCGGCATCCTTCGACTTGAGCTGCTGCTCCACCGACGCCTTCTCGGTTCGGAGCTGACGAATCATCCGCTCCTGGTCCGCAATCTGGTCCTTGAGCTGCGGCGTCTGGCAGCCAACGGCCGAAAGCACGAACCCCGCCCCAAGGACGAGGATCGACGCCCTCACGATCGAATTCCTCATGGTGCATCCCTCCCTATCAACCAACCTACCTACGAACAATCAACCGCCCATCAAACCTCGTACGAATGCGGGATAATCCTCCCGCAGGAACTTCCAGACCTCCTCGGGAAAGATCAGCATCACCGCCGCCCCGAACGACAGGAACGGAGCGAACGGCAGGTACCGGCTTTTCTTGATGACGATCACGCCGATCCCGATGATCGATCCGACGATGCAGGCGATGAAGAACGTCAGGAACACGCCCTTCCAGCCCAGGATCCCGCCGATCAGTCCCATGTATTTGACGTCGCCGAAGCCCATCGCCTCCTTGCGGAAGACCAGGCGCCCCAGCACGCGAACTCCCCAGATGAATCCGCCGCCGACGACCACGCCGAGCAGCGCAAAGAGCAGGCCCTCGATCGGAGCCGTCGTGCCGTGCAGGCTCGGAATCGCCAGGCCCGCCAGCACCGCGATCACCATCCCGGGCTTCGTGATCTCGTCCGGGATGATGGTGTGGTCCAGATCGATGAACGTCGCCGTCACGAGCGCATACACGAACAGGATCTTCACGCCGAAGACCGCTGCCGTCGGATACCAGAAGCCGTCCAGGTTCCCCGCCGCGAGTGGCGGCAGCAGAAGCCGGTAGGCCAGGTACACCGTCAGTGCGGCCGTCAGCGCCTCGATCATGGCGTAGCGTGGCGAGATCGACGTGCGACACTTGCGACACTTCCCTCCCAACAGGATCCAGCTCAGGATCGGCACGTTGTCGAACCAGGCGATCTGGGTCTCGCAGACCGGGCATCGCGAGCGCGGATGCACCACCGACTCCTCTCGCGGGAGTCGCAGGATCACCACGTTCAGGAAGCTCCCGATCACCGCGCCGAACGCGGCCGAGGACACCAAGAGCCAGATTTCGACGAATGACATCGCGGGCCGCCCCGACCTCGTTCTCTCCGTGCACCCGGCATCCAAGCGGCTCACGCGGCCCTCGGCCGCCCGGACAGGGAATCCGGGCCAGGCACAGATCAATCCCTATGAGTGTTTATCGCCACGGAACTCCGGCTTTTTTACCGGCTTTTGGAAGACGAGGCGTCTTTCGCGAGCGCGCCCCCGGAACGGAGCGCCTCCCGGGCCTCCTGAGCCGCACGAGCCGGCTCCTGTCGGGCGTCTTCCCCGGCGAGTCGATCGCGGATTCCGGCCAGGAGCCGGACCAGATCCGACCGGAACGGCGCAGGAGCGGCCGGATCGAGGGGCTCATCGGCGCCGAGACGCTCGGCAAGGGCCTCCCGGAGCGCCGCCAGGCCCTCGCCGGTCTTCGCCGAGACCCGCAGGCCCCCATCCCCCGGCGTCGCGACCCCGTCGCGGTCCGCGCGGCTGCGGACGAGTAGGAACGGACGCCCCGCCCCCGGCCGTTCCGCCGGATCGGGAGTCGGCTCGCCCGCGTCGACGAGCCACAGCACGAGATCCGCCGCCTCGATCTCGTCGCCCGCCCGCTCCACCGCCCGCCGGGAGATCTCGTCCTCGAACTCCGCGAGCCCCGGGGTGTCGACCAGGCGCACCGGCACGCCCTCGAGATCGAGGACCGCGTCGATGGCGTCCCGGGTCGTGCCGGGCTCGTCGGACGTGAGCACCCGATCCACGCGGACGAGCGCGTTGAAGAGCGTGGACTTCCCGGCGTTGGGAGCGCCCGCCAGAACCACCGTCGCTCCCTCGACGAGCCGCACGCCGAGCCGCGCCGCATCGAGGAGCGCCTCGAGCTCGTCCAGGATCGCCGGCATGCCGCCCGCATCGCCGTCGGCAGCCAGCGCCTCGAGCCGGCGGTCCAGGGCCGCGAGCGCCGTGGACAGCGCGCCCTTCCACTGCGCGACGAGCAGGAGGGCCGCCCGACCGGTTCGCGCCGAGAGCAGCGCCTCGTGAGCCGCGGCCCGCACCGGATCCGAGGCATGATCGGCACCCGCCGCAATCGCGTAGTCAGCAGGATCGACGACCCGAACGCCTTCCTCCTCGAGAAGCGCGAGGATCGCGGAGGTCGTCGCGTGTCCCCCGTGCCCGTGGATCGCGATCTCGCCCGGCGTCGAGCCGAGACCGCCGGCGGGAGCGAACGTCACGACGACTTCGTCCACCGCCGCATCCGCGCGGCCGAAATCGCCGAGCAGCGCCCTGCCGGTCGGGTTATCGTCGAGCGCCCCCGCGGTCCGCGGCCGGAACAGCGCGCGCACGACCGACGGCGCGTCGTCTCCCGCAAGGAGCACCGTCGCGATGCCCCCCTCCCCGGCCGCCGTGGCCCGGGTCGCGACCGCGCGCACCGCCGTCACGCCGGCGACTCCACGAGATCGAGCAGCCCGAGGAACGTGAGACCGGGGATGGTGTCCTGAATGGTCCGGCTGCGCGGCGCGATCCGCTTGGCGTCCCCGCCGGTCGCCACCGCCCGGCACGGGATCCCGGTCGCTCCGGAAAGGTCTTCGGCGATTCGATCGACCATCCCCGCGAGGCCCGTCAGCACCCCCGAGACCATCGCCTCTTCGGTGCTTCGCGTCGGGAAGGGAGCCGTCTCGATCCGGTCGATCGCGGGGAGCTGCTCGGCGCGCTGGGTCATCGCGTTGAGGCACAGCCACAGCCCGGGCAGGATCGCTCCGCTGTGGAACGCGCCGTCGGCCGATACGGCATCCACGGTGATCGCCGTCCCGAAGTTCACGAAGATCCAGTCGCCTCCCAGCCGCTGCCGCACGGCATGCGCGTCGACGAGTCGATCGAGCCCGATCTGACGCGGGTCGCGGTAGTCGTTCTCGAGCGGGATCGGAAGATCGCCTCCGGCCACGTGCACCTTCACCCCGACGCCGTCCGTCCAGGCGAGGAACGGCTCGAGGGTCGCGGGACGCACCGACGTGACCACGATCCCCTCGAGGGAGGGACGCGCACGACGGATGAAGCGATCGAGGAAGGAAGCGAGGTCGGCGCGCTCGGTGGGAACGAAACGGTCCTCGCGCAGGATCCGACCTTCGGAACCGAGTCCGACATGGACGGTCGTGTTCCCGATGTCGGCGAGGAGCCACATGGAGCGCTGGACCGAGCTAGTTGCGGCTCTTCTGGACGCGGAAGTTGAGGCGCTTGACCTGCCCGCGGCGCAAGACCTCGACGCGGAACATCGAGAAGCGCTCGTGGTTCCGCTTGACCCAGTCGACGAGCTCGGTCTTCGAGTTGACCGGCTGGCCGTTGACCTTCTGCACGACGTCGTTCGTCTGGAAGCCACGCTCGAGGATGAGCGAGCCCGCGTCGACGTGATCGAGCCGGATTCCGGCCGGACGTCCCTGCTTGTCGGTGTAGGTCGAGAACTGCGCCTGCTCGAGGATGTCGTTGGCCTCGTTGCCGAGTCGGTCGGCCTCGGTCTCCGGGATCATCCACATGCCGGAGCCCGGTCGCGTCTCGTAGCCTTCCTGCTTGTTGCCATCGAACGTCGCGGGGCCGCTGGATCGGCTGGACGGCTTCTTCTGACCGGCCGGACCCGCGAAGGCCGTCCGCGTCGAGGGCTTCGCGCCCGAACCGTCGGGGGCCACCGACAGGTCGACGAGCTCACGCTCGAGCTGCAGGCTGACGACGGCACCGCTGTAGCTGACGTCGACGCTCGGCGGCGTGCCGAGCTTGCCGAACGGATCGACGGCCTTGATGATCGCGACCGGCTCGATGCCGGGGATCTTCTGGTTGATGCGCACCAACCGCGTGTCCTGCGCGGCGATGTTCTCGTTCTTGTCGGTGTCCTTCTTGGGCTGCTTGTAGCGGAGGACGGCCGCGTGTCCCGTCTCTTCGGGAACCGGGCAGATCATCTCGAGCGAGAGAAGCGTGTCGAGGCGTGGGCCCTTGGGCTTGGTGCCGGTGTCATCCTGCCCCCCGGCCACCGGCGGAGGCGGAGGCGCGATCGCGAGGAGGTTCGCTTCCCAGCAGGCACGGAAGTCGTTCGGGGACTGCTTCTCCGGGCCTTCGACCCGACGCCGGCTCGCCACGTCCTCGCGGAGCTCGGCGAGATCGTCATCGAGCGGAACCGTGCTCGGGATGGGCGGCTTCACCAGGAACAGTCCGAGAGCCCCGAGGATGCCGAGAGCGATGACCCCGTTGAGGAGCCACAGCAACACCTTCATCGTTCGCAATCTCATGACCCAACGCCTCTTCCGGCTAAGCTACCTACCAGGGCTCCGGATGCGGCCCCGGCGCCTCACAGGGGCAACGCCCCTCGTAACTGCAGATCCACTATAGAACAAACCCCGCCCGCGACGGAGCGGTTTCAATCCGTCCCGAATTCAGACGCCTCCGCGTCGTCGTTCTTCCGATTCATCTCGGATTCCTCGTCGAAGAACCACCGCGAGAGCTCGCCGACGAGCGGCCCCAGGCTCTTGGGGCGGAACGACGAGATCGGAATCGGCTCGCTCCCGCAAGCCTCCCGAAGCAGCGCCAGCCCCTCCTCGGCGCCGGGCAGGTCGACCTTGGTCCCGGCGACGATCTCGGGCTTCTCGGCGAGCGCCGTGCTGTAGCTCTCGAGCTCGCGACGAATCGTCCGGTAAGCTTCATCGGCCGGCTGCAGGGCCTGAGGTGAGACATCCACGAGATGCAGGATGGCCCGAGTTCGCTCCACATGCCGCAAGAACTTATCCCCCAGGCCCTTGCCCTCGTGGGCCCCTTCGATCAATCCCGGAAGATCGGCCAGGATCAGGCGCTGGTATCGGTCGAGCTCGAGGATCCCGAGGCCCGGCTGCAGCGTCGTGAAGGGGTAATCGCCCACCTTGGGAGCCGCCGACGGGGAGATCCGCCCGAGGAGCGTCGACTTTCCGGCGTTCGGAAGGCCGACCAGACCGACGTCGGCGATCAGCTTCAGCTCGAGGTAAAGCTCTCGCTGCTCGCCGGGGCGGCCGTCCTGGGCGTACCGGGGCACCTGCCGGGTCGGGGATCGATAGGACGAATTGCCTCGGCCCCCCTTCCCGCCCTGGGCCACGCGGAGGCGGGCTTCGGGCCGATCGAGGTCCTTGAGGATGGCGCGCGTCTCGCGATCGCGCACGATGGTCCCGGGCGGGACTTCGAGGATGAGGTCGTGCCCGGACGCGCCGGTCATGTTCTTGCCGCCACCCGGGCGGCCGTTCGGCGCGCGATGGTGGAAGCGATTGACCATGTCGCGGAGGGTCGCGAGGCCGTCGACCGCCAGAAGGATGACGTCGCCGCCGCGACCGCCGTCGCCCCCGTCGGGGCCGCCTCGGGCGACGTACTTCTCGCGCCGAAAGCTGACGCATCCGTGACCGCCGTCACCGGCCTTGACGTGGATGAACGCTTCGTCGCGAAACATGATCGGCGCAGACTGCGCTCCGTGACAGATCGAGAAGCCGCGGCGGATCGAGCGTCAACGCGATCCGGGCACGGCGCCGATCCGCGGGCGCTCTTACTCGGCGTCCGCCGCGAAGACGTTCACCTTGCGGGCCGGTCCGAACTTGACGCGGCCGTCGATCAGGGCAAAGAGGGTGTAGTCGCGTCCCATACCGACGTTCTTGCCGGGGTGGAACTGCGTCCCGCACTGGCGCACGAGGATGGAGCCCGCGGTGACCGCGTTCCCGTCGTAGCGCTTCACGCCCCGAAACTGAGGGTTCGAGTCGCGACCGTTACGCGAAGAACCCTGTCCCTTTTTATGAGCCATTCGACCCTCTCCCGATTCGGAGGCTTGATCAGCCCTGGATGTCGTTGACGCGGACCCGAGTGTACTTGGCTCGGTGTCCCTGCTTGCGGCGCGAGTCCTTCCGGCGTCGGTACTTGAAGACGATCACCTTCTCGCCCGACTCGTGTCCGACGACTTCGCCCGACACCTTGGCGCCATCGACGCTCGGCGTGCCGACCTTGACACCACCGTCGCCCCGAATGAACAGGACCTGTTCGAACGCAACCGCGTCGCCGGGCTGCAAATCCTTGCGATCGACGAGGATCTCGTCTCCCTTGCGCGCACGGAACTGGCGTCCCGAGTCGGTGAAGATGGCGTAGGAGGAACCGGCGAGGCTCCGATCTGCGGTATCCGTGCTGGCCACGGCGCGTCTCCTTGAAACGAAACGATCTGACAAAAAGTACTTAGTGTACTTCGCGGCGGATTCGATGCAAGCGCTTTCGCAAAACCCTCTAAGATCTGGACTTGCCGCCGCTGCGCTTGCGCGTGAGGGTGCAATCCCCCACTTTCGCACCGTGCGAAGGTCGCACCTCGATGGTGCGCTGGAACTCTTCTTCGATCTCGACGAGCAGCTTGCGCTGGGCGTTCAGCAGCTCGTGGGCGACCGCCGGGTGCACCGAAACCTCGACTCCGGCCGACCGCCCCTGCGCCAGGTTCGCGCGGAGCTGCCGGACGACGGACCGGATCTGCGCGTCGATCGATCGGATCTGCCCCGCCCCGCCGCAATGCGGACACGGGTCGAACTGCGTCGTCGCGAGCCCCGGCCGCACGCGCTGGCGCGTGATCTCGATGATGCCGAACTCGGACATCCGCGTCATCTTCGTACGGGCGCGATCGCGCTTCAGCGCCGCGCGCACCTCTCGCTCGATCGACCGCTTGTGCTTCTCGTCCTCCATATCGATGAAGTCGATGATGAGAAGCCCGCCGAGGTCGCGCAGGCGGATCTGTCGGAAGATGACCGGGATCGCTTCGAGGTCCGTCCGGTAAGCCGTTTCCTCCGGATCCTCGTTGTCGCGGTACTTGCCGGAGTTGACGTCGACGGCGACCAGGGCCTCGGTCGGCTCGATGACGACGGATCCTCCACTCGGCAGCTCGATGCGACGTCGGTAGATCTGCTCGATCTGCGGCTCGACCCGGTACTCGTGGAAGAGCGGACGCTTGCCGTCGTACAGCTCGACCCGGTTCTGGTAGCGCGGCATCACCGCCTTGACGAAGTCCTTGCACTTGCGCGCGACCGACTCCGAATCGACGAGCACGCGCGTCACGTCCGCCGTGAAGTAGTCCCGGATCGTGCGGATGATGAGGTCGCTCTCCTGATAGATCGGCGCCGGCGCCTTCGCCGAGTCGATCCTCGCCTCGATCACCTGCCAGAGGTTCAACAGGTAGCGCAGGTCCTTCTGGAGCTCGGACTTCGTCCGGTCGACGCCCGCCGTCCGGATGATCACGCCCAGGTTCTCGGGCGGGTTCATTTCGCCGAGCAGCGACTTCAGACGCTTGCGCTCCTCGCGATCGGGGATCTTGCGCGAAACGCCGAATCGACCGAGATGCGGCATCAGGACGAGATACCGTCCCGGGATCGAAAGGTTGGTCGTCAGGGTCGGCCCCTTGGTGCCGATCCCGTCCTTCGTGATCTGAACGACCACGTTCTGACCCTTGCGCACGAGCTGCTGGATCGACCGGCGATCGCCGCGCGCGGAGCCGTCGGACTTCCCGCCGCCCTTGCCTCCCCGCTCCGGAACCGCCCCGGAAACGATGTCGGACTCGTGCAGGAAGCCGTTGCGATCGCCGCCGAAGTCGACGAAGGCCGCGCCGATCGAGGGCTCGATGTTGACCACCCGCCCCACGTAGATGTTGTTGAGGTAGGTGACCTGCGCCGCCGTCTCGACGAGCAGATCGTCGAGCTCGCCGTTCTCGAGGATCGCCACGCGCGTCTCGTCGCGCTCCCGCACGTTGATCAGCATCGTGCGCTCGGCGGTCTTCTTCGCCCCGCTCTTCTTGCGTCGCCCGCGCCTCGAGGAACGCTCGTCGGCTTCGGCGGCCGGATCGGGCTCGCCGCCGCCGTCGACACCCGGATCCGGGGCGACGTCGTCGTTCACGCTCGAGGAATCCTCGACGCGCTCGGCCGCGGATGCGCCTCCTCGGGATCGACGCGACCGCGATCGGCGCGTCCGCTTCTTCTTTCCGCCGCGGCTGCTGCCGGAGGAGCCGCCTTCGCCCGAACCTGATCGGTCGTTCGACTCCGGATCGTTCGGCTCTCGGTCGTTCGAGTCACCGCCCTTCGAATCTGGATCCTTCGAAGATCGGTCCCTCGAGTTACGGCTCGGCTTCTTCGACCTGCCGGATTTCTTCGACGTCCCCGACTGCGGGTCGCCGTCGGGAGAATCGACATCGGGCCCGGCCGCGCTCGCAGCAGGTTGCGTCTCGAGCGCGCCCTCTTCGTTCGGCGAGGTCTCGTTCTTCGCCGCGCCGCGTCCTCGGCGCCCTCCTCGCGTTCCACCCGACCGCCGCCTCGTGCGGCGGCGCTTCTCATCGGTCGCCATATGTCGTTTCCGTTTTCACCACCCGGCAGGGCGGCGCCTTCGACGGATCGTCTTCACAAAGGAGCCCGAGGACTTCTTCAGGCCGTACCGTTCGCCCCTCGATCGAGGCGATCCGCATCCGAAGCCCGCCCTCGGCGTCGCGCTCGATCTCCTTCAGGAACGGTCGCACGTCGTCGACGCGTTCCTTGCCCTTCTTGCGGCGCAGGATCTCGACGCGTTCCCTTCCGAGCAGCTCGCGGATGCGTTCTTCCCCCGGCGCCTCGGCGTCCTCGACCTCCACGCGATAGTGAAAATCGAAGCGCGGAAACGAAAGCTTCCGAGAGACCGGCCGAACCATGAGGATCTCGATCCCCTCCGGAAGCTTCGCAGCCAGCTTCTCGGCGAGCTCTTCCGGATGGAAGGCCTTCGCGGTCTCGAGATTCAGGTACTCGCCTTCCGACTCGGTGCCGACGGGCAGCGGATGCAGGATCGACATGCGCACCTGCGGGGTCAGACCGAGGGAGTAAGCGGCCGGGATATCCGCGCGACGGAGAGCCTTCTTGAAGAGCTCGACCGTGTCGAGGTGTGAGATGAAACGCAGCGGGCCGCGCTTCGAAAAACGAACGAGCACTCGTGGCATGGGACACCGGCGCGACAGAAACGGATGGCGTAGCAAAACGCCTCCCCCAGCGTCAACGCGGGCGGCTCGTTCGCCCCGGAGTAAACGAGGGGCTACCGAACTCCCGTGCGGGAATCCGGCAGCCCCTCAAATCCGTTTCGGGGAACTGCTTGGGCGATCAGTCCGAGCCGGAGTCCGACTCGTCGTAGCTCGAGCCGTCCTCGACGATCTCGACCGACGATCCGCCCTCGGCTTCCGAGTCGCTCGCGTCGCCCGAGGAACCGCCGTCGTCGTCGCCGACCCAGGAATCCGGGAGAAGGCGATCGGCATAGCTCCAGTCCGGCGAGATCTTCGGGTTGAAGAGCGTCGGGAACTCGTCTTCGAGATCCTGGTAGCCCTCCTCGATCTGCTCGCGCATCAGGTCACGCGTCTCCTTGCCGGATCGAACGATCGTCGGCGTGATGAAGACGACGAGGTTTTCCTTCACGACGTTCGTGGTCTCGGCTCGGAAGAGCCAGCCCAGGAACGGGATGTCTCCCAGGAACGGGAGCTTGCGGACGGTCTCGGCTTCGGTCTCGAAGAGGAGTCCACCGATGACGGCGGTCTCGCCGCTCTCGAGCAGCATCTTCGTGACGAGGGTTCGCGACGCGACGCGCGGCAGGTTGATGGTCGCCTGGTTGGCGCCCGAGCCGAACGTGAACGTGTCGAAGCCCGGCATCTCGGCGCTCTGACCCGTCAGCGACTCTTCCTTCGGGATGACCGACAGGATGATCTTGTCGGTACCCGGGATGATGTGCGGGGTGAACAGCAGCTGGAAGCCGATCTGGACCGGCGAGTTGTCGGCTTCTTCGATACCCTGTCGCAGACCACCGGCCTGGCCCTGCTCCGCCTCGACCTGCGCGAAACGGACGGTCTCACCGACGACGATCGTCGCCGTCTCGTGGTCGAGCGCGAGAAGCTTCGGCGCCTGGACGATCTTGGTGGTCGAGTCTCGCTTGAGAGCGCGGAGCGTCAGGCTCGCGCCGGTGAAGTCGAGCGTACCGTAGGTGACGGCCGTCTGACCGTTGACCGAGCCGGTGAGCTCTTCATCCGGGAAGCCGAACGGACCTTCGCGGCTGTCCTGCGCGATGAACCAATCGTCGAAGCCGCCCTCACCCAGATCGAACGGCAGACGGCTCGGGATCGAGCCACCGGACGTCGAGATGCGCCATCCGTTGTCGCCCGGATCGATACCGAAGTCGAAGAAGTCCCGGTTGCTCGTGGTGACGAACTTCACGTCCACGAAGATCTGCGCCGGCTCGATGTCGATGCGATCGATCATGCGCTCCATCTGGTCGAGGATGGGACGCGTGTCGGTGATGACGAGCATGTTGCGCTCGCCGATGTACTCGAGCGAGCCCTGCGGCGACAGCGCGCGGCGAAGCGCGCGGATCAGCGAGAAGTCCTCTTCGGGATCGTGGGTCGGCGCCTTCGGGTCACCGAGGGCGTAGTCCGTCTCGATCGCCGGGACGTACGTTTCCGGGGGCTGGACGAACTTCA
>CAZQZX010000178.1:0-14801 GCA_964597885.1 uncultured Planctomycetota bacterium
AGACGAGCGTCGCCGGCGTCTACGCGATCGGCGACATCGCGGGGCAGCCGATGCTCGCGCACAAGGCCAGCAAGGAAGCCGAGGTCGCGGCCGAGGTCATCGCCGGACACCCGACGGTGCTCGACGTCCGCGCCATCCCGGCGGTCGTCTTCACCGACCCCGAGATCGCCACCGCGGGCCTATCCGAGACCGAGGCGAAGGAGAAGGGGCACGACGTCGCGATCGGCAAGTTCCCGTTCACCGCGCTCGGCCGCGCGATGACGACGCGCGAGACCGACGGGTTCGTGAAGGTCATCTCGGACAAGGCCACCAAGGAGCTCCTCGGCGTCGCCGTCGTGGGCCCCGAAGCTTCGGACCTCATCGCTGAAGCCGGCCTGGCCCTCGAGATGGGCGCGTCTGTCGAGGACATGGCCCTGACGATCCACGCGCACCCGACGCTCGCCGAAGGCATGATGGAAGCCGCCAAGGCCGCGCTCGGGGAAGCCATCCACGCGGTGAACAAGTAGGGATCGAGCCTGCGTCCGCCCGGTACTCCACGGCCCCTCGTCCGTAGACGGGGAGCGTGCGCCCTCAGCGGACGTCGAGCAGCACCGCGTTCGTGATCGCGAGTCCGTCGGTGCCGAGGGCCGCGTCGTCGCGGATCAGGGCCTGAACGGTGCCGCGCGCGCGGCGACCGACACCGTTCGGCTGCTCGAAGACGAGTGACGGCGCCGGCTGCGACGGGAAGTCGGGCTTGCCGAAGACGAACGGCTCGCCGAGGTTGTTCCAGATGATTCGCGGCAGGCCGAACGTGCCGTCGTAGGGCGTCGCAAAGCACATGTCGCCGGTCTGCTGGGGCTGCGCCTTGACCGTCGACTCGTTGGGGAAGCCCGCGTAGGCGTACATCGCGAAGCGCGCCTGGACGCGGGACGGCGGCGCCTCCATCGCGATGACCAGCGGTTCGTCACGATCGAGCCGGACGATGCGCGTACCCGGCGCTCCGATCGAGCCGTTCACCGTGAGCACATCGCGGGGAATCCCGGCTCCGGCGTTCACGTTGCCGCGAAGGCAGTCGAGGCTGATCGCGATGCGGCGCAGATCGACGAGGCCCGCATCGACGCCGGCCTCGGGATCACTCGCCGGACTTCCGACGAGCACGTCCGAGTAGAACGGCCCGTTGATCCCGCCGAGCAGCGCGTGCCCGTATCGGTCGCCATTCTCCTCGCCCGTGGACTCGAAGATCAGCGAACCGTCCACGCCGGACAGGACCTGCACGAGCCCGCGGCCGTCGGCCGTGCAGACGCCCGGCGCTCCGATCGCATGATCGCCGATTCCGTCGCCGTCGACGTCGCCGGCATCGGCGACCGCGAAGCCGAGCTGCGCGTCCGGGCAATCGCTGTCGTATCGCCGCAGGACGTTCTGGTAGAGGCTGGCGCTGCCGTAGATCGTGACTTCGCCGCCCCCGGTGGCACCCGCGTGGGGCGCCCCGACCATCAGCTCGGGAAGGGCGTCCCCGTCGAAGTCGTCGACGGCCGCCACCGCGTAACCGAACTCGCCCGCGATGAAGCGTCCGGCCACGCCGGCGACGCTCGCCGGGCCCGGGCCGCTCAGCACCAGGACGCTCCCGGTCGTCGTCAGGTAGCCCGGCGCGCCGACTGCGAGATCCGGATGCCCGTCTCCGTTGGCGTCGCCGAGCCGGGCGATCGATGCGCCGATGCGCTGGCGCGTTCTCGTTCCGTCGATGCGGTAGAGGACGGATCCGTCCGCACCGGAGTAGACGGCGAACCGTCCGGCCTCGCTGTGGCTCGACACGACGATGCCGGTGCTGCCGGCCGCGATGTCGGGGACGTCGTCGCCGTCGAGGTCGGGCACGAACGCCACGCTCGCCCCGAGGTTCTCGCCGGCCACGCTTTCTTCGATCTGCAGGAGCCGGTCGCCGGTGGCCCCGGAGAAGACGGTGATGCCGCCGTCCACGCTTGGCGGGATGCACCCGTCGCCGCAGTCGATCGTGCTCGCGCCGGCGCCGGCCAGGATGTCGAACGTGCCGTCGCCGTCGAGGTCGAAACCGCCGTCGATCGCTCCTCCGAGCTGTTCACCGACGTCGAGACCGGTGTGCAGGAAGAGCGCGTCGAGGCCGGTCCCGCTCAGCACGTACAGCCGGCCCGCGTCCGGCACGGTGCGCCGATCGAACGCGGGGGCTCCCGCCGCGATCTCGGGAATCCCGTCGCCGTCGAGGTCGCCGACCCGGGCGAGGGCCGATCCGAAGCGAATGCCGGGCTCCCGTCCCTCGACGGTCCAGATCCGGTCCTGGGCGAAAGAGGCGGACGAGACGAGCGCAGCAAGGGTGAGCGTGAGCGCGGGCAGCGCGCACGCCAGGCGGCGACGGAAGGGCCTCATGGCGCGATGGTATCCAGTGGTGACGGGGTCGAGAGGCGGAAAGACTTCCCAACGATACCCCGAAATCGGGGTTCCATCACCCGAAATCCGGGAGCGATTCCATGGGCCCCGGCAGGGCTCATTCGGCGAGCGGCTCCGGGCCCCGGAAGATGCACTGGGACGTGCAGGTTTCCTCGACGACCACCATTGTCAGGCGCGGCAGATCCCCGACGATCCGGTCCCAGATCCATGCGGCGAGGTGCTCGGAGGTGGGGTTCTCGAGCCCTTCGATGTCGTTGAGATAGCGGTGGTCGAGCCGCTCGATCCACGGCTTGACGGCCCTTCCGATGTCCCCGAAGTCGATCACGCAGCCGGTGGTCGCATCGACCTCGCCTTCCACGTGGACCCGGATCTGGTAGCTGTGTCCGTGAAGCCGGCGGCACTTGTGCCCCTCGGGGAACCCCGGAAGGTCGTGGGCGGCTTCGAAACGGAAGCTCTTGGTCAGTTCACAGCGCATCGTCGTGGCCTCGAATCGCCCGGCGGCACGGTGTGCGCTCCCGGGGCGGGCGGCGATTATACAAAGGCGCGAGGCCGCTCAGGAGTCGCTTTCCGGGTCGGAGCTCGGCCGGCCGGTCCGGGCGTCGATCTCCGTGATCGGGCCGAGGCCGGCGAGCGCGTCCCGGTTCTTCGCGAGGTCGGTCACGACGACGACGAGCAGGTCGTGCGCGGGGAAGTGCTCGTTGGCGACGCGGCGGAGCGTATCCCGGTCGAGCGCGCGGAGCTGCGCCGGCAGATCGACGAGCGTGCTCTCCGGCAGGCCGTGGAACCGGAGCTCCATCCGTTCTTCCATGAGGCTCTCGGCGGTCTCGATCTCGAACGCCATCGCCCCCTCATGGTACCGGAGGGCGCGCTCGATCTCGTCGTCGGTCGGTCCGTCGGCGGAGAACCGTTCGAGCTCCTCACGAATCCGGCGGATCGTCTCGACGGCGCGATCGTGGCGCGTGTACGTCTCGACGACGAACGGGCCCGGATCTCGTCCCGCATCGAACGAGCTCGCGATGTCGTAGGAGAGCCCGTGACGGATCCGGATCGATTCGACGAGCCGCGACGTGTAGAGGCCGCCGAGGATCGTGTTGTCGATCTCGATGGCGTTGAAGTCCGGATGATCGGCGCGGACCAGCCCGCCGCCGATGCGGATGTGCGATTGCTCGATGCCGGGGCGATGGGCCGCGACGACTCGCAGGCCCTGGACGCCGCGTGGCCGCTCGGTCGACACGGGTCCCCGGGGTGCCGACCCGTTCCCTGCCGGCAGGAGCCGCCGCGTGACCTCGATCAGCCGGTCGGGGTCGAAGTCCCCCGAGATCCCGAGGATCGTGCGCTCGGGCCGGAAGTGTCGGCGATGGAACGCCACCAGGTCTTCACGCGTGATGCGTTGCACCGACTCGCGCGTCCCCCATTCCGAGCGATGGTAGGGGTGGGGGGCGTAGTACTCGGCGGAAAAGATCAGATCCGCGAGCTCGGCCGGTTCGTCGGCCAGCGCCGCGATGTCGTCGACGAGCAGTCCGCGGACGCGCTCGATGTCGGCCTCGGGAAACGAGGGGCGGAACGCGACCTCGAGCAGGAGCGCGAGCCCTTCCTCGGCGTCTCGGGACAGCACTTCGAGCGAGAGGTCCACGGCGTCGTGATCGAGGTCTTCCGCGAGCGAGGCTCCGAGCTCGTCGAGACGGCGCTCGAGCTCGGGCCCGGTGCGATCGGCCGTGCCGCGGCGAAGGAGGCGCGTGGTCAGCTCGGCCATGCCGCCGAGCGTGGGGGGCTCGAAAGCCGAGCCCGCCTCGATCCGGAGAAGAAACTGCACGAGTGGGAGCTTGCGCTCCGGCTCGAGGACGATCAGCGGGCCGCCCGGCAGGGCGATCGAGGGGCCGCAGCGGATCACGGGCGCGCCTCGTCGGCGTCCTGGTCTTCGTTCGCGTCGTCTTCGGCCCCTTCCTCGTCGTCTTCGGGCAGCGGCACGAGGTCGACGCGAGTGCGCGCCCGCGGGTCGAGGTACTTCCTGGCGACGCGCTGGATGTCGTCCGGGGTGATTGCCATGTAGTACTCGGGCACCCGATACAGCTCGTCCGGTCCGTCGCATAGCGCCGCGTAGGTTCCTAGCAGCTCGGCGCGACCGGAGACGGTCTTGAACGCGCCGAGGTGGTCGACCAAGGTCACCCGCCGGAATTTCTCGATCTCGGCTTCCGTCACGGGTTCGTCGCGCAACCGGGCGATCTGCTCGTCGAGTCGTTCCACGAGTCGATCGACCGAGACCCCCTCGCGAGCCTGCAAGTAGATGGCGAGGAGCCCGGGATCGATCAGCTCGTCCGCGTCGACTTCGAAGTCGAGCGCGACCGGGGTATCCTCCACGAGGTGGCGATGCAGCCTGCACGTGGGCCCGAGGCCGAGGATCGTCTCGACCGCATCGAGGGCGGGAAGATCGTCGTGCTCGAAGCCCGGAATCCGATAGCCGACGAGCACCGAGGGAAACTCCGCGGGGGCCGAGACCGTCGCACTCCGCACGGCGGTCTGGGGAGGCTCTTCGGGAATCGCGACCGCGTCGAGCGACGCCGCGGGCAGCGTCGAGAAGCGTCGATCGATCTCGCGCAGCGTCGCGTCGGTCCGGACGTCGCCGGCCACGACCAGCGTCATGTTCGGAGGCGAGTAGTGGCGGTGGAAGTAGGACTGGCACTTCTCGATCGTCATCGCCTCGAGGTCGGCGACGGATCCCATGACCGGGTGCCGATACGGGTGCACGCGGAACGCCTCTCGGTACAGCGTCTCGAGCATGCGCCCGTAGCCCGAATCCTCGAGGTCCATCTTGCGCTCCTCGAGGATGATCGTGCGCTCCTTGTCGAGGGCGACCTCGCTGAACTCGGTGTGCGCGAGCCGGTCGAGCTCCATGTCGAGAACGGTGCCGAGCGCGTCGGGCGGAAACGATTCGTGGTAGACGGTGACGTCGTGACCGGTATAAGCGTTGGACTCTCCGCCACAGCTCTCGAGGATGCGGTCGAAGGACCCGGACGGGAAGCGCTTCGTGCCGCGAAACATCAGGTGCTCGATGAGGTGGCTCACGCCCGTGGCGCCTTCGCGTTCGAATCGCGAGCCCGCCTTCACGAAGAGATACGCGCAGGCGACCCGCGTTCCTGGGGCCTCGTGCACGAGCACGCCGAGCCCGTTGTCGAGTCGTCGCTCGGCGACGGGGTAGGTTTCCGGGGAGGGCCCGATCGGCCGACCGGGTGCCGCTTGGTGCAAGGCCAGGAGCCCGCATCCCAGGGCGATGAGAGCCACCAGAAGCGTCATGACGGGATTGTTTAGCAGAAATGCTGGACCCGTGCAGGCGAATGATCGAAAATCCTCCGCTTCGACCCCGGACCCCGCGAGAGACTCGACCGAACCATGAGATCCGAACGCCTCGGCTATGGAATGAACCTGTTCCCGAGCGAGACGACGGACGAGGTGCTGCGGGCCCTCGACCAGACCCTCGTACCGGTGCGGCAGCGCGTGAGCCCGGGCGAGCCGCTCGGGGTGGAGCTCCGCTTCGGGATGCCGGCGATCCGCGAGCTCTCGGACGACGCGGGAGCGCTCGCCGACCTGCGCGGTCGGCTCGATCAGCTCGGCTTTCGGTGCTTCACGCTGAACGGCTTTCCGATCAGCGAGTTCCACGGCGAGCGCGTGAAGGAAGATGTCTTTCGTCCCACGTGGCTCGACGAGGAGCGCGTGGAGGCGACAAGCCGGCTCGGACGGATCGCCGCCGGCCTCTTGCCCGAAGGCGACGCGGGAACGGTCAGCACGCTCACGGGATCGTTCAAGGCGTGGGGGCACGACGAGGAAGCGCGCGACGCGATGGCGCGGAATCTCTCGCGCGCGGCGCTCGACTTCTCACGTCTTCGCGACGAGAGCGGCCGGACGATCCGGCTCGCGCTCGAGCCCGAGCCGCTGAACACCGTCGAGAACACGTCCGAAGTTCTCGAGCTCTGGGATCGACTCGAACGCGTCGGGGTCGAGGAGATCGTCAAGCGCGCCGGCGAATCCCCCGAGCGGGCGCGGGAGATCCTCGCCGCGCATCTCGCCCTGAACTACGACACGTGTCACTTCTCGTTGCAGTTCGAGGAGCCCGAGTCGAGCCTTCGCGCGATGCGGGATCACGGCGTTCCGATCGGAAAGCTCCACCTGTCGAACTGTCTGGCCGTCTCGGATCCGGCGACGAACGCCGAGGGCATGGAGTTCCTCGCCGCCCTCGGCGAGCCTCGCTACCTGCACCAGGTTCTCGGAATCGGAAGAGACGGCAGCGAGGTGTGCCTGCGCGACCGGGATGTCCCCGAGTTCCTCGCGCGCGACCGGTCCGAGCTCGAGGCTCTTTCGGAGGTGCGCGTGCACTTCCACTTGCCGCTCTTCTTCGAGGGGGGCGGCGGCGTTCGGTCGACGCACGAGGAGACGCGGCGCGCCTATCGATTCGCGCGTGCCGAGGACCTGACCCGCGAGTACGTGATCGAGACGTACACGTTCGCGATCCTGATGGAGCGAGCGCTGCTCGAAGGCGTGGCGAACCTCGAAGACGGCATCGCCCGCGAGTTCGAATGGGTTCACAACGCCAGATGAAGGAAGATCGATGAAGAACAAGCTCAAGGACATGGAAGCGGAGATCCTCGCAACTCTCGAGTCCGAGGGCTTTGACATCGTGGACGCCCACTTCGGGGGCGGCGGGTTCCTGCGTCTCGTCGTGGACCAGGAGGGCGGCGTACCGGTGGACGAATGCGTGCGAGCGGTGAAGCTCGTGCGCAGCCTCGTGTACGAGAAGGGGCTCGATCCCGGGGACTTCCGGTTCGAGGTGGAGAGCCCCGGCATCGATCGCCCGCTCACCCGCCCCAAGGACTTCGAGCGCTACCAGGGCGAGCGCGTCCGCCTCACGCTGAAGGAAGCGCGCGCTGAGGATGGGCGGAAGAACTACAGCGGCGTGCTGCTCGACGCGAGCGACAGCGCGATCTCCATCGACGTCGACGACATCGGTTCGATGGACTTCGACCGCAGCGAGGTCGAGATCGTGCGCCTCAACCCCACGCTCGGGACGAAGCGGGGCGAAGGCGAGACGTAGCCGCCCGGCTCCCGGCATCCACATTCTCCACGAAAATCCCGTACAATGGCGTCGGGGTTCCGTATCCGATTGCGCTTCCGGTCTATCCGGGTCCGGCCTGGGGTCTCGTGGAACGAGGTGACCGATGACGGCTTGGATGGCGAGGATCGCGGCGGGGGTGGTTGTGTTTCTGGCGGTGGGGGGAAGCAGCGCGGCCGGCGGGCCCGATGTTTCTGTGTGGGTCGAGGACGTGCCGTTCCTGCTGGCCCAGATCGAGGAGATCCACCCCGACCCCTATCACCGGCACACGCCGGAAGAATGGCGTGTCGCGGTCCAAGAGCTCGAGGCGAAGCTCGCGAGCCCGGACTGCACGGTCGGCGAGGCGATCTACGGCTTCCAGCGGATCGTCGCGATGCTCGGGGACGGCCATTCCCGGATCGATATCCCGTCGCGTCTTCAGCGCGGCCGACGCTGGCTGCCGATCCACACCCAGGTCTTCTCGGACGGGCTCTACGTCCGCACGGGCCACCGCGATCACGCCGAGCTGTTTGGCAAGCGCATCGTGAGCGTGAACGGCAAGCCGGTGGCCGAGGTCTTCGCGGCGCTCCGTCCGTTCCTCTCGAGCGACAACGGGATGGGCGCGCTCGATCTGTTCCCGCACTACCTGAGGAATCCCTGGGCGCTCCACGCGGCCGGCGTAACCCCCGACGTCGCCGAGCAGGTCTCGATCGGCGTCGAGACCGACGATGGAAGCGTCGCGGAAATCACCGTGCCGGCGACGACCGATTCCTGGATCACGCCCGAGTGGCGCGATGCGGATGCCCACGTCCGGTTGCAGAAGCCGCTCTATCGCCGGATGGACGGCAACTATGCGATGGAGTACCTGGCCGAAGAGCGGGTACTGTACGTCTACATCGAGAGCATCCGCGACGACGACGGCGAGTCGCTGGCCGAGTTCAGCCGCGGGATCTTCGAGTTCATCGAAGGTCACGAGGTAGTGAAGCTCGTTCTCGACCTGCGCGAGAACGGCGGCGGGAACAACTATCTGAACCAACCGCTCGTGCACGGTCTCATCGGCTGCGACGAGATCCGGGAGCCCGGCCGGCTCTTCGTGATCACCGGGCGCGACACGTTCTCGGCCGCGATGGGGCTCGCGGTAGACATCGAGAAGCACACGCACGCGCTGTTTGTCGGGGAGCCGCCCGGCGCGACGCCCAATCACTTCGGGGACACCCGGCGCGTCGTCCTGCCGAGGAGCCGTCTCGTGCTTCGATGCTCCGAGCTCTATTGGCAGGGGTCCGACCCGCGGGATCGGCGTCCCTGGATCACGCCCGACATTCCCGCCGAGCTCTCGTTCGCGGACTTTCTCGGGCGGCGAGATCCCGCGATGGAGGCGATCCTCGCGTACCGGCACGACGCGGATGCGGGCCCCGAGTCTCCGAACCGGAACTGGTTCCGCCCGAGCCAGCGCGTCGAGCGAGAAGCCGGGGAGCCCTTGCCGGGAGCGAGCTGCCTCGCCGTGGTGGGCGAGATCGAGTAAACTCTCCGGCGGAATGAGCGGATGGGCCATCGATCTCGGGAACAGCCACACGCGCGTCGCGCGCTGGGACGAGGATTCCGCGGCGCCGCGGCTGCTCGAGCTGCCGACGATCTGCCGGGTACCGGGCGGCACCGAGCCTCTCGCCGCGCCGCGATTGATCCCGAGTGCTACCGAGATCCTGCAGGATCCGACCTGGTGGGCACGCGTCGGCCGTCGTCGGCTGCTCTCGCGACGCTGGTTCCTGGGGCGGCTCGCCTGGATCGGTCGCCCGGCGGTGGATCGCAACCTGGGCTCGATCCTGCCCGGCTACGTGCCGGCCTTCAAGCCGTACCTCGACCGCGAAGCGCTCCGCGTGCTCGCGCAGGTGGGGAGGAAGTCGTACACGGCGCGGGACGTCGCGCGACTGTTCGTGCGGGAGCTCTTCGCGGAGATCAAGCGATCGACGGGTGAGCGCATCCGCGACCTCGTCCTGACGACGCCGGTGGAAGCGTACGAGACGTATCGTGCCGAGCTGTCGCGCGTAGCACGGCACCTCGGCGTCGATCGCGTACGCTTCGTCGACGAACCGGTCGCGGCCGCGCTCGGCTACGGGCTCGGGCTGAGCCGTGAGCGCAAGGTCCTCGTCGTGGATTTTGGCGCCGGCACGCTGCACTTCGCTCTGGTCGCCGTCTCGATGGAGGATGCCGAAGGCGGCGAGGCGAGGGTGATCGCCAAGACGGGACGGCCGCTCGGCGGCAAGCATGTCGATCAGTGGCTGCTCGGCGACCTGTCGAAGAAGCTCGGCTACGACCTCGAGTCGGACGACGAGGACGGACCCGCAGCGTTCTGGCGCCAGTTCATGCTCGCCGAAGCACGACGCGTGAAGGAGGAGCTCTTCTTCAAGCCGACGAGCGTATTCCAGCTCGTGCCTCCGGCGCATCTGCGCCGGCTCCCCGAAGCCGGCTTCCAGCTCGACGAGAACCCCTGGCTCGAGATCACGCGGGAGCATCTGGTGGAGGTGCTGGAGACGCAGAAGCTCTACGGCATTCTGGAAGACTGTCTCGAGGCCGTCCTCGAGCAAGCGACCGATCGTTCGGTCACGGAAGACGACATCGAAGAAGTGCTGATGGTCGGCGGGTCGACCCTCCTGCCCGAGGTGTACTCGCTTTTCGAGGCGCGGTTCGGACGCGATCGGGTGCGCGCGTGGCAGCCGTTCCAGGCGGTCGTCTACGGGGCGAGCGCGTTCGCGGCCGAGCGGGTGACCCAGTCGGACTTCATCGTGCACGACTACGCGATCGTCACCTACAACGCGAAGACGCACGAGAAGGAATACGCGGTCATCGTTCCGCGTGGTACGCGCTTCCCGACGCCGCCGAGTTTCTGGCGACGTCAGATGGTCCCGACCTGTGCGCTCGGTGAGCCCGAGTCGATGTTCAAGCTCGTCATCTGCGAGCTCGGCCGGGGCTCGGAGGAGGGACAGCGATTCCTGTGGGACGAGAACGGCCAGCTCCATCGTGTCGGCCGCGAGGAAGCGGGCGAGGACGGCGCGCCGATCGTCGTCCCGCTGAACGAATCGAATCCGACGCTCGGCCGGCTCGATCCGCCGCACGCGCCGAGCGACCGTCGCCCGCGGATCGAGATCTCGTTCTCGGTCAACGAAGAGCGCTGGCTGTGCGCTACGGTCGTCGATCTCATGACGAAGCGCAAGACACTCAAGGACGCCAAGATCGTGCGACTCGTGTAGAGGAGGTCGTTCGTCGATGGAGCTGGCGCTGTTACTCGTGGCCGCGGGCGTGGGCGGCTCGATCGCGATGGCGTTCTTCCGGTCGCAGGCCTGGAAGGAGGTCGGCGAAGAGCTGGGGCTCCGCTACGCTTCGACGATGAAGGGCCCTACGCTCATCGGCAGGATCTCCGGTTTCACGGTTCGCATCGCGCGGCCGTCGAATGACAATCCGAAGATCCAGGTCGAGGTTTCCGGCGGGGACCTCCCGGTGATCTCCCTCGAAACGGAGGGGTTCTTCGGCACGATCCTCGGCAGCGACGACATCGAGGTCGGCTGCGCGGAGTTCGACGCCGACGCCCTCGTCAGAAGCGGGCGGCCGCGGGGCGAAGCGAAAGCCGTGGCGCTTCTCGACGCGAAGACCCGGGATCTCGTGACGCGCAGGATCGTGCGGGGCGACTCGAAGCTCGACAAGGGGAAGATCGTCCTGCAGACGACGAAGTCGATCCGGCACGTTACCGCGGTGGTGGAGCGCCAGATAAAGCTTGCCGAAGCATTGAAGATCACGAATGACGAGATCCCCGGGCGCCTCGCTCGCAACAGCGCGGAGGACCCGATCTCGCTCGTCCGGTTACGGAACCTGACGCTGCTCCAGGAGCGATACGCGGATCAGCCCGAGGCGACGGACGCCAGCCGCGCATCGCTCGAGTCCGAGACTCCGTCGATCCGGCTTGCCGCCGCGATCTTCCTCGGTGACGAAGCCGTCGAAGTGGTCCGGGAGATCGCCCTCGACGAGCGCGCCGACGCCGACGTGCGAGCCAAGGCGCTCGAGGGATTGAAGAAGGACCCGGAGCGGATGGCCGTTTACACCAAGCTCCTCGGCTCGGATTCCGCGCTGGTCCAGCAGCTCGCGGCGAGAGGCGTGGGGCGCTCGAACGACCCGGCGCACCTGGCCTCGCTCGAGCCGCTTCTCGATTCCTCGGTCGTCACGCTCGTGCTCGAGGCGGTCCAGGCGATGGTGAAGATCGGCGACTCCAGTGCCGAGACGGTCCTGATCCCGCTTCTCGACCACAAGGAGACCCGCGTGCGCATGGCGGTCATCGAAGCTCTCGGTCGACTGGGAACCGTTCGTTCGGTCGAGCCCCTGTTCCCGCTGACCAAGAGCTTCGGCTATCGACGGCAGGCTCGAGGCGCGATCGACAGCATCCAGGCGCGCCTCGGCGACGTCGAGGCGGGGCGGCTCACCCTGTCCGAAGTCGAGGATCCCGAAGGTGCGATCAGCCTCGCGGGCTCCGGCGAGCTGGAAGGCGGTGTGAGCTTCGCCGGGGACGACGAGGATGAGGATCCGAAGCGCGACTCCCCGTCGGACGGATAGCGGTTCGGCCGGCTTGACGAGCCGTCCGCGAATCCGAAACTATCCCCGTGGCGGAATCACGCCCTCCGCCGGATCGAAGGAGCCGAATCATGCGCTACAAGTTGAAGCAGAAGTTCTGGTCGTTCGGGGATGACTACTCGATCCTGGACGAGAACGATCGGACGGTCTTCCAGGTCCACGGGAAGCCCTTCTCTTGGGGGAGCAACCTGAGTCTCATGGACGCGAATGGCCAGGAAGTCGCGCACATCAAGCAGAAGCTCTTCTCGCTCAAGCCGCGCTTCGAGATCTACAAGGGCGGTGAGCTCTTCGCGGAAGTCGTGAAGGAGTTCTCGTGGTTCAAGCAGAAGTTCCTGCTCGATGTCCCGGGGCCCAACGACTACACGATCGACGGCTCGTTCTGGGAGCACGAGTTCGCGTTCCATCGCATGGGGCGCGAGGTGGCGCGTGTCTCGAAGAAGGCGTGGGCGGCGTCCGACACGTACGGCATCGATATCGTCGAGAACGAGGACGACGTGTCGATCCTGGCGACCTGCGTCGTCATCGATCTCGTCTGTCACGACGGCAAGGACGACTGAACGGCGACGGGGGAGCCGGTCGCCTCGATTTGCTAGAATCCGCCCCCTGAACACTGTTTATGGCGACTTTCAGGCGAGGGATCCAATCATGACCAGGACACTTCTGTCGATTTTGCTCGCGGTTTCATTCATCACGCTCGCGGGATGCGCGTCGACGCCGAGCTGGGGAGACATCAACGCCGGCGACATCGCGGCGTGGAAGTCGCACGGCTTCACGCCCGAAGAGGCCGTTCGGTTCGACGGCTACGGTATCGGGCCCGATGAGGCGGCGCAGTGGCGGGATGGCGGCTTCTCGCCGTCGCAGGCGCGAGACTGGAGCCAGGACGAGTTCACTCCCTCCGAGGCGATCGAGTGGAAGGAAGCCGGGTTCGGCCTCAGCGCGGCGCGGACGAACCGCAAGAAGGGCCTCTCGCCGATCAAGGAAGAGTAGCGCCCACCCGCGGCCCCACGGGTCGGCCTCACGCATTGCCGTGGGGCCCCCGTGCGCGCCCGTCGACTTCCACGAGCGGTTCAGGGATCCGCCCCCGCGCGCCCGCGCCAGTGACGACGCCCGGTCCTCGGTCGCCGTCATCCGGCTGCAAGGAGGCTCTCGTTTCGATACCCTGATCGCTGATCGATGAACGAATCCTCCGAAGTCACTCGCCTCTTGATCGCGCTCGACGCTGACGAGCCGGGAGCGCTCGACGAGCTGATGCGTGCGGTCTACGCGGATCTGGAGCGGATCGCGGCGCGCCACCTCGCTCGGGCTCATGGTCCGGCCCTCGGCGGCGTGACGCTCGAGCCGGCCGCTCTCGTGAACGAGTCGTTCCTCCGGCTGATCCGACAGCGCGAGCCGTTCCGGAATCGTGAACAGTTCTTCGCCCTGGCGACGCGGGTGATGATCCGCGTCTTGAAGGACGACCAGAAGCGACGCCGCGCCCAGAAGCGAGGGGGCGATACTCGCCCGGTGACGATGGCGATCGATCCCGCGGATCCGGGGGGGACGCCCTCGCGAAACCTCGTCGAGATCGAAGCCCTCGAGACGCTGCTCGCGCAGCTCGAGGCCCTCGACCCCCGCAAGGCCCGGCTCGTCGAGCTCCGCGTCGTGTGGGAGTACTCGATGCCCGAGATCGCGGAGCGCCTGGGAATCTCGCTGGCCACCGTCGAGCGCGACTGGAGCTTCGCTCGCGCGTGGCTCCTCCGCGCTCTCGAGACCTGAAGCCGACTTCGCGCTTTCGGCCAAATTCGTGAGGGGGACGCGGGACCGATGTCGCGGGTAGGGGGAAGCCGAGGCTCCGCCGGCAGCGGGCGGCCCTCGAGAAGCAGACCGACGGATCCGATTCCTGATGACTTCCGATGCCGACAAGTTCCGCGAGCTCGAGCGCCTCTTTCACGAAGCCTCGGAACGTCCCCCGAGAGAGCGCTCCGCCTTTCTGGCCGAGGCATGCGGAGGAGATGACGCGCTCCGCGCGGAGATCGAGGCGCTGCTCGAGGCGGCGACGAGGCCGGGCGTGAACGAGCCACGCGCGGAAGGAACGGGTTCGGGGCGCGCGCCCGATGCCGGACCGTGCGGGCCGGACCGTGTCGGCCCGTACCGGGTCCTCGAAGAGCTCGGGCGCGGTGGCTTCGGCGTCGTGTACCTCGCGGAGGACACCGGTGAGCTCCGCCGCATGGTCGCGCTCAAGCTCCTGCACTCCGACCGCAACAGCTCCGAGATCCTCGCGCGATTCGACGCGGAGCGCCAGGCGCTCGCGAGGATGGACCATCGGGGTATCGCGCGCGTGTTCGACGCGGGCCGGAGCGAGACGGGTGAGCCGTGGTTCGCGATGGAGCGAATCGCCGGCAAGCCCGTCACCGAGTATTGCGACGAAGGACGCCTTCCCGTCGCCGATCGCCTTCGGTTGTTCGTGGAGATCTGTCATGCCGTCCAGCACGCGCACCAGAAGGGGGTGATCCACCGAGACCTCAAGCCGACCAACTTGCTGGCCTTCAAGGAAGATGGCCGGCACGTCGCGAAGGTGATCGACTTCGGCGTCGCCAAAGCCGTCGACGTGCGATTGACGGCCGAGGCGGTGACCACGCGGCCGCACCAATTCCTGGGAACTCCGGATTACGTCTCGCCCGAGCAGGGGGCGTCGGCATCGGCGGATATCGACACCCGAAGCGACGTGTAC
>CAZQZX010000179.1:0-14771 GCA_964597885.1 uncultured Planctomycetota bacterium
CGAGCTGCTCGCGCGTCCACGCACCGAGCGGCTGCTTCTCGGGCGCCTTCGAGGCGCTGCCGCCCTTGCTCGCCTTCGCGTCGCGCTTCGCTGTCTTCTCGCTCATCTCTCGTCCCCGTTTCCGCCGCTCTCGAGGCTGCGTCCGTCAGTTGCCGCTCTTGCCGCCGCTGCCTCGTTCCTTCGAGAGGTTCATCACCGACAGGAAGGCTTCCTGCGGGATCTGCACGCGGCCGACGCTCTTCATGCGCCGCTTGCCTTCCTTCTGCTTCTCGAGGAGCTTTCGCTTTCGCGAGATGTCGCCCCCGTAGCACTTTGCCGTCACGTTCTTCCGGATCGCGGGGATGTTCTCGCGCGCGATGAACTTCCCGCCGATCGCCGCCTGCAACGGAATCTGGAACATCTGCCTGGGGATCTCGTCCTTCAGGCGCTCGATCAGCGCGCGTCCGACCCGTTCGGCCTTGTCGCGGTGCACGATCTGGCTCAGCGCGTCGACCTCTTCGCCCGAGACGAGGATCCTCAGCTTGACGAGATCGTCGGCCTCGTAGCCCTTGAAGCGCGTGTCCATCGAACCGTAGCCGCGCGTGAGGCTCTTCAGCTGGTCGTAGAAGTCGAACAGGATCTCGCCCAGCGGGAGATCATACGTGAGAATCACGCGATCCTCGCCGAGATTCTCCATCGAGATGTGCTTTCCGCGCTTCTCCTTGCACAGCTTCATGATCTGCCCGACGTTCTCGAGCGGCAGGATCAGACGGGCCTGCACGACGGGCTCGCGGACCTCGGCGATGCCGACCGAAGTGTCGAGCTCGGAGGGCCGTTCGATCGTGATTTCCTGGCCGTCCTTTCGGATCACACGGTAGGGGACGCTCGGCGCCGTCGTCACCAGGCTGATGCCGTTGTCGCGCTCGAGCCGCTCCTGCACGATCTCCATGTGCAAGAGCCCCAGGAATCCGCAGCGGAAGCCGAAGCCGAGCGTGTCGGATTTCTCGGCCTCGTAACTGAAGGACGTGTCGTTGAGGTGCAGCCGCTCGAGCGCCTTCTGGAGGTTGCGGTAGTCGCCCTCCTGCGCGGGGTAGAGGCTGCAGAAGACCATCGCCTTCGGATCCTGGTACCCGGGCAGCGGCTCGACCTCGGTCTTCATGTGCGTGACGGTGTCGCCGACGCGAACGTCGCGCATCGCCTTGATGCTTCCGATGAGGTAGCCCACCTCGCCGGCGTGCAGCGTGTCGGTGGGGGTTCGGTTCGGCTTGAAGATGCCGACCTCGCTCACGTCGTAGACCTTGCCGGTACCCATCGCGCGAACCTTGTCGCCCGGCTTGATCTTGCCGTCGATGACGCGCAGGTACACCACGACGCCTCGGTAGTCGTCGTAGTGGGAGTCGAAGATCAGCGCGCGGAGCGGCTTCGCGCTGTCGGCCTCGGGCGCCTTGGTCTTCTCGATCACGGCGCGCATGATCGGCTCGAGCCCCTTGCCCGTCTTGGCGCTGACCTCGAACACCTCTTCCATCGGAATCTCGAGCGTGGTCTCGAGCTCGAGTGCCGTCTCTTCGGGACGCGAGTTCGGCAGGTCGATCTTGTTGATCACCGGGATGATCTCGAGGCCGACCTCGCGGGCGAGGAAGACGTTCGCGACCGTCTGGGCTTCGACTCCCTGCGACGCGTCGACCACGAGGATCGCGCCTTCGCATGCGGAAAGGCTCCGCGAGACCTCGTACGCGAAGTCGACGTGCCCGGGCGTGTCGATCAGGTTCAGGCGATAGGTGACGCCGTCGAGCGGATAGTCGAGAGCGACGGCCTTCGCCTTGATCGTGATCCCGCGCTCGCGCTCGAGATCCATGTCATCGAGAACCTGGTCCTGGAAGTCGCGATCCGCGATCGCCTTCACGCTCTGCAGGATCCGGTCGGCCAGAGTGCTCTTGCCGTGATCGATGTGCGCGATGATGCAGAAATTGCGGATCCGTGACGGGTCCATGGAGAGTCCTGGGTCGGTTCAGTGGCGGGAGAGCCGCTCGACGATGGAGCGGATCGTCTCCTTCATGCCGGCGAGGGCTCGGGCGCGATGGCTGTGGAGGCTCTTGTAGTCGGCGCCGAGCTCGGCGAACGTTTTGTCTTCGGAAGGGATGAGGAAGAGCGGGTCGTAGCCGAAGCCTTCCGACCCGCGGCGCTCGCGGCCGATGACGCCTTCGATCGATCCCTCGCTCAGATGTTCCTCGCCGTCGGGACCGCGCAGGCACAGCACGCATCGAAAGCGCGCGGTCCGCTCCGCGTCGTCCACCTCGGCGAGCGACTCGATCAGGAGCTGGTTGTTCGCGGCGTCGTCTCCTTCGCGTCCGGCGAATCTACTGGAGTAGACACCGGGCCTCCCGTCGAGCGCGTCGACCTCGAGCCCGCTGTCGTCGGCGAGCGCCCATCCGCCGGTGGCCTCCTGGAAGGCGACCGCTTTGATGCGCGCGTTCTCGATGAAGGTCGTGCCGGTCTCTTCCGGCTTCGGCGGATCGTCGAGCGTCCCGGCCGGACGCACCCGGACCTCGAGATCGCCGAGCAAACGATCCAGCTCGCTCGCCTTCTTCGGATTGTTCGTCGCCAGTGTGATCTCGAGCGTCATCGAATCGGAAGGTTCCTGGGGCCTCGTCAGATCTCTTCGAGGGCCGCGTTCTGGATGCGGAAGATCTCTTCGATGCTGTTCTTCGCCATCTCGAGCATGGCGTTCAGCTGGTCGGGGCCATACGGCGCGCCTTCGGCGACTCCCTGCAGCTCGATGTAGTCGCCCTTGTCGGTCATGACGACGTTCATGTCGACCTCGGCGCGGGAGTCCTCGATGTAGCAGAGGTCGGACAGCACCTCGTCTTCGAAGATGCCGACGCTGATCGCGCCGACCGAGTTGCGGATCGGCGAGCCCTTGAGGTTGCGCTGAGCTTCGAGGTAGCGGAAGCAGTCGACCAGCGCGACGAAGGCTCCGTTGATCGCGGTCGTGCGGGTGCCGCCATCGGCCTGCAGCACGTCGCAGTCGAGCCAGATCGTGCGCTCGCCCATCGCCGTGAGGTCGACGGCGGCGCGCATCGCTCGCCCGATGAAGCGCTGGATCTCCTGGGTGCGGCCGTCGATCGGTCCGCGTCGTCCCTCTCGGGCGCGCCGGTGCTGCGTGGCGGCCGGGAGCATCGAGTACTCGGCGGTGATCCAACCCTTGCCGGAGTTGTTCAGGAACGGGGGGACGTTCTCGTCGATCGAGGCGGTGCAGAGCACCCGCGTCTCCCCGAACTCGGCGAGCACCGAACCGGGGGCGGTTCGGGTGAAGTGTCGCTGGAATCGAATCGGACGCATCTCGGTCGGCGTCCGGCCGTCGGCGCGCATGGGGCTCCTCCCCGTTGAGGGATCTTGGGATGATGATCGAGCGGGGGAGTATAGATTGCGTCTCTCTCGGAAGTCAATGAAATCGGAAGGGTTGCGTGCTTCAGCTTCCCGTCGGATCCGGCTCGACCAACCGCTTGGAGCGCACGTGCTCGGGGGCGATCTCGTGGAGGGTACCGGCGGTGTCGCGCAGGTGGAGCGTCCCGGTCAGCGAGACCGTCTCGATCCGGCCCCGGAGCGTGCCGCGATCCTGTTCGAGCTCGAGCTCCACTGGGTGGCCGACGAACACCGAGTGCTCCGAGAGCTCCTCCTCGAGGCGCGCCGTCCGGCGGGCGGCGAGATCGTCGAGGTCCTGCTCGAGGTCCTCGAGGATGCGGCGGGCGAGGGGCTCGCGGGGGAGCGCCGACTCGGCCCCGGCCGCGATCCGCAGCGACGAGGCGATCGCCGCGATCTCGTCGGGAAGCTCGTCCGCGGTCTGGTTGACGTTCAGCCCGAGCCCGGCGATGAACGTGGCGCCGCTTTCCGGATGGGGGCTGCGGCTCTCGACGAGGATCCCGGCGATCTTGCGGCCGTCGACCGTCAGATCGTTCGGCCAGAGGATGCGCGGACGCACCGGCGTGGTCTCGCGGATCGCGCGGGCGAGCGCGGTCGAGACGGTGGACGTCAGCGCCGGCACGAGATGCGGAGGCAGGTCGAGCCGCAGGACGATCGACATCAGAAGGCCCGCGCCCGGCCGCGAGTGCCAGACGCGCCCCCGGCTGCCGCGACCCCGTTCCTGCTGCTCGGCGAAGACGACGGTGCCGCTCGGGCATCCGCCTTCGGCGAGCTTCCAGGCGACGTCGTTGGTGCTCTGCGTGACGTCGAGGTGCTCGATGCGCTTGCCGAGCCAGCGCGTCGTCAGTCGTCGGCGGAGCCCTTCGGCATCGAACGGGTCGCGCTCGGTCATCGGGCCGAGGCGTCCCCGGCGGCGTCGACGTACATCGAGATGTCGAGCGCCTTCGGCGAGTGGGTGAGCGCGCCGCACGAGATCCGGTCGACGCCGGTTCTCGCGACGTCGCCGATCGTCTCCAGGTTGATTCCACCGGACGCCTCGAGCTCGGGCCGCTCCGATTCGGGAAGCGCGCCGAAGTGTTCGACGGCTTCTCGCATCGCGTCGTGGGTCATGTTGTCGAGCATGAGGATCTCGGCGCCGGCGGCGTGGGCGTCCTTCGCCTCGGCCATGTCGCGCACCTCGACGACCACGGGCTGCCCGGTTCGCTCGCGGGCGTTGCGGATGAGCGCCTCGAGCGACTCGCCGGCCGCGCGCGCCAGCGCCACGTGGTTCTCCTTGAAGAGCGCCTGGTCGAACAGGCCGACGCGATGGTTGGTGCCTCCGCCGAGCGCGACCGCGTACTTCTCGAGGTAGCGCCAGCCCGGCGTGGTCTTGCGGGTATCGAGCACGCGCGCGTTCGTTCCTTCGACGCGGCGCATGAAGTCGCGGCTGCAGGTGGCGATGCCGGAGAGACGCTGCAGGAAGTTCAACGACGGTCGCTCGGCGGCGAGGAGCGCGCGTGCCGGACCGCGCATGCGCAGGATCTCCTGGCCCACGGAGACCGCATCGCCGTCCGACGCGGCCCACTCGAGCTCGCATCGTTCGTCGACGCGGGCGAAGACGAGATCGACCACCGGGGTGCCCGCGAGAACGCCGTCTTCCTTGGCGACCATGCGGCCGACGGCGGGCGAGTCGGCGAGCGAGAGGACATCGGTGGTGACGTCGCCCGGGCCGAGGTCTTCGGCGAGTGCCAGGCGGATCAGCTCGTTCGCCTGCTCGAGTTGTCGTGCGTCCAGCGTCATGGTTGCGTCCTGAAGTCGATGTACGGTTCGAGGCGCTCGGCGGTGCGTCGGCCGATGCCGGGAACGGCCTCGAGGTCGCGCGGGCTCCGATACGGACCGTGTCGAGCCCGTCTTTCGGCGATCGCCCGTGCCCTCGTCGGGCCGATGCCCGGGAGCAACTGTAGCTCTGCTTCGCCGGTGCAGTTGATTGCGATCCGGCCGTCGCGAAAGCCCTCGAGGTTGTCCTCGGGCTCCCGGAAGACGACGACGGCCCCGAGCCGAGCGAGGGCGATGAGCGCCACCAGGAGCGACACGACGAGCAGCCGCTCGCCGGGGCCGGGCGGCTCGGCACCGCTCTCGTACGCCGCCTCACGGGGCTGGTTTATATCCGATCCGGGCGCTCGGAGCGGTCGTTTTTTCACGGGGGGAGGGGTTTTTCGCGAAACACGTCAACCCGGGGAGGTAGGATGGCGGATACATATCCAGGGCCTGAACGTACGGGCCTACGACGGGCTTTCAGACCCACTCCCCGAGCTCGAGGTACTCCAGTGATGTCGCGAATTCTGATGACGGGTTACGTCCTCGTCGCGGCGATCGCCTTCGTCGGCATCGCCGGTGCTGGCGCTCAGGCGCAGGAGGAAGGCTCCGCCAAGGGCGCGAGCTCGGTCGAAGGCGGCGTGGCCGTTGCCGACGGCGCGCGCGAGTCGGGGGCCGTGAAGTCGCCGCTGTGGAAGGGCCAGCGCGAGGCCGAGCGAGCCAAGGCTTCGAAGGGCTCGAAGAAGGGCGGCGGCGGAGCGTCGCGACGCGAGAGCTACATCCGCTACACGATCGTGGGCGGCGGCTCGGACGAGCCCGGTCAGGTCCTCACCGTGCGCGGCGACGGCACGATGAAGTTCAAGGCCGACGACGGGCCGTCGAAGGAAGGACGCCTCAACGCGTCGGCGCTGAAGGAGCTGATCGATCAGTTCTCGAAGTTCGAGCACCTCGAATCGGTGTACGGCGAGAAGAGCGCGGATCCGTTCCAGCCGACGATCACCCTCGTGCGCAAGCTCGGCAAGGCAGCGCCGAAGGCCGAAGGCAACGCGAGGACGAAGGCCGAAGCCCGCACGAAGGCGCTGCTCGCCGATGCGCGCAACCCCGCCGAGACGATCACGATCTACCCGAGCGCCGAGCTCACGCTCCCGAGCGAGCTGACCGAGCTCCTCGATCGGCTCGATCGCCTCATCGCTTCGCGCCTGACCGAGATCCCCGAGCTCAAGACCGAGTTCCACGGCATCGCGGCGGCCGGCATGATCGATCGCTATCGCTACCCGGTGTTCATGACCGAGGAGCCCGAGGCTCCCGAGATGTGGTTCCACCTGTCGGTCTCGAACCTCTCGAACGAGCCGTTCGAGCTGCGGTTCTTCACCGCGCAGAGCTTCGACGTCACCATCACTCGCGACACCGGCGAGGAAGTCTATCGCTGGTCGGCGGGGCAGGCCTTCGCCGCGCGGACGCGCACCGTGCGCCTCGTGCGCGACTTCGTCTCGTTCGTCGAGCGCATCCCGCTCAAGACCGCCGAAGGAAAGCCCTTCGAGCCGGGTCGATACACGCTGCAATACCAGGTGATGAGCGATCCGCCGTTCAGCGGGCAGACGGCCTTCGAGGTCGAGCAGGTTCCCGTCGCACGCGAGAAAGAAGACTTCAAGGCGATCCTCGAACGCCACCGCGCGGCCATGAAGGCCGCCGAGCTCGAGAAAGCCGCCAAGGCGGCATCGGGCACCGGCTCGTCCAAGGGCAAGGGCGGCGCAGCCAAGAGCGGCGGCGGGAAGAGCGGTGGAGCCAAGAGTGGCGGTGGCGGCGGCGGCAAGAAGAAGAAAAAGAAGCAGTAGCCCCGCAGCTTCGACGTCCTTGCCGACCTAGCGCAGCGCCGGAATCCGTTCGCGATGGCAGTGGCAGATCGCGATCGCGAGAGCATCCGCCGCGTCGTGTGGCTTCGGGATCTCGCTGAGCCCGAGTAGCGATCGCACGAGGGCCTGCACCTGCTCCTTCGATCCACGTCCCGTTCCGACGACGGCCTTCTTCACGACCGTGGCGTCGTACTCGTGGACGGGAAGATCGCGCGTCGCCGCGGCGAGAAGCGCCAGCCCTCGTCCCTCACCGATCCGGATGGCCGACTTCGGGCTCTTGCCGCAGAACACGTTCTCGATCGAGACCACGTCGGGCTCGCTCTCCGTGATCACCTCGACGAGTCCCTCGTAGATCTCGCGGTAGCGCATCGGGCGGGACTTGCTGTTCGACACGCGAATCGCGCCGTAGGTCACCGCACGGAAGCGGCCGGCCGCGTGGTCGAGGACGCCGAACCCGACGGTGCGTGTTCCGGGGTCGATGCCGAGAACCCTCACGGCTGCACGAGCTCCGTGGCCGAAGTGCCCGAGCCGACGCCGAGGTCGAACGAGCCGATCGATTCCAGCTCGTCCGGCTCGGTGACGTCGTACGTCACGACGCGTCCGTTGCTGTCGAGCCCGGTGAGGATCACGCGGTTGCGCATCCGAAAGGTGTCGAACTCGCTGAGCCCGAATGCGATCCCTGCCCCGAGGAAGGGCCGGATCGAATCGCTGAGATCGACCGAGCGAAGCGTCGAGCCCGTCACCGCGAGCAGCGACGGCGCCGTCGTGAATGTGCGATCGTCGTCCACGGACGAGAACTGCATGGCGGTGAGGGGAGAGCCGAGATCGAACGACGCGATCTGGAGCGGTGCCTCGGGCAGCTCGATGTTGAAGACCTGCACGCGGCCGCTCGGTCGATCGCCGACGGCCACGAAACGGTCGTCCGGCGAGACGGCGAGGAAGTAGTCGTCGACCGGTGTCGACAGCGGGACGCGGCTGATCAGGATCGGGTTCGTCGGCACCTCGACGTCGATCAGGAACAGCTCGCCGGTCGTGCCGCCGGCCGCGACGGCCGCCCGCCTGAAGAAGGTCGACAGGAACGTGAGCGTGGGATCGCCGACGTCGATCGATCCCGCCTCGAGCGAGATCGTGCTGGTGCGGTCGTCGAAGCGGTACGTGCGAAGCGTGCCCGCGGTGGCCTCGATCGCCGCGAAGTGGTCGGGGACGAGGTCGAGGAACGTCAGGTCGAGCAGCTGGTTCTGCGTGGCGAGGTCGTAGGTGACGAGCGGGTCGCCGAGCAGGCTCGGGTCGAGGATGACCACGCGGTCGAATCGATCGCTGAAGGTGAACACCCCGAAGCGGCCGTCGAACGGAAACTCGAGCGTGTCGACGGTGTCCTCGAGCGTCAGGTCGCCGGAGAGCACCGGCGAATCGGGAAGCACGTAGTCGAGGAGTTTGAACGTCGTGAAGTTGCCCTCGCGCAGGATGGCGAGCGTCCCCGGCGGCGAGAACTCGACGCCGTCGATCCGGAACGAGGCCACGTTGAAGAAGTTCGCGACCTCGCGCGCGTTCTGCAGGTTCGAGAAGTCGACCTGGATGAGCTCGCCGAGCTCGGAATCGAAGACGAGCCCGAATCGGCCGACCTCGGTCAGGTTCCATCCCTCGCGTCCCAGGCCGAGCTCGAGATCGCTGCGCAGGATCGGGCTGTCGAGCGGCGTCGCCTGGATGGTGTAGACGATCCCCGTCGTCGGATTGAACGTCACGAACGAGGGGGGATTGAACCCGGATCGGCCGTCGCTGCACGCAGGGATTCCGCCCGCGAGCGCGACGACGACGAGCAGCACCGCGAGCCGCGCGTCGGGAATACGCTGTCGCATTTCACCTCCCACCTGAAAGAACCGCCGCCCGTATTCTAGCGTGAACGTCGTCCGATAGCGAGTCGGCGTGCCGGGATCGCGGGCAGGGGCACGGGCCGCGAGACATGCCGCGGTTGTGTGCGCGGGACGGCCGTTGGTAGAATCGCCGCTTTCGACCCTCATGGGGCGGTCCCCGATGAACTCCTCGAACGATTCGAAGCGCGGTCAGCGACCGGCCGTCAGCGTCTGCTACATCGTGAAGAACGAGGCGGCGCACATCGAGGAGAGCCTGCGCTCGGTCCGATGGGCCGACGAGATCGTCGTGCTCGACAGCGGCAGCACCGACGGGACGCTCGACATCTGCCGCCGCTACACCGACCGCGTTCTCCACCAGGACTTCCTCGGACACATCCAGCAGAAGAACCGCGCGCTCGAGCATGCGACGAACGAATGGGTGCTCTCGCTCGACGGCGACGAGGTGCTGTCCGAGGAGCTGGCCGCCGAGATGCAGCGCGAGCTCGAGGCGCACCACGAATCGACCGACGGCTTCGAGATGCCGCGGATGACGCGTTACCTCGGCCGCTGGATCCGTCACGGCAGCTGGTACCCGGATCGCAAGCTGCGGCTGTGGCGCAAGAAGCTCGGACGGTGGGGCGGCGAGAACCCGCACGACCGCGTGGAGCTCGACACCGAGCGGTTGCGGCGGCTGCGGCATCCGATCCTGCACTACAGCTACCGCGACATCTCGCATCACGTGGGGACGATCGACAGCTTCACGACGATCGTGGCCGACGAGTGGCATCGAAAAGGCAAGCGACCGAGCGCGGTCGCGATGATCGTGAAGCCGATCGCGAAGTTCTTCGAGGTGTACCTGATCAAGCGCGGTTTCCTCGACGGCGTCGCCGGGCTGATGATCGCGATCCACACGAGCTACTACATCTTCCTCAAGCACGCGAAGCTGCGAGAGCTCGCGCGCCCGGACGAAGGCGACAAGGGGACGGGGCGTTGACGAACCTCGAGCGCGACGACGCGGCGGCGCCCGAACCGATGGACGCGGAACAGCGCGAGAGCGGCACCGAGCCGCGCGAGACGAACGGCGGCGGCCGATTCGCCGCGGCCATTGCGGCGTGTACGGCGCTGGCCCTCGGCCTTCGGTGGTTCCAGCTCACGCGCACGCATCTCATCTTCACGGACAGCGCGCATTACGTCGACATGGCGCGCATGCTCCTGCGCGGTGATCTCGAGGGCGTGATCCGTCACGAGTACCACCCGCTGTTCGGCGCGCTGATCGCGGCCATCTCGCCGTTCTCGCCGAACCTCGTCGACGGGGCGATGCTCGTCTCGGTGTTCGCGGGGGCGCTCGCCGTGATCCCCCTCGCGATCGTGATGCGCCAGATCGGCGGCCCCACGGTCGGCGTGCTCGCGGCGATCGGCTACGCGATCTCGCCGTACCCGATTCGCTACGCCGCGGCCGGCAACTCGGAGGCCCTGTACCTGCTGCTGTTCCTCACCGCGGTCGCGTTCGGTGTCCGCGCGCTCGTTCGCGACGGCCTCGTGCCGCTCGTGCTGTGCGCGGTGTTGAGCGGGCTCGCGTATCTCGTGCGGCCGGAGGGGGCGGGGGTGTTCGGCGTCGTCCTCGGCCTGGCCTTCCTGCGCGCGGTCGGCCGTGCGATGAAAGGCGACCGGCGGATGCTCCGGCCGCTGCTCGCGTGCGGCGTGCTGTTCGTCGTCCTCGGTGGCGGCTACCTCGCGTACGAGTACAAGACGACGGGTACCTTCGGGCTCACCGCGAAGAAGTCGATCGGCAAGATGCTCGGTTTCCTCGAAGGCGAGGCGCCGGCCGCCGGCGAGAATGAAAGGCCGTCGCCGCTCGGGATGGCGGGGATGGTCGGCGACGCGCTCGTCAGCGCGATGTCGTATCCGCTCGCGGCGCTCGCCCTGATCGGGGCTTTCGCGCGGCGTCGCGTCCGACGGCAGGGAAGCGGCGAGCGATGGCTCTTGTGTCTGTTCCTCGCGTACGTGGCCGTGCTGCTCCTGCTCGTCAACGGGTACGGCTACGTGAGCCGCCGCCATGCCACGCCGCCATCGTGCCTCGCGCTTGGGTGGGCGGCGATGGGCGCGATCGCGCTGCACGCCTGGCTCGCGCGGGCGGCCGGCAAGCTCGCGAGCCCCGAGCGTGCACGTGTCGTGGCCGCCGCGTTCCTCGCGCTCGCGGTCTTCGGCGCGTCGGCAGCCAAGGCGTTCAAGCCGGCCTGGGAAGATCAGGTCGCGATCCGCCGCGCCGGCGAGTGGCTCGCGACGCAGCGCGAGCAAGATCCCGATCTTCGCATCGTCACGCCCTACAAGTGGGCAGACCCCCGCATCCCGGTCTACGGCGGCATCCCCATCGACCAGCCGACCATCGGCAGCACCGCCGAGCTCATCTCGTACCTCGACGGCATGCAGCGCGAGTACTTCGCGGTCATCGACATCCAGATCGACCGCCGCTGCACCGACCCCGACGCCTTCCGCGCCGACCCTCGCTTCCAGAAGATCCACGTCGAGCCCTTCGAAGGCCGCCGCGACCGCAACGTCGTCATCTACCGGTACGTTGCCGGGGGGTAGTCCGCCGGCGAGGCTTCGAGCGAACCGGACGCTCGACAGCGATGATCACGCCAGACCATCGTCGAACGCAATCCTTAGGTGACACCGTTTGACGCCCTGGAAATGAGCCGGCGGGCCATTGCGTGCGGGTAGGGGGCTGGAGGCCTTGGGCTTGGCCCGTGATGGCGCAAGCAGGTGAAGGCAGCGCGTGATGTGGCGCTGGGGAGCATGTTTGCGCTGAGATGTGCAGATTTGCTCTCCTGGCCATTGCACATCGGGGGGGATGCGCTCGACACCGACAATGATCAGGGTGGGGGGGCTTGCGAAACTACCCTTTGCAGGGGCCTGCCCTTTGTTAATCCCAAGGTCGGAGAGCTGCGATCCGCGCGGTTTGTTGACTGTACGCGAAGGGAGTGGAACGCGACACGATGATCCCGAAGACGCTATTCGTTCGGTTCTATAAGTCGTTCAACTATGACTATCTCCGAAAGGCTCACGAGCGTTCCGAGCCGGACCCCTGGGAGCGAATGGATGATCTGTGGTATCCACATGTCCGGATTCCTCTCGATCCGCAGATCACGACAGTCGTTGGAGCAAACGAGTCGGGGAAGAGCCATCTACTGACCGCCGTTGAGAAGGCGATCACTGGAGAGGGAATCGAACGGAGCGATTTCTGCCGATACTCCCCGTTTCTTGCTGTGGAAGCGGGCAAGTGGCGGTGGCCAGAGTTCGGTATCGAGTGGGTACAACTGACCGAGGAAGAGGCTAGCGGAATTCGCGAGGTATGCGGGCTGAAGGAAGGGGCCATCGAGCGTTTCCACATGTTCCGCATCAAGCCCGACCAAGTCGTCGTCTACCTACCTGATCGACCGGATCCGCGTCAAGTCCAGTCAGGTGAACTCAAGAGGCTTCAAGAAGTCCTGCCGAAACCGTTTCGCATCGATCCAGACATCGCGCTGCCCGACCGAGTCCCTCTCTCTTGGTTGGCTTCCGATGAAAAGGAAGCGAAGGAGGGAGTGGGGCTTTCTCGCGCGCAACGGATGAACCTCGTCAGAAGCGGGGAGCCTCTCCTGAAGAAGATGGCGAACCCAGCCATGGTGCAAGAAAAACATAAGGAACTCTCGGATGAGGCAAACCGAATACTGAGAGTTGAGGCAGGGTATCAGGAAGATCCAAAGTCAATGATGCTTGCCCGCGACCTGCTTGTCAAAGTCGCAAGAGTCGATCAGGACGTATTGACCGACCTACATGATTCGATCCGAGATGGTAAGTCGGGCCACGCGAAGGGGCTTGTTCAGAAACTCAACGAGCACTTGTCGTCGCGCCTTAACTTTCCATTCTGGTGGACACAAGATCGCGAGTTCTCGTTGGCTCTGGACTCGACCGAGAGCGAGCTCGAGTTTACGATCCGCGACCGGACTGGCACGGACTATTCGTTCAATGAGCGAAGCAGTGGACTGAAGTACTTTCTGAGCTATTTCGTACAGTCTCAAGCACATGAAAGGGCCACTGGCAGCGAGGTACTTCTCATGGATGAGCCCGACGCATACTTGTCGGCGCAGGCCCAGCAGGACCTCCTGAAGATTCTGCACTCCTTTGCTTCCCCGACAGACGGCAGTGAACCTGTCCCGGTGATATACGTGACGCACTCGCCGTTTCTGCTCGACAAGAACCATTCGGATCGCATTCGAGTACTCGAGAAGGGTGCGGGTGATGAGGGGACCCGCGTCGTTACGAATGCCTCCAAGAACCATTACGAGCCATTGCGGTCCGCGCTCGGCGGATTCGTTGCGGAAACAGCTTTCATAGGGAACTGCAACCTGATGGTGGAGGGAGCATCGGACCAGGTGCTGCTAGCTGGCGCGGCAGGTATCGTCCGTCGGTTGCGGCACGCGCCTAGCGAGACTATCGATCTCAACGACATAACCATCGTGCCGTGCGGCTCAGCATCCCATGTTCCCTATATGGTGTATCTTGCGAGGGGGCGAGATCAGTACAGGCCGGCTGTAATCGTATTGCTTGATGCGGATGAGGCTGGGCGTCAGGCGGCGAAGATTCTGAAGCGCGGTGGTCCGCAGGGCAAGCAGCTCGTTGCACCGGACTACGTGTGTCTCTTGGATGCTATCCCGGGACTTGACGATCACGCGCCCACGTCACTTGAAGGTCTCGTCCCGGTCGGAATTGCCGCCATTGCCGCGGCCGACTACCTCCGAGAGTTCACCGGTGAAGAGTTGGGCGAGTCGGTCCCCGGAGTGCTTGATCAGATCGACGATTCCAAGCCCATCCTCACCGAACTTGAAGCGGCGTTCTCAAGCCTCAGCGAATCCGGCGCAGTCCACATTGATAAGATCGGATTCGCGCGCGCTGTGGTCCGCTGTGTCGAAAGGAAGCTTGACGAGGATATAGGGGATAAGGACTGTGCTCGATTCGCTAAGACCATGAAAGCCGTATTCCGTGAGATCAATCGAATGCGTAGGGAGGCTCTCAAGGAGTTCGGTCGTGCAAGTGTCGGGTCGCGAGTTGAGAGAGAGAAGAACCGATTCGTAGCTGATAATCCTCAGTCACCTTCGCGCGAAGAGGCGGCGCAGTTTCTGCGCGACCTTGCGGAGGTGTTGGATGATACGTCGGAGAGTGATGACGTAAGCGTTGTACTCAATAAGCTGCGGAGGGAGTACGCGCTTGACCGCGATTTGCATTTGCCAGTACCCAATTATGAAGGGTTCAAGGACGCTCTGATTCGAGTGAGATATGCTCCTGAACTGGCGCAGGTTTCCATCACTGCGCGCGATCGGATTGACGTCGAAGATGATCTTGATTCTGGTTCTGGTTCTGGTTCTGGTGCTGGTTCTGGTTCTGGTGAATAGGGGAGGTGCAGCATGGCGGCGGATGAGAATCCAGTTCTCTCAAAGCTCCAACAAGACGCTTCGGCAGGCCGGAAGATCGTTCGAGTGGTGCCGGACAAGGGAGCTCGGGCGGATCGCCAGGTCGTGTTCCACTATAGCGATGAAAAGAGTGAGACGATTCAGACTGAGTCGTCTCACGAAACGTTCATCGCATGGTGGAAGCAGGCTTCTATGTACTGGGAGATCATGTGCTCAGTCGAGGGGCTTGACGCAGCGATCGAGTGAGCGGAGGCCCCCAGCGGCTTCCGGGCTTTCGCATGAAGATTCGAGCTTGCACTCATGACGGTTTGCCGCATCCCTGAATAGAAAAAAGGGGCGAGAGCCCGTGGCCCTCGCCCCTTCCGTGGATCTTGGATTCGGTACGTCACCCCCGAGGGGGCGGGTTGTCGCTACTGGATCTGCAC
>CAZQZX010000180.1:0-14768 GCA_964597885.1 uncultured Planctomycetota bacterium
GTACTTCGAAGATCTGCCGCCGCGCGAGATCGCCGAGCGAGTCGATGCGACGGCGGCGTCCGTACGCATGCGGCTCACGCGGGCGAGGGCGAAGCTGCGCGATCGACTCGACGATGCGTACGGAGGCGATCGTGCGGCGTGGGCCGGCCTGCTCGTGCTGTTGGTCCGGGAGCCTGCGCCCGCCGCCGCGGCCACGTCGTCTGCTTCCGGTACCACCACCGCAGCCGGAGCGAACGGGCTTCCCGCCGCGGGACTTCTCACGATCGCAGGCGTGCTCGTGGTGGCGGGGCTCCTGTGGCTCGTCGTCCCCTCGTTCCTGCGTGAGGATCGTCCGATTGGGTGGACCGATGAAGGCGCGCAGGCCGCATCGCTCGCGAGCGAGGAGCCGCCGGGCCCCTCGGCGAACGCCGCGCCCGACGATGCGCCCGACGATGCGGCCGGCGAAGAGCCTCAGGATGAAGGAGTCGCTCGTGCTGTCACCGGTGCCGATGATTCCGCGGACACGTTTCCGCTGCGTGTCACGGCGACCTTCACGGACCGCGACGGACAGGGGCATCCGGGAGTGATCCTCGAGACGATCGGGATCGAGCCCGGCGCGACGGCTCGGTCCGAGGGTACCGGGCGAGTCGACTTGCGCGTGGTGTGGCCGCCGTCGGGCGTCGATGGCGTCGATCTGTTCGGCGGTGTGGTCCGCCCTCCGGCGAATCAGCTCTTCCTGCGGACTCGCGGTTCGAACGTCGAAAGCCGCTATCTGCCGATTCCGGTGCGTCGACCTTCGCCCGAGTCGGAGGTTCCCGAGATCGATCTCGGCCGCATCGCGCTCGGTCCGGGTGGCGCGGTCGAAGGTCGCGTCGTCGATACCGAGGGTGTTGGAATCCCCGGCGCGTGGGTCGTCGCGATCGACGCGATCGAGGATCTGGTACAGGGGCTCCGAACGACCGGAGTGAACATCCCCTCGGCGCCGGTTGCGGTGACCGACTCGGAGGGCCGCTACCGGATCGAGGGCCTGTTACCCGGTTCGTACTCGGCCATGGCGCGGGCTCCCGAAAGGCTGTTCGCGTTCACGCCCCCGTGGACGATCCGCGAGGGCGAGATTTCGGCTGCCGCGCCGCTCGTGCTGGAGGAGGGCCGTCCGGAAGAATGGATCCGCGGAGTCGTGCGTGACGCGGCGGGGCAACCGCTCGGCCAGATCGGCGTCCAGCTCGGAGACGCCGAGGGGCACGCGTTGCTTTCGGCATGCCGCGTGGTCACGGGGCCGGACGGACGTTTCGCGATCCCGGCGACCGAAGGCGTTCGCTACACGGTCTACGCCAGTCGGCTGGTTCCGGGTGTGCGCCCGGTCTCGGTCGACGACGTCGCGGCCGGCCGACACGATGTCGAGATCCGGATCGCCTCTGCGGAGCCGCCGTCGCAGGGCGAGCCTTCGGGTCCGCTCGAGTCCGTGGCCGCCGACGCCGCGGGCGATCGAGCGGAGCCGCCGCAAGAGTGCCGAATCCGTGGGCGCGTTCTCCTGGGCGGTAGCCCTCCTCCGGGCTGGGGAGTGAGGCCGCCGCTCGGACCGGTGGTGAAGTCCTTCCCGCTCGACGCCGAGGGACGCTTCGACGTGATCTCGCCGCGCACGGGTCGTCATGAGGTCCACGTGCTGACCCGATCGATGGCGGGTCGCAGCGAGGGCTTCTCCCAGACGCTCGACCTGCAGGAAGGCGACAACGACTGGAACATCGACCTCCCGGTGGGCGTGCTCGAGATCACCGGGGCCCGTGGCCTTCCCACGTTGCAGAAGATCCTCAGCGGCCGCGGCGGTCCTCCCGAGCGCTGGTACACCGTCGAGTGGAACAACGACGAGGGCCTTCGTTACGAGGCGGACCTGTTCGCGGACCCCGGCGGTGCGTGGCACGTGCGTCGGGTGCCGGCGGGGCGTGTGCGCATCTACGAGATGACCACCGCCGCGCGCCGGATCGGAGCGCCGGAACGGACTCCGGCCGCCGAGCTGGACCTGCTTCCGGGCGAGACCCGTCGGATCGCTTTGCCCTGAACGAGCGAGTGACGTTCGCTCAGACCTTGACGCGCTTGCGCCACGCGAACCAGCGGGTTCTCCACCCCGGGCTCTCGTGCACGATGCGGTCGAGGCACGCGTTCAGCTTCCGCCGCAGGTAGCGGCCCGGTGTCTTCTCGACTCCCTTGCGGGCTAGGTCGATCTGCGCGCGCGTTCGCGCGTCGAGCTTCCCGGTCCTCGCGGTCGAGCCCGCCGCCTGGATCAAGCGGAGCAAGATCTTTCGGCGGCGATCCTGGGAGTCGAGATCGGGCTTGCCGAGCTTCTTCGCGGCGCGCGCGATGTCGCCGTCCTCGATGCGGGTGGCCGCGATCTCGATGCTGTGCGGCAAGCGAGATGCATCGGCCGGGAGGCGCGCGGCGATCTTGTGCGCGGCGATCGCTTCTTCGTCGCGGTCGGTCTCGAACAGGCATTCGGCGACGTACAGGAGCATCCACGGTTCGACACCGTCGCGATCGCGCCAGTCCTCGAGCCAGCGCGCGGCGGTCGAGTATTCGCCGATGCCGCAGAGCGCGTAGCCCGCGGTCGCCCAGGCCTCGGCCTCGGCAGCCAGGCGCTCCCGCTGCTCGGCGAACAGTCGCATCACCTCGTCCGAGTAGCCCTTGTACACGGCGACCTCGAAGAATCGAGTCACGGCGGACAGCCACAGAGGCGACGTCGTCGGAATGGCCTGCATCGCCTCGCGGAGCGTCGCTGCGCTCTTGGCTGCTGCCGGGCGATCGAGCCAGGCGTAGCCGAGCCACGGGTTGCGACCGTCTTCGCGGATCAGCGACTCGAGCGCGGCGTCGGCGTCGCGTCGTTTGCCCTCGTGTCGCAGCACGAGTCCGAAGACCGCGCGGATCAGCTCGGCGTGCGGGAGTCGCCCGAGCTCGCAGAAGCACTCGATCAGGCGGTCGACATCGCCCGCGGCATCGGCGATGCGCGCCTCCTGTGCGAACCGTTCGGCGGGGTCAACGTGCGGGGCGGTGCGCTCGAGCATGGCGCGCGCCTCGTCGATCGCGCCGTCTTCCAGTCGAATGTCGAGGAGGCTCCGTAGCGTGGCGACGTGCCCCGGATCGAGCTCGAGAGCGCGCTCGAGTGCCGTCGCCGCGCCTTCCCGGTTGCCGGCGCCGAGCTCCGCCCAGCCGAGGTACGACAGCGACTGCGGCGCGTTCGGTGCAATGCGGAGCATCTCCCGGGCGGCGCGGAGCGCGAGCTCCCGATCCTCGATTCCTTCGCCCCAGGCCGCGAGCTGAGCCCATGCCCAGTAGTAGCTCGGCGTGTCCTCGACGACTTCGAGCATCTCCTCGATGGCGCCCGCGACGTCGCCGCGCTGCGCACGCACCCACGCGCCCCGGCCGCGGAGCAGCACGGGCACGCGCTCACCAAACGCCTCGGGGCGGCAGGCGTCGGCGGCCTCGTCGTGGCGTCCGGCTTCGGCGAGGAGGGTCGCCTGCATGTCGTAGGCTTCGGCCTCGCGCGGTTCGATGGCGATCGCGCGTTCGATGGCCTCGAGCCGTTGATCGACACGACTGCCGCCGGGAATCGCGCGCGCCAAGAAGAGCCAGGACGCGGGATGCCCGCCACGCTCGACGGTGAGCTCGCGCGCGAAGTCGACGAGCTCATCCGCGCGTCCGAGAGATTCGAAGCAGCGCGCCAGAAGCTCGCGCGCGGAGTCGTTCGCGGGGTCGATCCGTGTCGCGCGCTTGGCCCGTTCGAGCGCCTCGTCGCGTTCTCCGATCTGCCAGAGGGTGTCGGCCAGGGCGGCGTGGTTGTCGCCGTCGAGCGGATCGCGACTCACGGCCTCCTCGAGAACCACGCGTGAGGTCTCGTAGTCGCCGGTTCGTTCGAGCGCGCCGGCCAGCGATCGCGCCGTCGCGGTGTCGGCGGGATTCACCTCCACCGCGCGTCGCAGCCCCGCAATCTCGGTCTCGGAGTCGCCGCCGAGTGCCGCGGCGCGTCCGAGGTCGATCCAGGCCTGCGACTCGAGCGGGAAGCGTTCGGTGGCGCGCCGCGCGAGCTCGATGGCCTCGTCGTGACGTCCGAGGCGCAGCAGTTGCTGGATGACCACCGTCCACGATGCGAGCAGATGCGGCCGCGCTTCGTGCAGCTCGCGAAGCGACGTGAGCAGGGTCTCTCCATCGAGGACGCTCGCCGCCATGTCGTAGAAGACGCGCATTCCCGGCCCGAGGCTGACCTGTTCCTTGAGCTGGGCGAACGCGAACGAGAGGGCGCTCTCGACCCCTGCCCGGGTGCGGCTCGTGTTGACGAGGCGTTCGAGAGCGGGACCGAAGTCGATGTCGAGTCGGAGCGCTCGCGCGTAGGCGGCCCGGGCCCTCGCGGGTCGTCCCATGGCTCGAAAGACCGAACCGAGCGCATAGAAGTTCACGGGATTCCGAGGCTCGATGCGCCGGGCTTCCTGCACCTCTTCGAGCGCTTCCTCGATCTTGCCCTGTCGGAGGAGGAACCCGGTCAGCTCGCGCCTCGCGCCGGCGTCGGACGGATCGAGCTCGATCATCGTGCGAGCGGTGGATTCGGCGCGGTCGGGCGCTTCGTCGCGCAGCCAGTCGATCCGCAATCGAAGGAGCGGCACGTGATGCGGGAACGGGGCCGACGCCTCCTCGAGATACTCGAGCGCTCGCTCGCGTCCTTCGCTTTCCGCGAGAAGTCGCGCCACGGCCTCGTGGGCGTCGACGGCGAGCGGCTCGCTGCGAGCGATGGCGCGCCAGTGCTCGAGCGCGGCCCGAGTGTCGCCCGCGAGCGAATCGACGAGCGCCGCGGCGCGAAGCCAGCTCGAGCGCCGCGTCCTTTCGCGCGCGTCCTCGAGGAGCGCTCGCGCTTTGTCGGCATTCCCGAAGCGGGCGTGGCATTCGGCGGCGAAGAGGAAGAGGTCGGGATCGTCCGGGCGTCGCTCGATGGCCTGCTCGAGACGTTCGAACGCGTCGCTCGATCGATGCAATCGCCCCAGCGCCTCGACGAGCGAGCGCACGGGCTCGGAGGCCAGCGTGCCGAGCCGCTCGAATCGATTCTCGAGGAAGGTCATCGCCTCGTCGGTTCGGCCGAGGCTGCGGCAGGCCGAGAAGTACGTGCCCGCGTAGCGTTCGTCCTTGTCCTGGAGGCACGCTGCGAAGCGATAGAGGTCGAGTGCCGCCTCGCGCTCACCGCTCTGCCAGAGGCGGCTCGCGAGGAGCGAATAGGTCGGACCGTCGTTGGGCCGTCGCCTCACGGCCCGTCGGAGCAGATCGGCCGCGTCGTCGTGCCGCTGCGCATCCTCCAGAAGCTCGGATGCGTAGAGCTGCAGATACACCGGGTCGCACGCCGGATCCTCGCAGAGCTCCTCGAGCAGCGCCAGCCTCTGCGCGCGCCGGCCCAGATCGCGAAGGCACGTCAGCTTGATGAGCGTGAGCCGCGAGTCGTCCGGGAACAGCTCGAGCAATCGCTCGGCCGCGAACATCATGCCCGCGCGGTCCGACTCGTAGCTCGCCCGCGCGAGCCGGGCCTGCTGCGTCAGGACGTGCTCGGCCGAGGAACGAGACATCTCCTCGTAGGCGTCGCGCGCGGCCTGCGCATCGTGGTCGACGAGCGCGCCGTTCAGCGTGTGAAGCCGGTCGTACATGTCGTCGTCGGGCAGCTCGATCGCGTCGAGCCGCGCGCTCTCGGCGGCGGGCACCATCGCCATCCCCCGAGGGCCGTGGCTCTTGAAGTGCTCGAGCATCTCGTCTGTCGAAAACTCGATGCGATGGGGGTGGTACGGGTCGCGGATGAGCAGCGTGCCGCGCAGCGCGTCGTACCCGACGACGGCCTGGAGGTGTCCCGTCGTGGCGCCCGAAGTCGTCAGCGTGAACGGGATGCCCGCGTCGATCAGGGCCGCGGCGCTCTCGGACGTCACCCGGAACTCGCGGGCGCGCCAGCCGTTCGATTCGGCCCATCGCCGCTCGCTGTGGGCGGACGTGCCGTCGTAGCAGATCTCCTCCGCGATGGCGAGATGGTCGGCGGCCATCGTCCAGAAGCTGCTGATCGCGGTGAGTGTCGCGGGCGCGCAGGTCATGTGATGCTGGCGTACGAAGCGCACGGGGAGCAGGACGCGCCGGTCGCCGTGGTCCTTCCGGTTCGCGAAGCGGTCGGCCAGGCGCTCGAAGAAGGGGGTGTCCGCTTCTCGTGCCTTCGCTTCGGCCGTCTCGAGGTCACCGCTTCCATACGCCGCGTCGGACTCGTGCGAGGCCAGCCACTCGCGGCCGTCCTGCTCGAGAAGCGGCGCGAGCTCGCGTGCGCGGGCGAGGGATTCGCGCGCCTCGTCGAAGCGATCGAGCTCCATCAGGAGTCCGGCCCGTGCCGCTTCCACCGCGTAGCTCTGGGCGATGTTCGAGGACCTCGCCAGCAGGTCGAGCGCCTCGTCGTCCCGGCCGAGCAACTGCAGGAGCTCGCACGTGCTCAGGATCGCGGCCGGCATACCCGGGGCTCGCTCGACGGCCATGCGCGCGGCCTCGAGCGATTCGTCGTATCGGTCCTCCTGCTGGCGCAGGCCCGAGAGCTCGACGAAAAGCCACGCGCGCTCCGGACAGATCTTCCGCGCTTCCTCGATGTAGCGCTCAGCGCGATCGAAGTCGCGGAACTGTGCGAGCAGCCGGGACTGGAACGCGAGCCAGTCGGCGCGATCGTTGTCGTCGGCTTCCGGTGCGGGCTCGGTGATCTCGTGCATCGCATACCACGCGGCGAGCGGCCCGCGGCGCCTCAGGAGCACTTCGAGGTAGTAGGTCGATGCACGACTGTGACCCGGGGCCTCGCGAAACGCACGGAGGTGATGGGCGTACCCGCGACGGGGTGCACCGAGCTGATGGCACAGACGTCCGGCGAGGACGCGCTCGTCCGGCCCGTACCACTCCTCGAGCGGCCCGATCTCGCGCGAGGCCTCGAAGGCGTCGAGGAACCGGCCGCGATCGTAGTGCGCCTGCACGCGCTCGAGCGCCGTCGCGGAGCGATCTCCGCTCGTCGATTCCTTCGAAGGATCCTGCATCGGGGCCTTTTCCTCTCGTCGTTCGCCACCTGGATGACCGGGTGTCCCCGCTCACCGAGACGACCGCATGCAGTGTACTTCCGCCGGCTAGCGAGGAGCGGGAAGAAGGTCGACGACGACCGGAAGGTGGTCCGACGCCGTGGCGGTCGCGTCGGCGGTGAGGCCGTGATGCTTTCGCCACCTCGCGCTCAGGTCGCGCGCGTCGAAAACGAAGGCCTCGGCCGCGAGGAAGACCCGGTCGGAGTGCAGGACGTAGTCGAGCCGTCCCGGCATGAACGGCTGGCGGGCATCGGACCACGTGGCGTTGCTCCGGCCGTCGAGCTGGTACGCGTCCGCGATGGCGAGGTCGCCGCCATCGGCATCGGTGCCGCTCGCGAGGCGGTACAGGGGCTCGGCGCCGCCGACGAGGTTGAGATCGCCGCCGAGCACGACTCCGTCGCAGCCTTCGGCAAGCGCTCGATCACGCACCGCGGCGCGTAGAGCTTCGACCGCGTCCGCCCGGGCGATGTCGCGCTCGTCGTCGAGGCGCCCACAGCAGGGGAGGTGCACGCTGAGCGCGAGGATGCGCGCGTCGCCCGCCTTCGCGATCACGGCGGGCAGCGATCGATCGCGGCTCGCGTCCGCAGGGTCCGCGGGCAACCGCGTGGCGGCCGCGCTCCGCAGCTTTCCACCCGCACGGTCGGCCAGGCCCACCCTCCACGACGACTTTCCGGGAAGGGCCTCGTCGAGGAATCGCGCCACCTCCGCTTCGGTCTGGTCGACGGTCAGTTCCTGCAGCAGAAGGATGTCGGGATCGAGGGCGCGGAGGATCTTTCGCGAGACTTCGGGGCGAACGAGCAGTCCGCCGTACAGGACGTTCCAGCTCACGACGCGGACGCCGTCGCTCGACACGCGGGCGAGCGGGTCGTTCTCGGCGGCGTTCTGCGGCTCGGTGCGTCCTGCTCCGCTCGCCATCGGCGGCAGCGCGACCGTGAACTCCGGCGTCGCGTCGACGAGCGCTCCATCGAGTGCGCGGGCGACCCATCGGCCGCGGAAGCGCGATCCGTCGAGGAACCGCGTGGCCGCGTCGACCTCGGCGCCTCGCGACATGCGGATCTCGAACCGATCGGACGAGTGCGTCGGCGCCTGCTCGAGCTCCGCGTTGTACGCCGAGATCGGGCTGTCGCTCGATGCGCCGAGGAGAACCGTTCCGTTCCCGGCGACGCCCGGCTCCTTCGGCGGACTGAACACGACGGTGACGTCGACCCCGCGCTGCCCGTCGCGCGTTCGGCCCGTCACCGCGTCGCCGTCGGCATCGAGCCGGAGCTCGAGCGAGCCGTCGAGCGCCTGCAGGTTCGCCTCGCGTCCGATCTCGATCGCGAGATGCACGAAATGCCCGTCGGCGGATGCGTGCGCGCGCCCGAGATCCGCGGGAGGGTTGGTGACATCCCCGGCCGGATCGACGGCGACGGGAGTGAGCGCGGCCCAGTCTTCGAAGCGTCCATCGATTCGGATGGAGTTCCCATCGATGGGAATCGGACCGCTGCAGCCGATGGCGAGGACGAGCGTGATCCCTCTCAGCATCTTCCGAGTGCTCCTTCGTGATTCGAACGGAGGCGTGCGGTACCGTCCGGCGCGATCGTCCGAGCGCCCGCAAGGGTCGACGATAGACGGCGCCGACGCCGCATGCAAGGGACGGCGGTTGCGACGGTCCGCGCGTGGCGGTAGTCTCGGGGCATGTTCGAGAGCGCCGAGGTCGGACGGACGATCCCCAAGAGCGAGTACAAGGAGCGCGTGCCGGAGCTGCGGCAGCGCCTCGTGCACGCGCAACATCGGCTCCGTACCGTGAAGCGCTTTCCGCTGATCCTCATGGTCGGCGGGGACGACTGGCCGGGGTGCAACGATCTCGTGAATCGCCTTCACGAGTGGATGGACGCGCGCTACCTGCGGCTGTATCCGGTGGAGCGCGCCACGCAGGAGGAGCGGGCCCGACCGCGCTTCTGGCGCTTCTGGCGCGTGCTGCCGCCTCGCGGCGGGACCGCGATCTTCCTCGGCGGCTGGACGCTGAACGCGATCGTCCGACGGATCCGCGGCGAGGAGTCCGAGGACTCGATTCTGCGCCTCATCGGGCATATCCGCCGCTTCGAGCGAAGCCTGGTGGACGATGGGGCCGTGTTGCTGAAGTTCTGGCTGCACGACTCGGGGAAGAAGGCGCTCGACCGCTGGAACGAATCGCTCGCCGAGTGGACGCTCGACCCGAACGACGACCCGCTGTTCGAGGATCGTGACGCGGTGCTGACGATGAGCGAGCCGATCCTTCGCGAGACGAGCCTTCCCGACGCGACGTGGCAGATCATCGAGAGCCGCGACGCGCGGTACCGCGATCTCACCGTCGGCGAGCGTGTTCTGGAGGCGCTCGAGAGCCGCCTCGGGACCCTGAACCATCCGATCGAGCCGATCGCGTCGACGACGGTCGAGCGCGTGCCGGCCGACCCGATTCGGTCCGAGCCCGAGCCGACGGTGCTCGATACCGTCGATCTCACGAAGACGATCGATCGCGACGACTACGATCGCAAGCTCGACCGCTGGCAGGAACGGCTGCGGCACGCGAGCCAGCGGGCGCGCCGCCTCGAGATCGGATCCGTGCTCGCGTTCGAAGGATGGGACGCGGCGGGCAAGGGCGGCGTCATTCGCCGGATGACCCGTGCGATGGACGCCCGCAACTATCGCGGACACTCCATCGCGGCGCCGACCGACGAGGAGCTCGCCCGTCCGCACCTGTGGCGCTTCTGGCGTCGCATCCCGAGAATGGGGCGCATGGGGATCTTCGACCGCACCTGGTACGGCCGCGTCCTGGTCGAGCGCGTCGAAGGGTTCGCGAGCGAGGAGGAATGGGGGCGGGCTTACGCCGAGATCAACGACTTCGAGTCCGAGCTCGTCGAAGCCGGCTATGTGGTGCTGAAGTTCTGGCTGCACATCGACCCGGACGAGCAGCTCCGCCGCTTCCGCGATCGCGAGCGCGTTCCCTTCAAACGCTTCAAGATCACGGACGAGGACTGGCGGAATCGCGATCGGTACGAGGACTACACGGCGGCGGTCCACGACATGGTCGAGAAGACGAGCACCGACACGGCGCGCTGGCACCTGGTGCCGTTCAACAGCAAGCACTACGGACGCATCGAAGTGCTGAAGACGGTCGTCAACGCGCTCGAGCGGGCGATCGAGGAGCGGCAGGGATGAGCGAGACCGGGACGGGCCGACCGAATCGACGGCAGTTCCTGCGCGATGCCGGCATGGGCGCGTTCGGCGCGATGGCGCTCGGCGCGATGCCGATCGGGTGCGCGAATCGGGCGGAGGGCCTGTTCGCGAACGAGTCGCGCCCCCCCGAAGAAGTCGCGACCGACGAGGCGCTGTGGGCGAAGGTCCGCGAGGACTGGACGCAGTCGCCGGACTTCGTGAATCTCGAGAGCGGCTACTACAGCCCGGCCGCCGATCCGGTGGTGGACGCGCGCTGCCGCAACCTGCGCGCGCTCAACGCCGAGCCTTCGTTCACCATGCGCCGTCGCTACGTCGACGGGCGCGAGCGGATCCGGGAGCGGCTCGCCTCGCTCGCGGGGTGTCCGGCCGAGGAAGTCGCGATCACCCGCAACACGACCGAATCGTTGAACGTCGTCATCCACGGGATGGACCTGCGCCCCGACGACGAGGTCATCTACTGCGATCGTGAGTATCCGAGCATGAAGGAGGCGCTCGCCCAGCGTCGCGACCGCTACGGGCTCGGGCTGCGGGAGATCGAGGTCCCGCTGGTGCCGGCCGATCCGCAGGAGGTCGTCGAGTGCTACGAGCGCGCGATCGGCCCGAAGACGCGCGCGATCCTCGTGTCGCACATGGTGTATCTCACCGGACAGATCCTGCCGGTCCGGGAGATCGCCGACCTCGCGCGTCGGCGCGGCGTCGAAGTGATCGTCGACGGCGCCCATTCCTTCGCGCATGTCGAGTACCTCGTGCCGGATCTCGGCGGCGACTACTTCGGCGCGAGCCTCCACAAGTGGCTCGGCGCGCCGCTCGGACTCGGGATCCTCTGGATGCGCCGCGATCGGATCGAGCGGGTGTGGCCGCTCTTCGGCGATGTGGGCGTCCCGCGCGACGACATCCGCAAGTTCGAGCACACCGGCACCCAGCCCTACTCGACGATCCAGACCCTCGAGGACGCGATCCGGTTCCACCAGGCCATCGGCGCGGCGCGCAAGGAGGCGAGGCTGCGGTATCTCGAGGACGCCTGGGTGAATCGCCTCGCCGACCGTCCCGGGATTCGCCTGCACACGCCGAGGGACGCGGCCCAATCGTGCGCGATCGCGAACGTGTCGATCGACGGGATGACGCCGCACGAGCTCGCGGATCGCCTCTTCGACCGGCACCGGATCTTCACGGTCGCGGTGGACACCGGTATCCGCGTCGCCCCCAACCTGTTCACCAGCCCGGATCACCTGGACCGCTTCGTACGGGCCATGGAGAGCCTATCCGCCGGATAGTTGGCCGGCGACGTCTCGAAACCGTGAATCCGGCTGCACACCAGCGGCGAACTTTACGACCCTGGAAAAGATCCCAGGTCGTGTTTCGGGTTCTCGGGTGCATCCCATGGTGAAGCGTATCGCGACAGGTAGCTGGCTCGCCGGATACTTCGGTTCGCGGATCGAGCCGGGCCGACGACTTCCGGCCGCTCTCGGACCGGAGTTCTTCGTGCAGCCGACCGAAGCCGTCGACTCCGACCACCACGAGATCGTGCGGCTGGCGAGGGAGCTCACGCGCGCGGGGCGAGACGATCGGCAGAAGGCGAGCCGCATCCACGACTTCGTGCGCGACGAGATCCGTTTCGGGTTCCGCCCCGCCTTTTACGAGATGCGCGCGAGTGAAGTGCTCGACGCGGGGGTGGGCTACTGCATGACGAAGGGGACGCTGTTCGTCGCGCTGCTCCGCGCCGCGGGCATCCCGTCCCGTCCGCGCTTCGTGGACCTCACCTCGGAGATCCTGGGCGGCATCGTCGATCCGCGGACGCCATACGTCGATCACGCGATCACGGAGGTGTGGCTCGGCGAGCGCTGGGTGCGCACCGATAGCTACGTTGTGGACATGCCGCTGTTCCTCGCCGCGCGGAGCCGTCTCGTCGAGGAGTCGCGCCGGATCGGCTACGGCGTGCACGTCCACGGGACCGCCCGGTGGAACGGCCGATGCGACGCGTTCTCGCAGTTCGTGAACGACGGCTCCTCGCACGGCTTCACGACGCGCGACCACGGCGTCCACAGCGACGCGATGGCGTTCTACCGCGACGTGCCGCGCACGTGGAACCGCCGCGGGCTCGTGCTTCGCACGCTTGGCGGGCTCCTGTTCCCGATGGCGACTCGAGCGGCCGATCGGATCCGACGTCTCGAGGAGAGCCCGTCCTCGGCGCGCGTCCGGACGGCCCGCTGACAACCGCGCACCGGTTCGGGTATCATCGCGGCACGTCGGTTTCGTCCTCGATCCGCATCCCTGAATCGGAGCACGCCATGAGAAGCCTCGCCGCCGTCTGTGGTCTCCTCGTTCTGGCCCTTTTCCTGGCCGAAGTCCGCGCCGACGAGTGGGAGACCGGGGCCGGTGGAGGTCCGCGCCGCAACGGTCGATCGGCCGAGGTCGGTCCGACGGCGCCCGTGCGACTGTGGCAAGGCAGCCTCCCGGGGATCGTCGCGCAGCAGGCGGTGATCGGCGAAGGGCTGGCCATCATGCCGCGTATCGCGTCGTTCACGATTCCGACCGGCACGACGATCGTCGCGCACGATCTCGAGACGGGGGCGATCGCGTGGCAGGTGCAGCTGCCTTTCAACGATCCCAACGAGTGGCGCAGCCGCGTGCTCGCGATCCGCGACGGCCGCGTGTACGCGTCGCGGACCGGCGGCGAGGTGAATCCCGCGAAGCTGTACGCGCTCGATCCCGCGGACGGCTCGGTGCTGTGGGCGTCGGCCGACCTCATCGAGGAGCGAACGACCGAGAGCCCGGCGTTCGCGGCCAACGGCGACCTGATCGTCGGGAACTTCACGAGCGTCGTGCGTATCGACCACACCGACGGCAGCACGGTCTGGAGCGTGCCGCGCTCGACGCCGACCTCGAACGGTGCGTCGGTTGCCGTGTTCGGGAACCGCGGGTACATCTTCGAGCCGACGCCGGCGGGCCCCGAGATCACCGCGATCGATCTCGACAACGGAACGGCGCTGTACTCGAGCGGCGCGGTCGCGGGAGGCCTCGTGCAGCAGCTCGGGATGTTCTGCGGCCCGGACGGAACCGTGTACGTGCCGCGCACGCAGAACAACCCGGCCACCGACTTCCTCATCGCGTACACCGACACGGGCGCGGGCTTCGTCGAGAAGTGGCGGATCCCGATCGGTTACATCCCCTTCGGGACCCACGCGATCGGTCCTGACGGTTCCGTCTACGCCTACCGGACGGTGCGCAACGGATCGCTCGCGGATCTGACGATCGTGCGGCTCGACCCGAGCGACGGCAGCGTGCTCGACACGTCGGCGGTCATCCCGTCGGACTTCCCGGTGCAGCCGCGCATCGCGGTCGATGCGGTCGGGCGCCTGTTCTTCACGAACGGCGGCTTCACGAACGGCGGGGTCTTCTGCCTGGAGCCCGACCTGACGCTGCGATGGAGCGAGCCGATCACGAACGTCAACGTCGGCGGCCCCGCGATCGGGCCCGACGGGACGCTCGTCGTCTGCGGCGTGGGCACGGACGTGCGCGCCTATCGGACGACCGACGCCCTGGTGCTGAACGCGCCGGAGCCCGCGATCGCCGGCGAGGGCACGACCATCCGGATGCGCGGCGGCACGCCCGACGCCCGCACGTTCCTCGGATACGGGCGTGTTTCCGGCTCGCGCACGGTCGGATCGTGCCCCGGCGTGATCCTCGGCATCCAGGACATCAAGCTCGGGGCCACGCTCGTGGCCGGCAGCGACGGGAAGGCTTCGCTGAGCTCGGGGATCCCGCCGACGCTTTCGGGCGTCACGCTCTATCTGCAGGCGCTCGAGAAGTCCACGTGCCGGGCCAGCGAGCGCGTGCTGATCACGCTCGAGTAGCCCGTGTGGAGTCGTCTCGAAGAATCCGGTAACCTTGGGCCGCCCGTCCTGTAGATCTCCTGCGGGGGAGGGACGGACCCATGGCAACAGGAATCGAGGCGATGAATCAGGCGATGCAGGCGTGTGCCGAGTGCGGGGCGGAGCTTCCCACGCAGGGGAGTCTGGCCGGGTTGTGCCCCGAGTGTCTGATGGGGCATGGCGCCGGAACCGGGCTCTTCGCCTCCCGGGAGACGCTGCCGGGCGCCGAGGAGCTGCAGGAGCTGATCCCGCAGCTCGAGATCCTGCACATGCTCGGGCGCGGCGGCATGGGCGCGGTCTACAAGGCCCGCCAGCGTGACCTCGACCGCTACGTCGCGGTGAAGGTCCTGCGGCCGGAGCTGGCCAGCGACCCGGCGCTCTCCGACCGCTTCCTGCGCGAGGCCCGCAACCTCGCCCGGCTCGACCATCCGAACATCGTCCACATCCACGATTTCGGGCGCGCCGGCGAGCTGTACTACCTCGTGATGGAGTACGTCGACGGCTCGACGCTCCGCGATCTGATCGACGGTCGGCTCCTCGCGCCGAAGGACGCGCTCGAGATCACGCCCGCGATCTGCGACGCGCTCCAGTACGCGCACGAGCTCGGCGTCAT